>VYCS01000008.1 GCA_009843815.1 Cenarchaeum sp. SB0675_bin_21 | reverse complement strand
ATCGTGTACAGTAGAGTCAAATATTAACATACATAATGCCAAACCCAAGTATTGTATAGTGTGGCTATTCTACACGAATATTAGACTATTTTTGAAGTTTGTATCTGTAATATGGCCAAATTTATACTGAATATTCAAAAACAATAAAAAAATTATACATTTAAACTTTGTAGTGCACCTTTAAACATATAGTTCAACTAAAAGTTCAACTTTGTCATCATTTTGGTTGCTACCGTAAACAATACTGCCGCTAAAACCACCAAAATTGACATCTCAATTAATATAATCTCCGTTATGCCACCAAATATTCCCGCTCTTATGCTATCCACTAGATATGTTAGGGGACTAGCGTAAAAGATTGCACTCAATTCTGGAGGAGCCCCTTGCGCAGGATAAAAGGCCGTACTGGCAAAAGCCAAAAAAAGAAACGTCGTATTTAGTATGACATTAAAACTCTCACTGGATCTTATTCTTGTGGATATAATTGAGGCTAGAGACCCAAACAGTACTGATCCTGATATGGACGCTATCACTAAAATTGGCACTGTATATACGGAAAATTCCACAGACTCCTGAAATACAGGAAATCCCACCAGTATAATTAATACCGCGCTAACTATACCGATTATGCCAATTGTACATATGTTGGCAATGACATACTGCATTCGTGTAAAGGGTCCAGACATTATCTGCTCAAACATTCCATGCCGACGGTCATTCCAGATTAAAAGACCTGATACCAGCGTACTATTCATTATGTTAAAACCGATCATGCCTGTGGCCAGGTATGCTGGATACCCTACGGTGGCCACACCGTACGGCACACTAGGTATGAGGGTTGTGTAGGCAAAACCAGCTATAAATATATAGATCAATGGAAAGATGACCTGCCAAAGCAGAAATCCAGGATTCAAAGATACAGTCAGATTTCTATTAATCAGTCGAATTATGGGGTGCATTACCTACAGTCTCCAAAAATATATCTTCAAGTGTCGCTGCCTCAGCAGATATCTCGCGCATTTTTATATTATTTTGATGCAAGCGGCTCAACACCCTCAGCAGTGTCTCTTCTGGTTCAGTGGACTCAATTACAACATGTGCTCCCATACCACTCTCCACTGTGCAGTCGTTTATTCCTGTCAGAACCTCCCTGGCCGTCGTATCGTTGACGTTGGTGCGCAGAGTTATGATTTTTTTACGCCTCATCTTTTTTTTGATGGATGAGGGAGTATCTGACACCAATATCTCTCCCTCTTTTATAATGGCGATCTCATCACATAGATAGTCGGCCTCACTGAGTACATGTGTGGTGTAAAATATGGTCAGGCCACCCCTCACCTTCTCTTTAAGGTAGTCCAGCAGACTTCTTCTGGCTGCGGGATCCAATCCCACGGTTGGCTCATCCAAAAACAGCAGGTCCATATCGTGCATAAATTCACGAGCAACTTGCACACGTCGTCGTTGCCCTATGGACAAATCCTCATTTCTTCTCTTTTTTAAATTGGTCAGTTCAAAGTCGTGCAACAGTTGCTCTGCCCGTCTTTGCCGTTCATCCGAAGACATATTCCACATCATACCATACTTTGTTAGTGACTTTTCTACACTTAAAGTGGGCTCATAGCTGGGCTGCTGCAGTACGACTCCTATTCTGTCTCTAACCTTTAGAGGATTTCGAAGAGCATCTATTCCTAGAATATCCAATTTGCCTCGGGTGGGCTGAATTAGTGTGGTGAGCATCTTTATGGTTGTAGATTTTCCAGCACCATTAGATCCCAAAAAACCAAAGGCGTGCCCTGCTTCTACTTGAATGTCTATACCATTTACTGCAACCAAATCCCCATATGATTTTGAGAGGTTGGTTGCAGAGATACTCTTCATTATATCTATATACAAAATATTTCACCAATTTAACTAATCACTATGTTGTACAGAATGTTTACTAGTGTATATGGGATTGTCAACATACGATCTTTAAAGTATAATCAAAATCTCTACATAACATAGATGCCATAGATGCAGCTAAAATACATGATGTCACTCCCATACCGGAGACATAATCGCAGACTTTTTCAATCATATATCATTATATAAACACACAGGTGTTTCTGGAGGACATAATTTTAGCAAGTCTTAATTATACTAAAAATATCAAATCTCATATGGATGACTTTGAAGTCTTGATGAGCAAGCTTTTGGAATCAAATTCAAATCTTACTCGTGATGATATACTTCACCAGATAGAGATAAAAAAACGACACATTGGTGCTGGCTATCTTACTGATCAGGGCGCCTTGTTTCTGGTGGCGTCCGATGCTGGCGTACAACTCTCTGAACCATTGGATTCACAGATGAAACTTAAGGATATCTATTCGGGAGCCAAGGATATACAGGTGGAGGTCCGTGTAATGGGCGTATCCAAAACAAAAAATCTCACACGCAAGGATAACTCACCATTGGCCTTGCGTACCATGACCGTCTATGATGAGAACACAAGATGTCCAGTTAAGATGTGGGATGCTGTGGCGTCCTTGGCTGTACTAGATGGTCTCAAACCTGGAGATGCCATTCGCATATCTGGTGGCTATGTAAGGAGTGATAATAATGGCGGATTGAATATAAACTTGGGAGATGGCGGCCAGATTGAGACTGTAGATGATCTACCTGATATACCCGGCATAGACGACATGGCTGTAGACCCGATTGATATAACCGAGGCGGATCGTGATGCCATAGTAGCTGGGGAGTTGGACGGCATGGTGAGTACCATGAACTTTACCAATAGTCGGGGTATGCCTAGCACGGCACTAAGAATGCGGATTCGTGGAGAGAATGGCACAAGCTACAGGGTGGTCCTTTGGGGCTTGGATGATTCTGCAATGCCGAAGATGATAAAACCTAAAGCCAAAGTGAAACTTTTAGGGGTACGGGGAAAACAAGGACAACAGGATTTAGAGATACATGGAAACGACTCAACTCAGATATTGATAGATGGAGATCTTAAAGACCCACTAACATTACGTATAATTTCAATATCTGCCAACGAACGAAGCAACAATCTTTTGTTATGTGTAGACTCTGCCAAGATACTCTACTTTTTGATGGATCAGGCAAATCACTCCATAAAATGCCGCGAGAATGATGTCATAGAATGTCAGCCCACAAAAGCATATGGTAAATCCATCACTCTGGAAGAGGATGCATACATTCGTAACATGGAGGATGACTTTAGTATACCAACAAAAGAGGCCATACGAACCCGGATTGGTGATGCCGAGCCTGGTGAAGACTATTGCATAGAGGTTATAGTACTACAAAACCCGGTGGTGCGTGATGTGCAGACCCGTAGCGGCGAGTCTATACAACTCTTGGAGATGTATGTGGGCGATGACTCCAAAGAGATGTGGGTCAAAGGATGGCGCAATCAGGCCCTCTTGGCTGCAGATTTTAAGCAGGGCGATAGACTGTCTATAACCGGCATAAACGCCAGACATGGTATGGATGGTCGCGTAGATTTAGTACTTACCGCATTCTCTGTAATAACCGCGGCTACTGATCCCAAAACCCTCTAGTCATTGTATACTGCCGCTCGGCATCGTATATCTGTCGAAACATGTGCTCTTCATCCACCATGTTGCGCAGTATGCGCGCACCAGTGTCCGCGCCCACACCATACCCTGATAGTACTATAATGGCAGTAACCCCAAAGGTCTCCACCAGAGATGCTACCTTCCACGCCCTTTTGTATCTGTGTGCTTCCTCTTTTGTGAGTCTTTTACCACTGTATTTCTTTGATATTATCTTGGTTAGTTCATAGTCAGAGTAGAATGTGGTGGTTATCTGCCTGCCTCTGCAGTACGGACAATGAGGCATCTTGGTTATCTGTGATGTCTCCATTACACGTTCCCATGTACCGCACCGAGCACATATCAGCCTATGTTTAGTCTTGTATAGTCTACTTTTGACTATATCTAATAGTTCAGGGTCTATCTTGGCCGCATCCGAGTAGTGCAATGCTGAATAATCCAGTATTGGCATGGCCAGATCCGTGAACTCTTCAACATCTTCCCAGATTATCGCTATGGTGCCATCCCGTATCTGTCTCATTATCTGTTTTGTTCCTGAAATATCGTATTTTTCATGAAAGAGCTCCCGCAAGGCTTCTGTTACCAAGGGCGTGTTACGATATCTTTTGTATAGGTAGCGCGCTCGCCGTTGATCATACACAATACCTTTTCGTATAACGCCAAACTTTCTGGCGGTATTCCATATGCGCCAGTTGATATTGTGCTTGCCGACCACCGATGCAGTAACAGTATCAAGTATGTCATACTCGGACTGCAGTATGTCCATTACTTGATGTTCGGTTATATGATGAGCAGAGGTCAACATTATCCTGTATGCATCCGAACGAACCTGAACTGTACCTGTTATAGATGATGAGAGTATTGCAGATAGTATGGAGGCTAATGTCAGGTTTATTCTAGTCCCCAAGCACGCGTGAAGTACCAGCGTGCCCTTATGCCTGTTCGACTCGACTAGTATGGTTTTGTGGTATGGTATCGATTCCTTCATGTCTCCTGAGTCACTCTGGCGCAACATGCCAACAGTCTGCGCAGTCTCCCTCTCTACAGGTATGCTCTCACCCTCCCAACGCGGTATGGTGGTACCTCTTCTATGTGGTTCTACATTGACCCGGAATGACTTTTCATCCACAGCCAAGATCTTCCATTGAGAACCTTTTAGCACAAAGAGATCACCAACCTCATTATCCCCCACAAATCGTTGGTCCAGACTGCCGATTATTTTTTTACCCACACTATCAAATACTTGAAATTTAAGTATGTCTGGAATTGTGGATAGATTCTCTAAGTGATACCAGAATGTGCGACTACCCGCCGAGTATGTCATACTTTCCTGATCAAACTTCACTACACGGTTCTCTTCCAATAATAGTAGTGTATTATGTATATCTGATATACTCACTGAGCGGAATGGAAATGCCGCACTTGCCATCAACAAGACATCCTGTACACTTACAGTACCACACTGGTATAGCAATCCCACCATATGGTGTGCCAATACATCTAAAGGAGAGTTGTGTATGTACTGCTTCTCTATACTGCGTCGTTTGACTCTATCTAGTATGGCGGCCACCTCGATGTAGTCGTCATGACGACTTGTAACTATCAAACCTGAGGCTGATCTGCCGCTTTTGTGGCGACTTCTGCCTATACGTTGCAGTAACTTTGACACTTGATGGGGTGAGCCATAATGTATGACCGTATCAACAGTTCCCACATCTATACCCAGCTCCAGAGACGAGGTACATACCACCAATCCTTTTTGATCCTCACGCAATATTTGTTCGGTCTCTTCTCTTACTTGCTTTGAGAGCGAACCATGATGCATCTCCACTGGTATGGCCACTTTACTCTTTAGTATGGATGCTAGCATCTCTGCTTCACTTCGAGTATTGGTGAATAGTAGTGTGGGTGAGTCTGTCTTGTGCTCTTTTACATATGTCGCTATGACATCTGCAACCCCTGAGATGCCCCCCCTCTCTAAACGCACATCCACATCATATCTTCTTAATGTCCTGTCATGTTTAATGCGGCATCTCCGTTTTGTTCCAACCAGAAACTTTGCTGCCAACTGTGGGTTTCCCACCGTTGCCGAGAGGCCTACTCTTGTTAGTGTATACGTTGAATTCATCTGCAGCCTCTCCATTGTAATACTGAGTTGTGAGCCTCTCTCATTGGATAGTACCTCGTGAACCTCATCTACTATAACCCACTGTAGATGGGATAGGGCCTTTAACATCTTCTCTTGGGATAATAATACCACCGCTGTCTCAGGTGTTGAGATCAGTATGTCTGGAGGAGAGTCGGCTATGCGTCTTCTCATGGTGGCCGTGGTGTCTCCATGTCGTACCTGAACGGTCAGGCCGTTTCTTTTTGCGTAGTGTTCAATACGACGAAAGACATCACGATTTAGCGCCCTTAATGGGGTTATGTATAGGCAACGTATCCCTTCCCCCTTCCCCCTTCCCATTATATGAAATGCAGGAATGACGGCACACTCGGTCTTGCCTGAGCCGGTCGGAGCTATAACCAGACAGTCGTGTTTCTGTAGTATTGCAGGAGATGCCCTCTGTTGTATATTGGTCAGTGAACTAAAACCCATGTCGGCAAACAGTGCTTGCAGACTATCTCTCTTTATTTGCTCGGTCATACACCAGTGCACCTACAGTACCTATTACAAAGAGTATTGGCACTATAATTGGTATTGCATCGTACACGACAATCCTGTGTATCTACGGAAATAAATTATTTGCTATGGTCGCCCCCATACAAATTTGAATGATACTATAAATTGTACCATTGATGGCCGGTGGGTCCACCTTAAGATGTGTCGTTGACAAAATCCAGATTATACTGTATAACTTTGAGTATGTTTTGGGCTCAATCATGCATGATGAATGAAATCTAGTACTAATGCGGCCTATTGTATCAATATATGTTGGATGCCTCAGCCGGCGGCCCTATCATTCTTTATTTTCCGGATGGCCATGGCGCCGCTAGCCAACATACAAATTGATATTTTTTCATGTATATGTGGTATGTATAGAGAGCAGAGTAACAAGCTGTGGTATGCAATTCCCATACTCTTTGGCGTAATAGGGGGTTTTATTACATGGTTTATACTACGCAAGTCAGACAATGTCATGGCAAAGAACTGTCTGTTAGTGGGAGCCCTCTCATCACTGATCTCCATGGGAATATACTTTGCATTGGGTAATATGGTTCCCAGCGAACCACTTCCATGGGATGCCTAGTTCACCGACTGTATGCCTGTATGTGTTATTGCATATTGAAACTCTGTCTCCTTGTGGGCCAAAACCAGATGCGCCATATATTCGGGTGAGCCACCAAGATGCAACTTAACATGAGTGTACAAATTAACTATGTAATCCAAACTCTCAACGTGCTCAACACCTGAATATCTCATCATATTTGATATTATGATGGGTATTTCATGTCTTAACGCCAAACGTGACATATCTTGCATATGTCTGGCAAATCTTTGGTTTCTGATGTGTTGTCGGCCCTCTTTGTAGTACTCATATGTAAACAAGTCTGTCACATTATCTAGTATTATCATGGATACATCATCAAATTGATGGATTGACCTTATCTGCTCTGCCACATTGGTGACTCGGGATACCTGTATCAAGTCTAAAACCAAGTCATTCTGACATATGTCGTACACTCTTTCAGGCCTAAAGTCGCCCGTGGAATCTATGTATCCCACTTTATATCCCGCTTGAACTGCCATCGATGATATCTGTAGTAATGCCTGCGTCTTACCTGCACCTCCCGGCCCATAAATGTCCAGTATGGTTCCAGGCAACAAACCCCCACCCAAAAACCTATCCACCTCTCTAATACCTGTATACACCATGTGTTATCATGTGAATCTCAATGATAAAAAGGGGCATCTGTAAGGTCATTGTCGTACCAGAGAGTATATCGTGTTATGAATAACTCATACAAGACCCGAGTAGACTCTACGTATAGCTTCAATATAGTTAGATGGAAGTGGTTTTGAACCATGATATACAAGCATCATGGAGTATGGTGCTGTGTCTGTGTAGTGTGGTGGCTTATGGTACCACCGTATCAAACGCGCCCCATGTTTAAAGTAGAATTGTAGTCCTCTTCTGACCTCCATTAGTATGGGATCATGATTCTTTACTATCGTTCTGTATAATTCTGAACCAACCCCTGTTTTTCGCATCCCACTACGTACTGCAAAATAATTCAGCAGTGAGAATCCCTCCAACTCCAGCACTAGGCCAAAAGCATCACTATTTGTATATGTTTTATACGTACCATCGTTTATCATTCTGCGCAAGTCTTCGGTAGGTCTTCTTCGATGCGCCGGAAACGCCTCCAGATACACGCTAACAATATCTTTTAGTTCCATGATTGTGAGACTTATTCAATAAACTCCCTCATCTAACTATTTGTATTATCATCTTGAACGTCATCTGAACCTATTTTAATCAGAAATCATGAGCATCAAAAAATCAAAAAGGAAGGCTTTTATTCATGAAATAAATTAAAAAAAGGAAGTGTAATGTCCCAGACAAATGTGCAACGACCATTGACAACCCTGCAAAAGAATACAAAAAAGAAGGTTACTGTACGGCTTAAAAACGAGGTAGAATACAAAGGAAAGATGGACAATGTGGACTCTTACATGAATTTAATTATGACCAATGCCGAAGAGATACAATCAAGTAAGGTTGTAGGAAAATATGGTCGAATTATTGTAAGAGGCAACAACGTACTGTTCATCAAACTTGAAAATGAGCTCTAGCCCATCCTACCTGTTTACGTCCGAATCGGTAACTGAAGGACATCCGGACAAGGTTTGTGATCAAATATCAGATGCATTCGTAGATGCCTATCTGCGCGCCGATCCTGATTCTCGAGTGGCCGTTGAAGCCATGGTGACTACGGGTTTTGTATCTGTGGCCGGCGAAGTTACATCCAAGACAGAACTTGATGCCACACAACAAGAAAGAATTGTTAGACAGATAATTCGAGATATTGGATATGACAGTCCGGATTTGAAGTTTGATACAGACTCGTGTGAGGTGATACTACGTCTACACCCCCAAAGTCCCGATATAGGCCAGGGTGTGGATGCCACACTAGATAAAGATCAAGGAGCGGGAGATCAGGGATTGATGTTTGGATATGCTACCAACGAGACTCCCGAACTGATGCCCATGCCCATACTATTGGCACACAAACTGACACGACAACTATCACATATGCGTCGCACCAATGCAGTAACCTGGTTAAGACCCGATGGCAAATCTCAGGTATCTGTTCGGTACGAGGACGGAAAACCCATTGCCATAGAGACGGTGGTCGTCTCTACACAGCACGATCCGGGTGTGCCCAATCGAATTATACATGACACCATAATTGAAAAGGTGATAAAACCAGTCTTGGGTGATTTATGGAATGACTCCATAAATGTACACATCAATCCCACCGGCCGTTTTGTGATTGGTGGCCCTCATGGTGATGCTGGAGTTACTGGCCGCAAGATAATCGTAGATACATATGGTGGTATGTCACGACATGGCGGTGGCGCGTTCTCGGGCAAAGATCCTTCAAAGGTAGATAGATCCGCCAGCTACATGTGCCGATATATAGCAAAGAACATAGTAGCCGCCGGCCTAGCCGACAGGTGTGAGGTTCAGGTGGCATACGCCATAGGAATGAGCGAGCCGGTCTCATTATACGTTGTAACATTTGGCACAGGCCGTATACCCGACAAAGATATAGAAGATATAGTGCGTAAAAACTTTGATTTGACTCCTTCAAGTATAATAACACAATTGGATCTAAAGAGACCTATATATCAAAAATCATCCACGTATGGTCACTTTGGTCGTGAAGATCCCGAATTTATTTGGGAGCGAACCGACAAGGCAGACATACTACGACGTGCTGCCGGCCTCTAAAAAGTCATGAAATTTCATACCCGATATACTTGCTAGTTTATCATGATTTCCCACAAAACTCCCCATCATGATATTTAGATCATCTATCGAATAGTATGTCGTCTCTCCACAGATGGCTTGCCTGTATGCCTCTTCTGCATCCATATGAGTTACCCTTGCACTATTTTTAACAAACATTTTGACATAACTCTTGTATGATATTATGCGAGGCCCAACCATATCTAGTGTACTATTACAGAATGCATCATCATGTATTGACTTTATCACAATGCGGATAACATCGTGTATGGATATGGGCTGCATTACATATTTGCCCGAACCGGGAATTACTACGTTACCATCTTTGATCTGTCTCTGTAAATTACAACTTAGATAGTCATCTTTGCCTATTATATATGAGGGTCGAAATATTACATAGTCTAGTCCAGACTGCCTTATTGCTTCTTCGGCCAGATACTTTGATATGAAGTAGCCCTGTGTGGTATCTGCAGAGACTCCAAGACCGCTAAAGTATATGATTCGGGGTATATCTGCATCCTTGCACCACCTTATTACACGCTCAGTCAGGCGTTGATTTATCATATGATACTGAATACTGGTAGTCTGTATGCCACTTCCGACCAGATGTATTGCTGCATGAGCAGATTTCATATGTGGTATTATGCTGTGATCATCAGAGTAGTCGGTCTGTAGATTCTCTTCGTTATGTAATACAGGTGTTACTCTTTTACGAGACGTCGAAACGATTTGATGGCCTGCTTTTGAGAGTGCACATCGTATATTTTTGGCTACAAAGCCACTAGCCCCAGTTACGAATATCTTCATGTTTGATGTTGTATTATAATTAAAAAATTAAAAGATACTGATTTAACAAGTGTATAATGGCAAAATTGCGTACTGGTTATACCACCGGCACATGCGCCGCCGCTGGTGCAAAAGCAGCACTAATGCTACTGAATAATGTACAGGTATCCACAGTTGCCGTGCGGCTACCCCGAGGCGACTATATTGACATACCCATAGAATCATGCAATGTAACAGAGACCGGTGCGCGATGTACTATTATCAAGGATGGTGGTGATGATCCAGATGTTACCCACGGCACTCAGATTGTAACTGATGTTGTATCTGGTGATGATCCCGACGTGATTACCATACACGGTGGGGTGGGTGTGGGTATAGTTACCAAACCCGGTCTGGGATTGGATATAGGGGGGCCAGCGATAAATCCCGTACCTCGACGCATGATTCAGGAGAATCTTCGGGAGGTGAACACAGCAATGATACAAAAGACCGGACTCAAAGTAACAATATCTGTCCCCGACGGTGCAAATCTAGCCCCAAAGACAGACAATCCTCGGTTGGGAATTATGGGCGGAATATCAATACTAGGTACTAGTGGCATAGTAGTGCCGTTTTCGACGGCATCATTTGCTGCTTCAATACGACAAAATCTTGATGTGGCCGTAGCCATGAAAAGTGATACAGTCGTACTGACAACTGGTAGCCGTAGTGAAGAGTATGCCAAAAAACTCGTAAAGTTACCGGATCACTGTTATGTCCAGATAGGCGACTTTTCTGGCTATGCAATACAGCAGTGTGGCAAAAAAGGACTACAAAAAGCATATGTGGTGGGATTTGTAGGAAAGTTAGCAAAGATGGCTGCAGGTGTGTCTCAGACGCATGTAAAAGGCTCCAAGGTGGATATGAAATTACTATCCGATATAGCCAAAGAGTGTGGAGCACCAGACTATATCATACGTGATATACAAAAGGCAAATACGGCACGACACGTTATGGAGATGATACAACAGAATAATATCCCAAACTTTTTTGATAAGATATGTCAGCGCGTGCGCAAACATATGCAGAGTCGCGCTAATGATACACATGTTGATGTAATAATGTTTGACTTTGAGGGGTTGGTTATAGGCAACACATCCAAACATGCCTAATCATATATTACAAATCTGTTATAGTTTCAGTGTTGTATCATCATGCAAAAAACTACTCGTCTGTCTTGGACGGTCAAATTATAGATGATAATTATTCTAGTATAAATTGTAAGATAATAAATGTAAAATATTGTTTATTATTACTTTATGTATTTTAAAATAAATTCGTATTGTATTAAATACACCTGATTGCAAATACCGAACACTCAACTTTTACAACCACAATTCAACAGAACATAATTCAGTGGGGGAGAGACTCTCATCGATATTTTCCAGAAGTTAATTATAATATAAAATTTGATATTAAAACGGGCCAATCACAGTACAGGAAAGGCCATCTGTATAGTCCAAGTGCACTACATGAGTTTACCAAAATAGACTTGAGAGTTTTGCAACATTATGAGGCGCCACAACCAATATGACCATAATATTTGGCCCCAAATTTGAGGTATATATGCCACAACGGTTTAGTTTGCCCAAGATCTAGTGCCATTCTGATTTAGATTTACCCTACAACTAAAATATAATTTTTAACAGATAAAATTATGTCAAAGATTATACCGCTCCTTTTGATTTTCACAATAATTATAATCACAACAGGTCCAGCACATGCCCACAAACTAATAACCCACGATGGGACACATACAGATTTTGACTCCGCCCTTTACATACCCAATCACCGCATCTCTTGGGCCATCTACGATAATCTGGATGCGAACGGAGTAAAGTTTTACACGTTTGAGGCCAAACACGGTGACCCATTTTATGCAAGCATATTAATTCCCAAAATAAATGGATTAGAAGAGTACTCGCCATCACTATTTTTGGTGAGCCCGGCAGGGGTTGAGAATAGTATTGCTCTACTTGAGATTGGGCCAAACGTTGAGGAGTTTCCATACAATGGCGACTTTCCCGGGAACGAATTCTATGAGCCATTTGGCCAAGTGACCTACTGGAAGAGACAAGAGGTCACAACCAACATTCCTATTGATGGGCAATACTATGTCGTGGTTGCAGATGAAGGAGTGGGTGGAAGATACGCTCTATCCATTGGTACAATTGAGGATTTTTCTGGTGAGAACTTTCTTTTGACACTACCAATGGCATGGTTTGAAACAAAACTATTTGTGAACGACTATCTTTCAATGGGGATACTCTTTTCCGTTCTGGCAACTCCTGCAGGTGTAGCTTTTATAATAATCCAAAGAAGATTGCGTAAAAATACCTCAAAAAATCTTGCATAATTACAAGAGGCCATAACAATAATACAATCCTTACCATACAAACAGTCAAACCCACTACACACAAAACATCTGCAAGATGCTTGCATCACTAATATCTGTAGAACAAAAGGTATTTTATGCAACATATTGTACCATTCAATATTATGAAGGTGGCAATTTTGGCAATAACAAAGAACGGTAAAAAAATTGGACGACGATTAACAGAGATATTTACTGACATGACATTATACTCTCCCAAAAAATTGCAAGACTCTGAATCTGGCATAATATGGTATGATAACTCTACAACACAGATGGCCGGAGAACTGTTCTCCAAATATGATGGTGTAGTGTATATCTTTTCATTGGGTGCGGTAATACGGCTGATATCGCCTCATCTTAAAGATAAAAAGAGTGATCCCGCCGTTATAGTCATAGATGACAAACTCAACTTTGTAATAAGCGTACTATCTGGACATTTGGGAGGCGCAAATAAATTGGCCAACAAGATTGCAAAAGAGACTGGAGCAACACCAGTCATAACCACTGCGGCTGATGTTAATAAAACAATCTCTGTAGATTTGGTGGGCAGAGATTTGGGATGGGCGATTGATGATGATACCAATGTGACCCGTATCAGTGCATATATGGTAAATGAAGAGCCCATAGGCATATTTCAGGATGCTGGAGATAAGAATTGGTGGCACCACCCATTACCATCCAATGTGACCATATATGATACACTAGACGGACTAGTACAATCCAACAGCAAGGGCTATCTGATAATTACTGACCGTATACTTACTGACAGTATAGTGTCTAGTGATGTTGCAGATAAAGCTGTTCTTTATAGGCCCCCCTCCCTTGTTATAGGGGTGGGGTTACATCATAATACGACATCCGAGACTATACAAAGAGGCATAATTCAGTCATTAAAAAAATATAATTTTAGTCTGAAATGTGTTGCAAAGATCGCATCCATAAAGAAGTCATATACAATACCGGGAATTCAAGATGCAGCCAATATGTTAAATGTATCATTGCATCTAGTAGAGAGAGGTGAGTTGGCTCAGGTATCTATACCAAACCCATCTGGTGTAGTTAAAAAGTTTGAGGGTACCCCCAGTGTATCTGAGGCAGCAGCCATATTGGTCTCTAATGGTAATTTAGTTATAGAGAAACAAAAATTTCCTCCAGATTTGACGGTGGCGGTGGCTAAAATACCATGAAGAGGGGCATATTGATTATAAATAGGGGAAGCAGGGAGACCGGGGCCCCCAGAGAACTGAAAATAATAACAGAGAAGGTGCGCATTAAAGGCGGATATGACTATGCTGACTTTTGCTTTCTTGAGGTGCTACCCCCGTTCATCAGTGACGCTATGAAAAAATGCCCCCTAAATGATTTGGATACACTAACGATAGTACCATACTTTCTATATCCTGGAAGAAAGATAAAAGTGACAGTAACTAATGTCATGAAATACCAAAAGTATACCAAGACAAAATTTCTAGTTACAAAGCAGATGAGCATGCATCCCACCATGGTGAAGCTAGTTGACAACAGGATAGTTGATGCTCTAAAGAGAAATAATTATGATATAGATCGCGATAAAACTGACGTACTCATAGTAGCACATGGCAGCTCGGATATTAACGCTCAACGATCTATAAATTATGTTGTCGAACAGTTAAAAGACTCGTACCGAAACGTAAACAGATGCTATTTAGAGATAGAGCAACCAGATATTCCGGCAGGAGTAGAGATCAGCGCGGCCAACAATCCATCAATTTTAGTTGTAGTCTTTTATTTTTTGCATGAGGGTGCCCATGTAAAACGAGACGTAAATGCGTTTTTACAACCGGCCCTTGAAAAATTTAACCTTAAAAATGCATGTATAACGCGCCATATAGGGGTCGATGATGCCATGATTGATTTAATCTTAGAGCGGGCATCCGAGGTGGAGCATGCAGACTAGGCAGGGTCAATCCATTGAGGATGCCAGTATGAGTATTATTGAAGATGAGATAGTATCACATGATTATGACACGTGGGAGTGGCCAATTGTGCGCAGAATTATTCACTCTACTGCAGACTTTGATTTTGCCCGAGATAATCGTGTAATATTTCATGATGATGCCATTCAAAGCGGCATAAAATCACTAAATAATGGGTGTAATATTATCACAGATGTCAACGGCATACCAGGTTTATTGAACAAACGAAACCTAGCAGATTTTGGCAATAACACAATATGCAAAATATCAGATGATAAAATAGCCAATTTAGCTAAAAAAGCCAATTCAACAAGAGCTCGGGTATCGATGCAGCAATCTGCTGCTGAGATGGAGAATGGTGTTGTAGTTATAGGCAACGCTCCTACGGCCCTTTTAGAGGTTATATCGATGATTCATCAGAATGAGGCTCGTCCATCTCTAGTGGTGGGTGTACCGGTAGGTTTTATACAAGCTGCCGAGTCCAAGGCAGAACTAGAAAAGATTCAGGTACCCTACATAACCAACAGAGGTCGTAAGGGTGGGAGTCCTGTGGCTGCGGCTATCATAAATGCATTGTTTAAACTTTTACGATCATCTCCTTGAAAATTTTGCGCAGCACTCTACTACATTTTTGGCCATCTTTTCTGAAAAGTATAGATGCCCATATGATGCCATTGTATTATGTACAAGTATGCCATCTTTGTTATCTAAAATACCCTCTCCACGATACAGTTTTTGCGTAAATCTAGAGTCCTCACTAACATCCATCTTTGAGTAGTGAAATTCATGTCCATGAAATTTTATAGTTTTTTTATTTAATATGTTATCATACATGACACCTTTGGTGTAGTTCAATGTTGGCCTCTTTGTCATGTATGTGTGACCATCCACGGCGCCCACCATATCGTACTGTTTGTTATCGTATTGAAGAGTCTTTCCTAAATATATCAGCCCACCACACTCTGCATATGTTGGCATTTCATTTAATATGGCCTTTTTTATTTCATTAATTAAGGTGTAGTTTTTTTCTAGAATGGCTCCCCGTACCTCGGGAAATCCACCGCCAATGTATAATCCATTTATGTCTGGCATGTGCTTTGATATCTCGGGACTAAAGAACTCCAATTTAGCTCCATTATTCTTTAATTTTTCCAGATTATCTTTGTAGTAGAAATTAAATGAACCATCCAATGCTATACCGATGGTTGTGTGTAAATCCCTCTTTTTACTACTCTTTTGTAGATGAATCGGGGGCGCGGATTTTGATATTTTTATTATTTTATCCATATCGATGTGGTCATGTATAGTCTCAGAGATCTTTTCAATGTCCTTATTTTTATTGCCCTCCATAACAGGAATGAGTCCTAAATGGCGACTTTTTAACTGTATGACATTTTTTGGTATAGCTCCTAATACTTGAATATTTAGAGATTTTATTGCATCAATACATATTCTTTTATGACGTTCGCTCCCAACACGATTTAATATTATGCCGGCAATCTGTGTCTTTTTATTAAACCGCATAAATCCCAAAACCGTGGCTGCAACAGAGCGTCCCGTACCACTAACATCCACCACCAATATTACCGGTGATTTTGTTATGCGATGTAGCTGGTATGTGCTGGCCAGATTCTTTGAGCCATCAATACCATCATAAAATCCCATGACTCCCTCTATTATGGAGATATCCGATGTGGAGTTTTTTGCTAGACTGTCTAGTGTATTATTTTTTCCCATGAGCCACACATCCAAGTTGCAGGCTTGTCTACCTGATATAGCAGATAGGTATCCTGCGTCTATATAGTCAGGCCCTGCTTTGAAGGGTTGAACCGAATATCCTCTCTTTTGTAGACCATGTATGATGGCGCAGCTAATTACAGTCTTTCCCACGTTACTGTTGGTGCCTGTTATTATTAAGCGAGGAATTTTTTTCATAATTTTGATCTCTCTTTTATATACTTTATTGAATTTGTTGAGGTGGGATTGACCCCCCGTATGGCAGCAAGATATATGGTTGAGTAATCCAGCAGATAAATGAGATTTACCAATTTTGTCATTATGTGTCTCCCCGATGAATTAATTACTATGCACGGTATCTTTTTTTCACTAAAATAATCCTCAAATATCTTCCAGCGTTCCTTGGTTTTACGATTGTCATCGGCACCTTGTATAAATACAGGCTGCACATTTGCTGGCATCTCCCAAGACATTATTCCATTGTGTCCTGCTTCTATCACATCCTCGATCATTGCATGCATCTTAGCATTCTCGTGTAATGAATTTTTAAATCGTACAGCAGCGGCCTGAAGTCCCCACGGATAATAAATCAAAGGAATTTTAGTTAATTTTGTTGCTAAATTTAGCGCCGGATTTTCTGTGGTTAAATTTGTAGATTGTATTTGTGATCTCTTTTCTTGCATTATACTTATGGATTCGTCTATATCATGTGCTGTTGTGCCTATCTTTAGTATGCCTAGGAGGGCATATACATAAGCCACAAATGATGCACGTGGAGTGTGAAACATATCAACAGTGTAATGTGGAATATCATTCTGTGTGCAGAACTCTCTCATTTTGCCACCCGCCGAGAGTGCTATGCGCCTGCAAGGTTGTCTTAATGACTTTTTTAATATAGTTAGAGTCTCTGAGGTGTTGCCAGAGACGCTATTGCACACTACTAGTGTATTGTTATCCACAGTCTTTGGCAGCCTATAGCCTTTTACGACAGTTACATGGGTGTTGTGATTTGAGAGTAATGCAGCATAATAGTCCCCCAGGGCTCCGCTCCCACCCATGCCTGCAAAGACTATATGGTTTATACCTGTTGTATCTACAATCTTGGTATCTTGTCCTGCATTGTATGCCTCTTGCGCAATCTCAGGCCACATATCGTATACAGAACACATGTCCTGTGTGTCATACTTGGCCAACAGAGATTTCGATATTACTACCATCTCTGTTAACGAGCTATAATCCTGTTTAAATATGGATTGATATTGTCTAGGTATATGCTTCGTACCATTCTATGGAAGAATGACAAGGTCGCCATGATTGATCAAACCAAACTGCCAGGCACACTAGAGTATGTTGAGTATGACGACTACAAAGGTGTGGCTGACGCCATCAAAAGATTGGTCATACGGGGCGCACCTGCCATTGGTGTTGCTGCCGCATTTGGTATGGTACTGGCATCCCGCCAGAGTTCAGCTACAACACTAAAAGACTTACTACGTGATCTGGATGCTGCCCGTACCTATCTTAGAGCAACCCGTCCGACTGCCGTCAATTTAGTGTGGGCCCTCAACAAAATATATGATACTGCCAAGATGTCCACTGATGCACAGACTGCCCGGGATGTAATATTCAAGGAGGCTATCTCTATGGCAGAGAATGACATCATCACAAATAAGACGATGGGCCGCAATGGCTCAGTTCTCTTTGGTGATGGTGATACCATCATGACCCATTGTAACGCCGGAGCACTGGCTACTGTGGGGTATGGAACGGCATTGGGGGTTATTCGCGCAGCTGCCGAGGATGGAAAATCAGTACAGGTGATAGCCACTGAGACAAGACCAATACAGCAGGGTTCAAGGCTTACTGCCTTTGAGTTGATGCATGATGGTATTGATGTCAGTTTGATTTCAGATACCGCCGTAGGATATTCAATGGCAAATGGACTGATAGATAAAGTGGTGGTGGGAGCCGACCGTATACTCTCCACTGGTCATGTCTACAACAAGATAGGTACCTATCAGGTAGCCACAATGGCCAGGCAGCACAATATACCCTTCTATGTTGCTGCACCCCTCTCTACATTTGATATGGATAGCGAACCACAAGACGTTGTTATAGAGATGAGACGCTCCGCAGAGGTTTCAGGACCGCCTGAGAATAGGACCGCACCTGAAGGTGTTAATGTATTGAATCCTGCATTTGATATGACCCCGCCTGAGCTGATATCTGGTATCATTACAGAGGCAGGTGTGGCGACGGCTCCATATGTGGAATCCATCAAAAAATTATTCAAAGCTAATTTCTAAAACGTTTTTATGCTTTCTACATGCAGAACCAAACATGACTGTAAGTACGCTGGATGTGGAGAACTCACTTAAACAATGCATGGATCCTGAAGTTCCACTGAATATAGTTGAGATGGGTCTTGTGTATGGTATAGATGTCAATGGAGGTGATGTTGATATTACAATGACCATGACTACACAAGGATGCCCCCTGCATGCTACTATAGTACAGGATGTTACGCGTTATGCCAAAAAGGTACCTGGCGTGGATAATGTCAATGTCAAGATAGTGTGGGATCCACCTTGGTCCATGGATAAGATGACCTCTGGTGCGCGAGAGAAGATAAAGAGTATGGCTTCCGGGTCTGGCTCTTTGACGCCATTTGATTATGATAGTGCCATGCCTCAGGGCGTCGGCAAGCTTGCCACACAGGAGGATGGTTCCATGATGTTGTTAAACGACAAAGATCAGGGATTTATGGTAAACCAGGCCATTGTAGACTTTTGGAAGTGTTGTAATGGGGAGAGGAAGATGACTGAGTTGGTGGATGTATTTGCCAAACATACTGGCCTACAACGTGCCAATGTCGAAAAAGAGGTCGCTCAGCTTATAAAACAACTACACGAAGGCGAACTAATTATTATACCCAATAAACCCGAAGTTCCCAATGTGGCCTTCAAGAACTAGAATATGTGGGCTGAACTAGCCCCATCAAATGTAACAGTCACACCTGACAGATACTTTATCTGCTTCTCTACTATGGCTCCCACAAAGTCGCCAATCTCTGAAGGTCTACCCATACGTCCCATGGGAAGGGATGATATGTCTGCCTCCATATCTTTCATTATCTCTAGTGTGCGATCCGTAGATATCAGACCAGGAGCTATATTGATGCAGCTGATGTTTTGTGTAGCTAGTTCCCGACTGGCCAGCTTGAATATCTCTACAAATGCTGCCCTATAAGCACTTGATATGGCCAGATTCGGATTGGGTTCCTTTACGACAGATGAGCTTATCAGAAAGATATAGCCGCCCTTGTTTACTTTTATGCTCTGTAGTATCAGTACAAAACTCAAAAACAACTGGTTGTGATACTTTTGCCACTCTTGCTCTGTTACATCGTTATACTTTTTGGGCGGCGGTCCTCCTGTGTTTAATACCAGAATATCTGTATCTGGATTATTATGTATGAATTGCCTTACAGAGCCTATATCTGAAGTGTCTACATCGTGATGCCCCACTGATATGACCTGGTGACCATACTGTTGTAGTGAGTTTGCTATGGCGTTACCAATCCCTCTAGTACCGCCCATAACTATGACCTTCATTATACATCGCTCCATGGAATCTCTTTGATTTCGGTGATCTGCGCCAATACAGAGTCCATCTTTATTACCACTCGCATCTTGTCCCAACCTAAAGCTACATACCAATCTCCAGCATCTGTATGATACTTGGTCTCTAGCGTCTTTGGCTGAGTGGGCTCTATGTTGTATTTTTTTACGACACCCGATACGGCCAAAGCTATGGCATCACTCTCTTTCTCTAATCGCCGTTTCATTAATCCTATACCAGGCATTACTAATCTCTTGTATTGTGTGATGTTATTATAATCTTGAGTCGAAAATCCGGACTCAACAAGTAGATACCCGAGCAATGCTGGGGTTACTGGCTCTTCTGCTATCTTACCAGCGTATCGGTGGTATCATTTGGGTCATGGTAGCTTACACCAGCCAGCGTTGATGTCCGTGTGGGTGCATCCACAAGGACAACCGGGACGGTAGGGAGCTCTGGTGCAGCGGTGCGGCCACTCGGATCACGCTGACTGTAATGCTGGGGCTAACATAGGGGTAGCCAGTTTGGAAAAGCTCGGCCCCAAGGCGTGTAGCGGCCAACTGAAGCTGCGGCGCGACATCACATTATCTGGGTGTAATCGCCCGACTTTGCGGGAGGAACCATCTATTATAATATTAAAAACATTTTTTGCTATTACATATTGTGAAGGTAGCCGTAATATACAACAAAAAGAATATCGATCCCACCGATGTGATCAACATATACGGCATGACCACCAAAGAGCACTACAACCCCAAGACCATAGAGCAGGTGGCTACCGCACTTGAGCGTGGGGGTCACACAGTCAAGATAATAGAAGGAACCATGAGTTCAATGGAGGAGTTGCATCAATTCATGGCAAAACCTGCAGCTGGGGAGCCGCCAGGAATTGTCTTTAATATGGCGTATGGTGTACAGGGACATGACAGATATACGCACCTGCCTGCCATGCTTGAGATGCTGGGCGTTCCCTATACAGGTTCGGGGCCTGAGGCGCACGCAATAGTGCAAGACAAAGTAATGACTAAAATCGTCCTACAAAAGAACAATCTGCCCACCGCCGACTATTGGGTATTTTCAACCCCTGATGACACATTTGATGATCTGAAGTTTCCTGTCATAGTGAAACCAAAGATGGAGTCTACATCCATGGGTACGAGAGTTGTCGACAACCACGATGATCTCAGAGATGCAGTACGAGAAGAGATTGACAAATACCAACAGGATGCTCTAGTAGAACAGTTCGTATCCGGAAGGGAATTTGCCGTGGGTATGGTGGGAAATGGACACCACTTAGAGACATTTCCCATAGTAGAGTTTGCGATGAATGGTCCTGATGATATACAGACCAAATCCGACAAGATGTCTGCACCAAGACGCAAGCTGTGTCCGGCACCCCTTGATGATGACACCACACAGGAGATGAAAGAACTGTGCCAAGAGGCCTTTAAAAAACTGGGACTGCACGACTATACCCGCGTGGACATACGTATGGACCAAGACGGTAACATGTACATATTGGAGCTGAACTCCATGGCCAGCTTGGGAAAGACCGGCTCGTTTGTGGCCGGTGCAGTTGCAGCGGGATACTCTTATGAGTCACTGATAAACAAGATGCTGGATGTGGCCGCCATACGAAACTTTGGCGAGTCCGCCGCCCGCCCCCTCATTGCATCGTCGGGCCAGCCACTACATACAGTGGCACGTAGCTACTTGCGCACCCACCTCGAAACCACGACACAACTCCTCCGCCACATGCTGGATATGAACACCGATGTTAGGGATGTGGAGACTGTAAATCGCTTAGGTAAGATGATGTCAAAACGGCTAGAGCATCTGGGATTTGCCGAACATATACACCACTTTTTAGATATAGGTGATGTACGCTACTTTGCAAATCACATACATCCTGACAATGATGTGCTGATTCTAAGCCATCTAGATACACCATACACATCTCATGATCACACACCATTTCATGAGACCAAGACAAAGATATACGGTACAGGTATAACTGAGAGCAAGGGCGGTCTGGCAGTGATACTCTCGGCACTACAGGCACTACGCTTTACCAAGAGGCTTCGCCGTATACGGTGCGGCATACTGCTCACCACAGATGACTCACTGGACGGAAAACACTCGGCAAATCTGATACGTGACTATGCTTCTCGTTCACGTTACATTTTGAGCATGAAGTGGGGCGATGTTGATGGTGGAGTGGCAGTATCTGGTCATGGCCGGGACGACTATCACATAGAGATACGTGATGTAAAAGATGACACCAGACCAACAATCTCGGGTTTAATTCCGTACGCCTGCAAAAAGGTAGTATCGTTGGATAAACTATCCACAGAAGGATGCCGGGTTATGGTTCCCACACTACAAGCAAACACCTCGTACGGCAACTCACCTGATAAAGCATCGATAACCGTTGTTACCAGCTATGACAGCTTTGAGATGGGTGATGATATAGAGAAGAAGATTCGTCGCGTACTGAAACGTGATGGTAACGGGGCCAGAGTTGATGTCTCGCGGTGGCGGAGGAGGGATCCTGTACTTGAAACAGACGTTACACATGAACTATACTCTATGGTGGAAGAGGCTGCTAAGAAGGTAAACATTCCAATAAAACCAACAAGGCGTTTTGTATCATCAGATATCAGTCATGTGCCCACCACCATTCCATCATTGGAGGGACTAGGTCCTCTGGGTGCCGGATTTAAAAGTCCAGACGAATACATACTACGAGACTCTCTTATAGATAGGGCATTACTGTTAGCCATGGTGGTTCGGGACTGCGCCAAACTGAGAACAAAAAAAGAGCAAAATAAATGAAGATAACATAACTATTCTTGATAGGCTGACCATTCTTCGCACTCACAATTCAAAATGACTGCATTTTCACAGTAGAGCCGTTTACATGACTTGGATCTACGTCAATTCGGCAATGTTAAATGCACAGAGGGCCCGGAGGGCTTCGATCCCCCGACCTGGCGGTCCGAAGCCGCCCGCACTATCCAGACTGTGCTACGGGTCCAACAGTTAATTAATTAACCCCGCTAAATATTTGTCCTGTTACAATGAAAGTCTCAAGCAAGGTCAAGGGTGTGGAGTATGCCATACGGGATATAGTGCTTAGCGCCAGAGAGGTCGAGAAGCGTGGCATCCAAGTACAATATCTTAATGTCGGAGATCCGCCCCAATACGGATTTCAGCCGCCTGAAAATGTGATAAATGCGCATATTGATGCCATCAGAAACGGCAACAACTTTTATGCACCCTCCGAAGGCCTTAAACCACTACGTGATGCCATAGCTGAAAAAGAGAGATCCAAAGGCCTGCAAACATCATCAGATGGTATAATCGTGACAAACGGCATATCCGAAGCACTGGATATGGTGACCGCCTCCATAGTGGAGTCCGGCGATGAGGTTCTGTTGCCTGGCCCATACTATCCACCATACTCTTCATATGTTAAGCTACACGGCGGTACGCCTGTAGAGTTTGGTGTCGATCTTGCTGCTGGTAGGCCCGACATTGAGGATATGCGCTCAAAGATAACACCTAAGACAGTGGCAGTCTGTCTGATAAACCCGAACAATCCCACCGGTATGGTGTATGATCGTAAATCACTACAAGATATAATAGATGTGGCCAACGAGCATAATCTATACGTGATATGTGATGAAATATATGATCGTATAACGTACGATGATGAGTTCACCAGCATTGGTAGAGTAGCCAAAGACTCACCAGTGATTCTACTGAACGGCTTCTCAAAGGTAAACTTGATGACCGGGTGGCGCCTAGGCTATATTGCGTTTGCCGACTCGCCACAACTACACAATATAAAGAAATATCTGCCTCAGCTGACTAGGGTGCGCATAGCCGCCAACATGCCCGCTCAATATGCGGCCCTTGAATCACTGCGGGGCCCTCAGGATTATATCGACAAGTTTGTAGCTGAGATGAGTCGCCGCCGAGACCTGATGGTGAAACGTCTGAACTCCATCCCGAATTTGACCTGTCCTCCTGTTAAGGGCGCATTCTATGTATTTCCACACATAGATGACAACCCGTATAGTTCAGACAAAGAGTTTGTGTTGGAGCTGCTCCGTCAAAAAGGTGTACTAACCGTGCATGGGTCTGGATTTGGAGAGGCATTTGGCAGGGAACATTTCCGGCTGGTATTTCTGCCCCCTATATCGACACTAAATTCCGCACTAGACAAGATTGAAGATTTTATGACCATTCGGTGATAGAGTCCACACGTATGGCAATAATACAGTCTGTATCCTTGTATAGAGCCTGAGCTGCCTCTTGGTGTATATCTGTATAGTATCGCATCAGTATCTGTTCTGCCAAATTACCCACCTGTGTGGGGTCTAAGATTAATCGTGCAGACCCTCTTCCCATTATGCCATATATGGGTGCCCGTACCCCTTCATCTACACAGAAGGCAGCAGTCTTTGTATGTTTTACATTTCTTGCTTTTACAGTTCGTGTATTGGTTCCTATGTATATGGTATTATCATCGTACATATACCACACAGGTACTACGTGCGGCTCACCATGCTCATTTGTGGTAGCCAGCCTCATGATCTTTTGGTGCTGGAGAAAGTCAACGCGCCGGGACATTACGCCGCAACCCCAAGATTATCATGAGACATCCAAAACCTATCATACCTAGAGATATCTTTTCATTGGTAAATTCACTATTCAACATAAAGTCCCCCACAAACTCAAACCCCCATAGCGCTATCTGCCGTACTATAACTATGATGGCTGATACTATAAACAGTACACCTAACGCTGTATACCAGTTACGTCCGCGCCTATAATATTCAGGACTCATCTAGACTATTTTAATCCCTGGATTTTTAATTCTGTTCTGAATCATTATGTTTAGTAGTATGGGCGTGGATATCTCTACCATATATGACAATCCGCTACCCCCTATGTATAGTGGACGAAGTCCATCAATCTCATTTATCAGACCATTTACAACATCCACGGCCCCTTTGTCATCACCACATACGAATATGTCATAGTCTAACTCTCTTTTGAGGTTGGCCAGTTTCTTCTCTGATATGACATGAAACGCCGACACCAATCTAGAGGGGTCCTTCATGTGACTCTGTACCATCTGATGGGCAAACTGTTTGTTGTCACGAAATGGAATAAACTCAAACCCCACATCTGTCTTCTCCATGGGTACTATGGGCGATACCACTATGCAGTCATCTTTGATATTATTCAAGACATCTGGGCAGGTAGAGTCAATATTTTCATACCCAATGGATAGTAGTAATACATCGCTATCTGATGCTATTGATAGGTTGTCGCTACCAGTTATGGTTCCTTGTATGCTGCCGTATACCTCTATGGCATCACTCTCATAGGTGGCAGCACTCTCTGATGCCCTCTGGGCATTTCGCGATCCCACTAAAACGTCATGACTCTTACACCATCTCATGGCAAACCCTTTACCCATACCTCCGGTCCCACCAACTATTCCCACCTTCAATATGTAATGTCATAGTGAATGTTCTTATTATCTTTATAGTATGGCTATACTGTTGGCCTCGTTGATATTCCTACGTCATGGCCAGGCTCAGAACAATGTTGAACGACGGCTTGTGGGACGCCTGCCGAATGTACCCCTCACTGCTGAGGGCAAGGCTCAAGCAGCGTATGCTGCTGCATGTGTCGCGGACATGCAGGTTAGCCGCATATACTCTAGTCCCATACAGAGAACCATGGAGACTGCGCAAATTGTCGCCAAACACAACTCATTGGAGGTTATTCCGGACGATAGACTTACAGAGATAGACATGGGTGGACTTACCGGTAAGACGTATGACGATTTGATGGAACGATACGGGAACATATTTCTACACTTCTATCAGGGATCTGATGATTTTACAAATATGGGCGTCGAAACATTTGCAAGCGTCCGTAACAGAATACTTGACATTGTATCTTATATACAACAGAAACATGCCGGCGAGAATGTACTATTAGTCACACATATGGATCCCATCAAGGCCATGCTGTCTACCATACTGAACATGACGCCTCAAAATCTATATCACCTGATCATAGCCAACGCATCATTGAATATATTTTTGAATAGCGAGGGTATATTCTCCGTGGGCGGCATAAACGTCATGGAGCCTTCACGCCTGATAAAACTATGGTGATGTGTGGTTCCCCGTTATGCGGATAGTCTCATATACGCTCATGTGATGGCTTTATACATTTTATAATCATATACTCAATAACATCCTGTGTGGAAGCCCGCCTCATGTCTAGTATGGAGCGATACAGTATTGACTCTACATATCTAGGATATGTGGCTGTGATTCTCTCCTGTAAGCTGTCTCTGTTATTCATATAGTAGTTGGCCATCGGCAGATACACCATGGGACCAACCATCTCTTCATATTGTATATGGAGCCCAGATGCTTTGATTGCCTCATGTATGGTCGATACATTGTAATGCTCAGATGTCCATGTCAACCAAAGCATTCCCAATCGGCTTATGTGGTACTGTCGTCCGACGACTGGTATGGCCATACATAGTATGCCGCCAGGCTTCAATACGCGGGCAGCTTCATTGGTGAATACTGACAGTGGACGAAAATGTTGCGCAGACTCTAGTGCAAGCACACGATCCATCGAGTTATTGGCTAGAGGTAGACTAGTAGAGAGTGCATTGACTGCAAGGTCCAGACGCTTGGCCTCTACTAGACCTCTACGGTTTACGTCTACTCCTATTATATCAAAGTCAGGATACAACTGTTGCCATATTTTAGCAGGTCCGCCCCGCCCACAACCAACATCCGCCCCGACACTGGCCGTATCCAAGTCTGCCATCCTGCCAAAGTGTCGCGCCATATTGTCCTGCGCCAAGAGTGGTTCAACACAGTCGTCCGACCACAGTCCAAAGTTGAGGCTGGCCCCTCCAGTGGCTGTGACCATGACTCCTGAGAGGGAGTTGTAGAGTCGTATTATATCTGATGGACTACGCCTGAATGTCCATCTTACCACATCCAGTAGGTTTATCATTCTAGGGCAACTCGTTGGTATTGTAGATGTAGTCTCTTTGTTGTACAAAGGTATCCTCTAAACTATCTGTTATTTTGTCTGTTGTACTGTTACGTATAGAGCATTTGGCTGCACACCTCATCTTTGACAACCAATGAAGCAAAATAGTTAATAACACTTCACCAAAGTACTGCAAAGCCACAAGGCATCTTATAGACTCATGTCATATGACCAAGTGGGCTGTGACGTTATCTGCGCGTGTCCATACATGCGCGTACTCAATACAGCTGCTATACAGTTGGGCCTGCGCCCAGTACAACAAATGTTGGCAAATTACCATCCAGAGGAGTTTCTAAGAGATGTTCATTGTCAGCCGGGTTTTGACACCTAGCCTGGTGACAGCCTGTACCGGCCATCACATCACCACGACACTGGGTATAGTAAGTGTCGCGAGATGTATCTTTCCTCTCAAGACCATTCCAGCCTTGTTTTGTAGGGAATACACGCCCTGAGCGCGCTTACTCCACTGTATAATACGAAAAGCGAAAAGTATGTTGAATGCCGCATTGATGTCCGCATGACACACTATACCGCAGTTATGACACCTAAACTTACTGCTCTTGCGTCACGTATTCAAACTACCGCACATACAGCACTGTTTTGAGGTATTCTTTGGGTTTATCTCCGTATATTCTACATTATATCGTAGGTATTGTTGTGAAATGTGCTCCCGCGCCTCACCACAATGACTTTGTCGCATCGTACGATTTTTGGGCGTCTGCCCGGGACCCTTGGTCGTCATTGTACGGAGGTTCATCCCCTCCATGATTATTCTATCACACTGTCGCATTAGTTTCTTTGAGAACTTGCGCAGCTTGTCTTTCTGTCTATTTCCCAACTTACGGTATATGCTGTTTAATGTATCATGCAGGTTGCGCCACTTACGGGAGTGAAGTTTGCACCTACTCATCTTCTTTTGCATACGCGCTATGTTCCGTATAGTATCCTTCTCACGTAATGTCAGCATAGCAATACTACCATCGGACTTTCCAACAACAAGCGTGTGCTTACCACCCATATCAATACCAGCATGTACACCCGTCGCTACGCGGTCCGGGACATGCTCACGTATAGTTACATGTAGTTCGAACTGCCTCTCCTTGTCTGTAGTGTTCGTGACATCCACTATCTTATATGATTGGGATGTATTGGGTAGACGCCCTTTCTGTAGTTTGAATGGTATATTACATCTTGGGAAATACACCGTTGTACCTTTGGATTTTTTACCGAGTGGCACGTTACTAAACAGGGGGTAAACCTTCCTACCATATCTTACATGCGTACAGCCTTCTATCTTGTGGCCTTCACGTATGGCGCCGCGAACCCAGGCCTGGGGGATGGTCTGGCATATAGTGGCTATCTTATTGGTGTCAAACACCGTCAGTCCAGCCTTACGCGCCCTTATTCCTGCATTGAGCCATATGTGGGATTCCGAATACATTGAGTTAAAGTATCGAGTGAGTCTGGTGGATGTCTTGAGACGGTACTGTAGAGTCTTCATGACGTACTTTTCGCCTTTGTACTTCATATTATACAATGAGTTCGGTGGTATTTAAGCGGCGTATTCAGGAGATTTGTCTACTCAACTATACGACGGGTTGTCAAACGCGCTGTCTTGGGACACGCGCAGATAACGTCACAGCCCATGACTAAGACTGGGATTGGGAGCAGTGCGTTCAACAATTGTTGGACTGTATCGTCTTGTGGTTTCCATGCGACGGTGAAGGACGGCGGCCTAAAGGGGAGGCGAGGAGCTTGCTTTATGTGGGTGATGAGTCACCATCTCTGGACGACCGCCTGGATGTATCCAATTATGCTACTGATATAAGGTCGCCGGGGGAAACTCCGGGAGCTTTATACTAGTAGGACATACCCCTGTAAACCATTAAATAGAATTCCTAATAGAATCGTGAATAGGGAATGCGATACATTATTGGAGCTTTAGTTATGATGGCGGTTATGTTTACAGTTAATGTGGCGTTTGCTGCCACCGCCGAACCCGGCGAGTATCTTGATCGTCGTGTTGAGATATGGAATCTATTCTTTAGAATGATGGTGGTTGCAATTACAATAGGGGCTGTTGTATCTGGTACAATAATATGGCTGATATGGAGATTCAGAGAGTCTCACCCAAATGCAAAACCAACCAAATATGAGGGGACTGATTGGTAGTATGTCTGATGAACATTCTAGCTGGCCTGAGTGGGTGTACATAGGAGTCGTGGTAGCTCTACTCTGTTGGGTGGGAGCTGAAGCCTGGAATGTGGAGCGATTGGTGGAGCATGTACCCGAAGACGCTGAGATAATTAAAGTGGTCGGCCAGCAGTGGTTCTGGACATTTGAGCATGAAGATGGTACAAAGGAGGTGGGCGAACTACATCTGGAGACCGGCAAGGCGTACAAATTTGAGATAACATCGACTGATGTAAATCACTCATTTAACATACATGATTATGTGGTGTTGTTGGATGCCGTGCCTGGTCGTATTAACACTGTATGGTTCTCTCCCACCGAAGCTGGGGAGTACGATATTCAGTGCCGTGAATACTGCGGTCTAATTCACTATAACATGCGAGGAAAACTATACGTGGAGGACCCATCTTGAAAAGAATTTTAACCGTGCATGGAGGGATTACATAACATGGTACTGGAACTGCACAAACCACGACCCATCTGGCAGATAATGTTCTCAACACACCACACAGATGTGGGCCTTCTATACCTGATAATGTCTTTGGGATTTCTGTTTTTGGGAGGCGCATTGGCGCTGGCCATCCGAGCGGAGCTCTTCTTTCCGGGCTCACAGATTATCGCCGACTCCATGACGTTCAACCGTATGTTTACAGTACACGGCACCACATTGATATTTCTGTTCATATTGCCTTCGGCATCGGCGGTGGGAAACTACTTTGTTCCAATAATGGTACGCTACAAGGATATGGCGTATCCAAAACTAAACGCCATAGCCTTTTGGATGATTCCTCCAGGAGGGGCCTTGATATGGCTAGGGTTTGCCGACTTTACTTGGTATGCCACGCCACCCTACTCTATAATCAGCGCACCAGGTCCTGCCGCAGACATGTGGATATTCGGCCTAAAGATACTGGGAGTCTCCTCCATACTGGGAGCCATCAACTTTGTTGTAACTATAATGAAGTGCAAACACCCAGACATGTCGCTAGGTCAGGTTCCGTTATTGGCATGGTCATTTCTCTCATCATCCTTGATAATACTAGTGGCACTCCCAACATTTGCTGCTGCACTACTTATGTTGCTTACAGACAGGTTGGGCGTCTCGGGATTCTTTAATCCTGCCATGGGTGGCGACCCCATCGCATACGCACACCTCTTTTGGTTTACATTCCACCCTGAAGTGTATGTACTGGTCATACCTGCCATAGGCATGATGTATGAGATAATCCCTCGCTTCTCCCGCAAACCCATCTTTAGTCATGCCTCAGGACTGGCCGCCTTTATAATACTGGCCATAGTGGGATTCTCGTCTTGGGCGCACCACATGTATGCCACTGGCATGTCATTCACAGAGAAGACTGTCTTTATGGTGGGTACACTGGCTGCGGTTCCAGCATCGGCAATGCATGTCTTTAACTTCCTCGCTACCATGTGGGGTGGTCGTATACGATTCTCCACACCCATGATGTGGGCTGTAGGTGGAATTGCACTCTTCTTCTCGGCTGGAGCTGGTGGTGTGGTAAACAGCGCCATGCCCTTGGACTTTGTTACGCACGACTCTTATTGGGTGGTGGGCCACTTCCATCTCTTTGTAATGGGAACTATTGCATTTGGCACAATAGGATATGTATACTACATGTTCCCATACGTGACTGGCCGTATGTATCACGAAGTATTGGGCAAGATACACTTTGTGTTGGCCATGATAGGAACTGTAATGGTATTCTTTACACAACACGTACTAGGACTATACGGAATGCCCAGACGCATATACGACTATCCACCTATACCTGAGTGGATTGCCATGAATCAGATAGCTACAGTTGGCGCCATGCTCATTGGAATCAGCATGGCCATTTGGTTGGGTAATATGATATATAGTTCTGCAAAAGGACCAGAGGCAAATATGGAGGATCCATTTGGGTTGGGTGGCCGCTACTACTATCCGCATACCCAAAAGAACCCACATCATTAGGTGATAAGATATGGTAAATGAAGACACACCAATAATGAGAACGAGTCCTGCTAGGACCGCCAAGATGATGGCCATAATGCTGGGCATCTGCATATCTGGTGGCGGTATATTCTTTGGACTATGGGACTATTGGATATCTGAAGCTCCTCCCATAGTGGCAATAATGAGCGAGGCCGTTGAGCAAGAGTTGGGCTCCTTCACCGGCAGTCTACTTACGGTAGATCTGGTATTTGTAGAGTCTGCAGACTTTAGAGACTTTTCATTTAATGAGGTACTAGGTGAACCTGGCGCAAATCCGACGATCAACGCTCAAGTAGGCGACAAGATTGTGTTCAACGTAGTCAGTGAGGGTATATCATTTCACTCCTTTGGTGTTACTGCCGAAGAGAGTGGTACTGAAGGAATATTTCCAGGCTCTGAGATAGGAACTGCAATGAACCCCCTAACAAACGGCCAGTCAGGCACATCCGAGTTCATACCACCTAGCGAAGGTACTTACTACTATCTCTGTACTGTTCCTGGTCACCGCGAACAGGGAATGGTAGGTGAGATAATTGTTGGTGCGGCCGGCCAAGAGGAATCTGCCGTAGAGCCCACTGGAACTGTCCATGACTTTACACTGGACTTTTACGAGTCCGATGACTTTTTGACGTTTGCATTCTCTGCTGTTCCCGGTACAGAAGGAGCAAACCCTGAAATTCGTGTAACCGCTGGAGATGAGGTGAATATCTCTTCTACAAACCAAGGAATATCGTTCCATTCATTTGCGATAGTACGGGATCCCGCAAACTTTAATTCCATAATGTGGGACTCTGCAATAGGTTCCGCAAATATACCCCTGACTGGAGGTCAGAGCGGTCAGGTAAACTTTGTGGCAGATACGCCTGGAACCTACTATTACATATGTACAGTTCCTGGCCATGCACTACAAGGCATGCAAGGGACCTTCATAGTGGAATAGTATCTTGGCTATACAGTATCTAGCATTATGTACAATGATAGTACTCTATTCGCTGATGTTTATTGGCGGGTACATCTCTGCTGCTGGCTTGGGCTTGACCTGCCCGGAGTGGCCACTGTGTCCTAATGGCGTGATGCCATCTGAAGAGTATCTCATAGAATGGGTGCATCGCCTGATAGCTGCCACTACGGGTGCATTGGTACTTGCTACAATGGTCGCATCATACATGAACAAGCGTGCCGACCTGAAGATAAAACTGACCAGCTCTTTGGCATCCGCCTTTGTTGTTACTCAGATAACACTAGGTGCCTTGGTAATCGATATGAAGCTGCACGCCGTACTAGTCGCCATACATCTGGGCATAGGCATACTGTTGTTTTCAATGGTGCTATTAACCACCCTCTTTGCGTTTCGCATATCAAAGATAGAGATGCCTGCGCACACATAACTCTTGAAACTACTGTACTATGATATCATATAGGTAGGGTGGCAAGCAGCCAACCGTCACAGGCATCCAACTATTCTGTATGGTGTATGCCTTTGGACATTAACGTATACTCCTTCTATACTATAGATGATACTTGGGCTGTCTATACAGAAATGCCAAATTCAACGGCGCCGCAGTATCTTTGGAAGATAGATGTATGTCATTATTCCTGTAAATGTAAGGGCGCCCACGGTTATGGCGGATATGAAGATATATCCAAACGGACTCTGAGTTCCCATGTTGAACGTATATGTCAATATGTCTGTGCTATCTCCATTCACACTATACATATCCACCATCACTATGTGATTTCCCTCTTTCTTCCAGATGTAGTCGATATCCCAGTGTCCTCCCTGGTGGCTCTGGGGCGGCACAGCATCTACTTGTAGATCATTATAAAAGAATCGCAGACCCATGGTGAAGCTATCAACCTCCTCAAAGTCTTCGTCTGTCACACGGATTAGAATTGTCGAGATCTCGTCTATCTGGGGAAATTCAGGAGTTGTTGCTACTTGTACCCTATATCCACCATAGAACTCTTCAGCAGAGTTGAATAGAGAGTGCGCATATGCATCTCCTGCTACCAATATAATACAAATACACAACAACACAGATACAATATACACTGTACATGTGGTGTATGGGGGAATTATATACCTGTCTTCATATACAAAGATGTGTCCTAGGGGAGTGCGCATAATCAAGAGATATCTATTACGTCATCACAACTTGTATGACTTTGATACGTTGAAAGTTAGGTGGTGTTGACCAAGGTGATAAATTATAAAACGCTCTTCTGCTCAATTATGATTTATAAATAGACAAGAAAATAAAAAAATATGGCAAAAGTATATGATGTACCGCCACACGAGCTCATCACACGTACAGCACAATACCTGCAGGATAGTGGTATAGAGAAGCCCGAATGGACGATATTTGTAAAGACTGGAGTACATGCAGACAGACCGCCCCATCAAAAAGACTGGTGGTACACCCGTTGCGCATCTATTCTGCGCAAGATATACTTGGAGGGCCCTGTTGGAATTAGCAGGTTGCGCAAAGAGTACGGAGGCGGAAAGCCGTCTGGATATGGAGCCGCACATCACCGCGCTGGTGGTGGTGCCATAATTCGCAATGCCGTACATGGTTTGGAGAAGTTGGGCTTGGTAGAGGCGATAGATAAGAGGGGACGTGTCGTAACCTCTGCAGGCATGAAAAAGTTAGACAATCTATCCACTGACATACTCAAAGAGATGGTACAGGAGAATCCCAAACTTCGGGTATACATGTAGATATGAGCACTCCTGAATTTAATGATGAACAGGCCAATGAAGCTGCTGCACAAAAAGATGCACTATTACGTCGAATCCTTAATCCCGAGTCACGTCTACGATTGGGCAATGTTCGCATGGTCCGACCAGATTTGGCCACACAGGTCGAAAATTATCTACTTTCCATGATGACTCAGGGCCGTCTGAGTCCCCCTGTCACTGATGAGCAGTTAAAACAGATACTACTGTCTCTTCAGCAGCCTCGCCGCGACTTTAAGATGAGTCGTGTTTGAGCTTTACTGTAAAGTTGAGATGATCTGATAACAACTCTATTCCACGTATGATATCTGACTGCGGCGTACTCTTTTGGTATGACAATTCGGTGTACAGGCCTCCGCCCAAAACAGCAGCAGCCTTCTTTGCATTTGATATTATGCGATCTAGTTGTCCTGGTATTATGGTCTGACGTACATCTATACTGACACCGTGCTGATATCTACCATCCTGCATATTATACACCTTGTCTTTACCGTACTTCTTTGCGTCTAATTCCACCAGACGGGAGATGCCATCTGCATGTATCATGGATATCAGTATGGGGAGACCTGTCTTACCACTAATCTTTGATACAACATGGTTGGCAGTCTCTAATACTTTGAGCACCATTTTGGGCGGGTAATCGTCTCCTAAAATGTGAGTCATGGCCTCATGCATTCCCACTAAATTGATAGTGATATTTACAGACCTTTTCTCTTGCTTTATGATGTTCTCTGCAAGAATCGGATTAAGCCCCCAACGTGTAATGTCGGCAATATCCTTTCGTCTTGACTCCAATGCTGATATTATGGGTTCCATACTCATTGCTAACTTTGCCCGAAAGTACGCCTCATCACCCTCTGACTCGTAAGCCAAACTAGGCAGATTTATGGCCAGCGAGTGCATCTTTGCTGATGCCCCCTTATCGTTACTGTCTATGATACCACTTTTACCAGACTTTTGTTTGGTAATAGTTATGACTCCGTTACATTTTATAATATCTGATAATATGTCTGAAAATTCTGCAATCTTGGTATCTTTTGTATCTATGACAAGCCCTGCTGTGGGAGTGTCCACACTTTTGACATAGGTCTTGTACGCCTCTAATATGCCATGTATGGACTTTGAGTTCAATGGTACATATAGTGACAGGTGGGCCGCACCGTGGGGTGCGTGCATCATGATGAGAGTGTCTGCCATATACTGCGATATTGAGTCGATATTGGATATGCCATCTATTACAACTTCACTGGATGCCTCCCACAATACATGGTTGAGCATCTTGACTAGACTTGATATCTTTATGTCACTCTGCGGTATGATGTCGTTGATATTCAGAAATATTGTATCTGGTGCCAGTGGCCATAAAGCCAGATTTGATATGTGAATGCCACCTGACAGATACATGTCTGCCACATCTCGCTGCAATGTATTAGTTAGTAGATACTCTACAAATACCCGCCGCCCTGCAGTTAGCATTATGTGTTCTAAACCGGCCATCACGCTATCGACATCTGTCAGCATCTCTTGTAGATCATGCACGGGAATGCCCAACCGGGCCATCTTGCTCCTATAGCCTTCATGTCCGCCCTCCAAAAGTACGGCATTCACCAACTCTCGAATTAGAGGCCCTGTAAGATGAGATGTCTGATACTTGTATATGCGGTTCTCCGTCTCTTCGGTGATGCGCTGCGCAAGATCCATGGGCATACTCCCCTCACGTACCAAGGATCGCATTATCTTATCTGCGTTAAACTCTTCTATGGCCTGATGAGATGTTCTCACGTACATTCGACTGGACTCATGAATGGACTTTTCTTCTATCTGTTTTACCAGACTTATGGACATCTTTCCTAGATTAGTAATGTCGTACCGTTTGGTATTTTTGTCCAACAATACCAGACCCGGATTGTCCAAGCTGCGCAGATGATATGCGAACTTACCACTCTCACTTTTGGGATGAAAGCCGGCAAGTCTTTTAAGCTCTGAATAACTGAGCGGACCTTTTGAGTTTAGTGCCCTAAGAATTCTCAATCTCTGGGGACTGTCCATGGCTGAAAAGATCTTTTTGACCCGGGTTGGCATGACCGACTCGTTCTCTGGCTCTTCAAACATATCGCCAACCCACTTATCCATGGACTGGTTACATCAAAGTTGTAATTAATAGTTAGGTTCTACTCATTTTGTAGAGATTGGTGATTATTATAACATTAGAAAATGATGATTCCTTAGATGTAGCCGATATCTTGTGTGGTGTATGAGATGTATGGCCCATTATATCACATGTTACTCTAGAGAGCCATACTTGGAGGTGGACTTTACTACATCCAATGTGAAGTTTGACAGTGATACTTTATGTCCGCAGGATGGACACTTTCCATCTTCGACTCCAGATATCTGCTTGATGGGCTTTAGTATATTTGTTGATCCTATTTTTGTATTGCACTTTCCACAATAAACATCGATTACCATACAAGGAATGATCCTTTATCATTTTATAAAGTTAGTGAAACTTTATCAATAGACCGCGCTCATCGTATCCATATACACGGACTGCAGACCCCACTGGTAAATCTGCAGGTGTAGAGATCCCTCCCATGAACCCAGATATTCGCTGGTCTACATCATCAAGGTTTACAACAACAAACGCATAGGGTGTATACTCTTCAAAACCCGCCGGTGGAACAGTAATTATGGTATATGTGACTACCTTGCCAATCCCTTGAACTACCTTGTCCTCAAACTTTGAGAAGCCACACTTTTTGCAGAAACACACCGTAGATGTATGCATTGTATTACATCTCTTGCACTGTAATAGTAGTACTTTACCACTTTGGGCGGCATCAATAAATTTTTGACGAGTGGACATTTTAAACACTTTCAAAGATATGGACGGCGCAGCTGGCCCCGGTGGCTCCAAAGTTATGAGTAAGTCCTATATGTGCATCATGTACGGTCCGGGGACCTGCTTGGCCTGTTAACTGATCATACATCTCAACTACTTGCCCCACACCGGTAGCACCAATGGGATGTCCCTTTGACTTTAGACCTCCAGAGGGGTTTATTGATATGTCTGAATTTAGTGCGGTTCTACCTTCTCGAGCAGCTTCCACACCCTTACCCTTCTCAAAGAATCCCAAATCTTCAGTATCTACTATTTCGGCTATTGTAAAACAGTCATGTACTTCGGCAAAGTCCACATCTTTGGCAGTTATACCTGCCATCTTGTAGGCTGATCTTGATGCTATTACTGTACTGGGAATTGTTGTAATGTGCTCCCGTCCCTGCAATGCTGCTGGCGAACCTCCACGTCCGGATCCTGTTACTTTTATGTAGTCGCCGCCTGTCTTCTTGGCAAACTCTTCTGTACATAATATGACGGCACTGGCCCCGTCTGAGAATGGACAGCAGTCGTACAGCTTGAGCGGACTGGCTACCACGGCCGATTTCATAACATCATCTATGGTTATCTTCTTTCTCAAATGCGCCTTTGGATTGAGTATTCCATTGTTGTGGTTTTTTACTGCAACCTGCGCAAAGTCCTCTTCGGTGGCGCCAAATTCGGTCAGGTAGGCACGTGCCATGGCTGCAAACAGTCCTGGGAACGATGCGCCTGCAGACCCTTCATGGAAGAAGTCTGAGCAGTATGCAAAGTACGTGGTAGTCCATTCGGTACCGGTGTGGGTGACCTTCTCTGTACCTGCTACCAATAGGCAGTCGTAGAATCCTGCCGCCACATTGGCATATGCCTCCCTAAACGAGACAGAGCCACTGCCACATGCGGACTCTATGGATAATGATGGTCTGTCTGAAATACCAAGGTTACTCATAATTACAGGTCCTAGATGCACTTGTTTGTCTGCTATGCCAAATACATTGGATATGTATCCGGCCTTTATGTCGGCAGGCTCTATTCCTGCACTGTTTATTGCATCTGCTGATGCCTGTACGGTTATGTCTACTATGCTATCATCTAACTTTCCATACTTTGTACTTCCCGCACCCAAAACACATACGCTTTCCACACTTTTTATCATTTTTTTGTCTATATTAAAACTCTATGACAGATTTGTTATTTTATGTGTGCTGACGCCTGGTCGATGGCGGTCTTGTAAATATGTAAATTTCATTCATACATTACAAACATCTTTGATAATGGGTTCCTCCCGCAAAGTCGGGTGATTACACCCCCGCTATGCGGGATAGTCTGTCAGCCCAGTTGCTCCAGCAACCCTGTATGAGTGGTGTGGGATCGAGGATTACATCCACACCACGACGGACTTCGCCCAGACTGGCCGAAACCTTACGACCATACCGGGATACGGCGCTTGTTCGCCGTATGTTCTCCACTGCGTTGACGTCACGATCTACGCCAACTGTACGGCAGTGGGTGTAGTCTTTTTTATGATAAGTTCCAGTTAGTGGGGTTCTACATACAGCACATAGCTTGGATGTGTTGTGTGGACGCATATGTAATGCCTCCACTCCCAAAAACCGGGACTTTTCATAAATTAAATTTGATGCCTTTCGCATCATGGCAGAATGTAACCTGCGACGCATATTATGGCCAAACTTTCCACCCTTCTGCCAATTATACGATATGCGGGTTAAATCCTCCAACACCACCAAACACCCAGACTGTGCGGCCCACTGTGCGATGCATAGTGCCATCACATTCAGCCCATGTTCGTGGTGGCGCACGGCTTTAGTTACCTTGCGCTTTTTAGCATTCTTCTTTGACTTTGTGTGGTTATGCTGTATGTTTAATATGCATTTATTCATCTGCTTCTTTATCTCCGCGGCCCTCTTGTGTTTGCCCTCCCTCTTGAGTTTCCTGTATCTGCGTTTGAGTTTGTTGTATAATTTATGACCGCCACACACGACTTGTTGTTTTTCTCTGCGCTCCTCCTCTTTTTTGTGTACAACACGCCTTCCGGTACGTGCCGCATATGCGGCATTATCATGCGTACGGGTATACGTATTGTTTGCATCGTCAGTCTTTGCGTCCTCAATGGCCTGTATCGTATCGGATAGATCAAACCGTACCATTGTATCTTTATCTCCTACGGTGATATTCTTTTCATTGATATCTACGCCAATTACATCCTTTGGTGTGCCGCCCACATACCCCACATCCGTAAGCAACTCGATAATCTCTGACTTGCCGTATGGGTGGGGCTTGTCAACCTCGGGCACTTTGTTGTAATACGTTATGGTGTATGTGGTCGGCGTGATCCACAACTCGCCCAACTCATTTTGTCCTATGCGGCGTACCACATCTGAAGAGATGGGAATTGCTATCATATGTGGGTGTTTTGATGAGCCAACATTTGCAATAGTCATATATCCACCCGCTATCGGATTCAGCCTCCAATTTTGGTTTTTCAACTTTACAACCGGATTGCGAAACACGGGCTCAGATACCTTCATGCCCTGCGCAGTCTTTGTATTGTACGTTTTATGGGCGGCAACCCCGTCCCGTATGGCGGTCTGCGTTATGGACGAATGTACTTTGGGGTCAGGGCCGCGCATTGTACGATACATCAATGCGTTAACACCATAGGTATTCTTCCCCGTGTTATCTGCTATAATGTACGCCACTTCTGCCACCTTCCTGACATGCTCAAACACGTACTGCATACCCAAATTTTTTGTGTATGTACGTGTTATTGCCCTACTATTTTTTACAAGAGCCATCATATAGTACGGTTTAATAACGTATTTAACACTATCCAACAACACATCAACCATCACCCGACTTTGCGGGAGGAACCTGATAATGTATGCGTCCGGCGCCCCTTGATATTGGAGGCCATCTTGACCTGTTGTCTTTTACAACTGTCCAGTATAATTCAAGACCACATCTGGCCTGTGCTATCGTAGCATCAGCAGTCTATCATCACTCTCGGCGGGAAATCCTTTACCATCTGTATTTGAGGTTATCACGTATATTGTGCCATCTTCACTCTGGACCACATCCCGAATGCGTCCAACACCACTTAAGAGAATTTTTTGTGATGATAGACCTTCATTTACGTCTATCTCAAAGAGCCCACCGCCCCGTAATGATGCCAACAACAGATGACCTGATGTAGCCGCGACACCATTTGAGAATGCTATGCCCCCTGGCTCTATGGCAGGATCATAACATATTGTGGCATTGGCATAACCTGAACCATAACACTCACTCTCTGGCCAACCATAATTTTCACCGGGTGTTATGAGGCTTATCTCATCGTTTTTGTCAGGACCCTCTTCGGATATGTATAATCTTCCTGTACTGTCCCAGTCCATGCCTCTGATGTTACGATGACCAAGTGAGTATACCGGCGAATCTTTATACGGATTATCTGTTGGTATGGCTCCATCATCATGTATGCGCAGTATCTTTCCAGCCAACGAGTCTATATCCTGAGGTAGATGGGATGAGTCTGAAGGTGTACCGGTTCCTATGTATAGCATACCGTCAGGCCCAAACTTTACTACACCACCGTTGGAGAATCGGGATCCCGGTATATGCTCTATAATTGGTATGGCATCCACCAATCTATTCTCTACCAGCGTTATCTTCATGACTTTATTGTATAGTGTGCCATCTTCTCTGTAGGATATGTATGCGTATAACAATCCATTTTCGTTATAGTTTGGATGCACTGCAACGCCACTGAGTCCTATATCAAAGTCCTCAACAGGCCGCAGTACTGCTACTGGCCTTTCGAGTAGTGTCCCATTGTCCACCAATCGTATACGCCCTTCCCGCTCTGTAACAAATACATAATCATCTATTACAGCTATGTGCCTTGGCCTCTCTAAATCTTCTGCCAATATGACTACAGAGTCTTCAGGTCCCTCACCAGACGGTGCTGGTATGGGTAGGGGATCTGATGGTGATGTCAGTACCCATGCAGAGAAAGCCAGTGCCCCTATTATGCCTGCGATACGTACTCTCTTATCCACCATATGATTAGCGGCTGTGTTCAATAAGTATATACCACTCATGTTTAGGATGGTGACAAACACTGGGTAATTCACTAAAACATATCTGGCAAGTTACATCTGGTGGTTGGAGAGGCATTTTGAAAACGGGTGGTAGTGGGACCGATCTCTGATATGTGCGACTCTGCCCCCGTGTATCGACTATATTGTATACTGTGTCTTATGGTTCTTGCATTGGCCCCCCATGAACCATCAAGCACTGACCGGAGAACGGGATGCTCCATGTACAGTCGTTCTTTGGTGTGACGTGTAATAATGCAAGCCAGGGGACACCTGCGTTTGCGCAAGAGCCAGTACTCTCATCTAGGCGGGCAAGACGTACATTGGTGACTCTGAGACTAACGACACAAGACAAGGATGACCGGCAGTCGCAAATGAACTCATCCCCCTTTGCATATGGTGTAACTCTGGGACGTTTTCCAAAAATAGATATATCTGTGCATCTCACTAATATCAGCGGGGTGGGGAAGTCAGACAACTATGGACTAGGTCATCCCGGCGGGCTCATAACCCGCAAACCAGTAGTTCAAATCTACTCCCCGCTATCAGTATTCATAAACTGCGACCCAGTTTGTATTTGGCTCAAAGGTTATACGGTTTATCTTGTTATGTCTTTGAGGTGGCCGTGTTAGGTGTCTATGCGCAGTCATTACGGCGCTGTACTCTCCCTCTGATATCTTTCTAGGAATAAAGACCTGTTGGCGGTGCTCTGCCTTATCGCCGCACCGTATACACCAGAAGTGTTGCCCGCGTCCCTTTGATTTCATGCTTTTATTGCATCTTTCACAACGAGGATTTCTATATGTGATATGTGGAGCTAGCCTCTGCACATGTACATTTTCAATATTTATGGATCTGGAGTGATCTACTGATTCCGCCCTGACGCCACCGCCCACAATGAGATGATCCCCACAGATCAGTCCTGATAACTTTTGGGGAAGTTTTGTAGGCTTGTATGTCCAGCAAGGTATGGATATACCTTTACTATGTATGTTAAAGCACATGTGACCTCCTGGTATGATTTGAGGTTCACTTGATACCACTCCTTGTACACATCCAGATGTATGCGGCTCCATTGCATCTGATTTTATGATATGTTGCAGGTGGTCCCCGGTACCTTGATTCGTACGAAATATCATATGTCCTCGTAATCTTTCCTTATGTATTATCATCGATGATGCCCTATGCAATATGTTGGGATATTCTCCTCTTATTCCATAAAAGACAGGATCCGGCCCTCGAGGCGCTATCAATACATGGCCAGAGTCATCATCATAACTATTGAACGTATACGGAAAAGTCTTCTCTTGCATCATTCGTACGCTGTCGGGATCTATGTGACGCTGCGTCCCAAGGTTGGTATCTCTCCTATATGTGATAATCTCTACCGTACTGTCTCTAAAGTCATATGCAATGGCAGCAGTAGCTCCGATTATTCCCATTCCGGTCCCCAAAGAGAGTGTATCGCCACCAGCTTGCTTAATTATACTCTGCGCATCAGATATCTTTACAATTTTATGTAATGCATCTTGACTGAATCTTTTCATATGTGAAGTTATGTTGTCTCCCTCCAAAAATACCACACCTGGATTTGCACCATTCTGTAAATCCGAATATAATAATACCATCTCTGTTATGTGTTGCCGTACGCGCTCTACATCATCTGTTGCAAAGTGTAGTGCAACGGCGCCATTCCCCCTTGTCTTCCAGGGTACATTGGGATTTAGGCGTACAAGTTTTGGATACTCCAAGAATTTGACTCTGTCTTTCAAGAGTCTCTCTGTTATTATATATGCCAAAAATGTAGTACACATACCCTTTGTTGAGTCGGTGTCATCAAGACCCACATGCATCTCTTGCATGATATTCGTTATACAGTATTGCAATATATGGTTCTCTAGAAAGCGGTTGATGGTGATTTTACGCATACCTGGACTATTCAGAGCTAATCTGGCCTCCTGATAAGACTGGAAGTAACCCATTACACTACTGATAGTTTATTGGTTCACTTGGGTGGGACTGATAAACTCAAGACCACGCCACTCACAAACCAATGGCAAGTTGGAGCGGTTTCATAGGAGTTTTGAGGATGAAGTTTGGCATTATAACAGCTTAGTTCTAACCGAGACGTTCAGCTACACATGGCGGTCACTAATGATCAAACAACTAGACAAGTAGTTCTGTGAACTTTAGTGTATAATTCTAATGTCCTCAACCCTTAGTTTAAATTAAAAATCAACATTGGTGTCTACATGATAGTCATCGATGAGGAGCACATATTTCGTGAAATATCCACTAAAAGACCCCAATCGGTATCGTTGAACGGACCTGAAGGTATTCTTGCGCAGGTACAAAAGACTGCAATAAACATAACCAAAAAGTTTGGAATACCTGCATTTGTCATAGCTGATACCACCTGGGGCAGCTGTGATATTAATGAGAGTAGTGCTCGCACTTTGGGAACTGGTATTCACTTTAACATAGGACACACCATATCCATGGATACTATTGGGAATACCGTAATGGTAGATGCTTTTGATGATGTCTCGTTTGACTCGGTGGCAGTGAAATGCGCCCAACTCTTAAAATCAGGTACTGTAGCAGTGGTGACTGACAGTCAACATTTGCACCAAATACAGAAGGTTGTAGAAATTCTCCAAAAACACGGCATAAAGACAGTTATCGGCGCTGGCAAGGGGCAATTAAATGATGGACAAGTATTTGGATGTGAATTTTATCCTGCCACATCACTTTGTAATGATGTGGATTCGTATCTATTTCTGGGACAGAGCAACTTTCATGCCGCTGGCGTTGCACTCTCCACTGGTAAACCCACATATGTGCTTGATCCATATTTTAATGAGGTTCGGGAGATATCTGAGTTTGCAGAGTTGTTGCGCAAGAAGGCCACACTGTCTATATACAAAGCGGCCGAGGCTAAGCGATTTGGTATTGTTGTGGGATTAAAAGAGGGGCAGCTCTCTAAAACTGTTGGTCTAAAATTTAAAAAAGAACTAGAGTCGTTGGGCAAAGAGGTGGAGATGTTTGCTCTCACTGATATAACCAACGACCGACTCGTGAATATTCACAATGTGGATGCTTTCATACAGGTGGCGTGTCCCCGAATCTCTATAGATAACAAGTTTGATATGCCTGTCCTGTCTACCCCACAAGCACAGGGTCTGCTTCGAGTGTTGCGGGGCGAGAACCTAGATGAATACCTAAGACTGCCTCATTGGCTGTGAAACCATTGATTATTTTAATGCGTTCTCCCGGGGCGCGCCAAACCTGCTCAAATACGAACTAATACCTGAAATAGGCAAAATTTACTAGTAATTCTATGTATGACTCTCCTACAACGGGAGATGCTTCCCAATGAATTGGGAGTTTACCGTATACATTGCGCAAAGACCTTGACATGGGAATGGCGAGATTTTTATCAGCATTTGATTTGTTAATATACAGTATGTGTAAGACTATATGGATACCATGTATGATAATGGCATTATGCGTCATTATGACACCAAACTTTATGGCGCATGGACACGGTACTGGTACTGAGGTGTTACCGCCCATACTGATGAACAATCAACTAGTCACTGTAATGGTCGACTCTGAAAAGACAGAGTCTGAAGTTCTGGTATCCGTATCATTCATTCGCGATGACAATAGAGAGCCTATAGGGGATACTATATTATACATCGATGCCCGACGCGGACAGACCCAACTCTTTGCGCAAGAGTTTCAGGCAAATAATGGTGTCGTAAAACTACAATTTACCTCTGATGACTCTGGTGATGGCGTACTGTATGAGCGTAGTTCTGGCGGCTTCTTTGGAATTTTAAGCGATGTAACGTATATGATGTCTGGGCCCGCTTTGGCTGATGGCGGCCTATATTCTCTGGATGTCTCCATACTGTCATCTCAGGGATATGCGCCACCTGAACCATTACAGTTTAACTCCGCCGTCACTGTACCCATGACGTTTCTTCATACGATAGACGATCAATACTGGAATGAACAAACCATGAGATTTGTCACGTACTATGATGTATTACATAACATAAGATATGATGACACACAGCGAACCGTCTCATTTGAGATGCCCTTTGAATGGGATGAGGATATATTAAATCAGATAGATGTGGTACATGTAGAGTTTGCTGTGCCCATAACCTTTGGGGAACTTTTGGTCTCTGATTTTGATGTTCAAATAAACGGACTTGACTTGCCTCCTAGAATAGTGACTATAGATGACTACTTTTTGGACTATAGGATAGTGCATTTAGTACTACCTCAGGGTGAACTGTTTAGATTATACGAGCAGACCGATGATATCGATGTAATGAGAGTCACTGCCAAACCGTCTTTGGACTCTGTGTACAGTTCGGTGACCACCAATGGCCAGTACCGCATACTAATCGATTTAGAACCGGACGGACCTGTATCGGGACAATCAAACACAGCATCATTTAACATAACACACGTCTTTCCCAGCAGCTTGGTGGTATCAGTACCATACGATGTACAAGTAGTATATGATGATGATGTTATACTGTACTCGGGGAGTGGCGTATCCGATGAGAATAAACCTGTAAGTATTGTATTTGATGTGCCCTCGGATATACAGGGACCTGCCCTCTTACAGTTTAGTAATGTGGATGATAACGAGTTGGCAGCAGCAGCACTACCAATAGTATTCAATACCGCATCAAATGGTAATATGGATTTGATACCAGATTGGATCCGTAATACAGTTCAGTGGTGGGCAGAAGGTGATATAGATGATGATTCGTTTGTACAGGCTATGGCCTTTTTAATTAAGAATGATGTAATACAGGTTGATGCGGTCTCATCTGATACAGGCGGTGATATAGAGTCATGGGTCCGAAGCACGGCTCAATGGTGGGTAGATGGACTGGTCAGCGATGCCGAGTTTTTGGCCAGTGTTGCGTTTTTGGTGGAGAAGGGCGTGATACCTGTTGATCTTGACTAGATATACAACTGTTCCACTATCATGTATGATAATACTTGTGGGTACACTGAGTGCCACAGCCGAAGTCTATGTCCCGAACAACGAATATCTTTCGTATGTAGATACCAACGGCATGTACACCATAATTGGAAATGTCAAGAATACGGAACCTGTAGACATATCCACAACCGTTACAATTTCAGTAACTGATGGTGATATCATATATACAGTCACCATACGCCATGACTTTTTGCCTGCCAATTCCGAGTTGCCATTCAAGGTAAAGATGCCACAGATACCTCAACCATATGATAATTTGGTACTGTTGGACCCACAAGTTGAATATTATAACACTACTGGCTATGCACCCCGGGTATCAGTCATATATGATGAGACACTTGTACTGCACACAAATGGGACCCTCTCTGGATTTGTAATCAATGATGGTAATTACACAGTACAAGACATTACAATATGGGCTGTTGTTCATGGTATGGATGGAGCCTTGGATGTCTCTCAGAGTCTACATGAGATAGGACCATTAGACCCAGGCCAAATGGGAAGATTTGTAATGCATCCAGACCCTGCTGTATCTGATGATGTAACATATTATAGCTGCTTTGCTCCCAGCTCTCGCTCCACATACCCAATAAAGGCTCAGCGAGGCGATATGACGTACAATCTTCGATACGAGTCTGGCGCATGGATTTACAGGCCTGAATTTACCGAGAACGGCACCACACTGACATTACAGACTACTAACAGCTATACGTTTGAGACATTTGCCAACATTGAGATACCTCCAGTGACTAGACAGGAGACTTTTCAGGTGTATAGAAACGGAGCAGAGATAGACTTTGTACAGAGTGTGGATGAGCTGGGGATGTGGCATCTGGCTTTTGATATACGAAAACTATCTCAAGATGTCATAACTATACGGGGGTTCGTTCCTGGCCCTACACTAGAACCACTTGTACCTGAATATCTAAGATATGATGCAGAGCAGTGGGCTTTGGATGAGTCTAAAGATGATATATTAGATGATCTCTTTCTACTGTCTGATCTTGATATGATCTCTACTGGATACAAAGGTGAGCCCTACCTACCCCGCTGGTTGGTCCCACTGGCCCTATGGTATGCGGACGGTACAATCTCTGATGATGAATTTCTAAAGTCCATCTCATACATGATCGAGTTGGGCATCATAGTTGTCATCCCCGAGTAGATGTATCTTTTGATCGCTGATCCCCCACACTCGGCAATGAATAGACGACCGGACTATTGGATATACTGCCACCTGAGACACAGCAACAAGACATCATTTATGATTTACATCGTGACAAATTTGGTGCGGGGGCACCCGTGTCCGCGCCAAGAGAAGAGCGGCCGGGGACCATACTGGAGTCAGAGATCGTCCAGAGCAGCATCAACGATGTGACCATGTTGCCGTACATGCCGGGCGAGATGAGACGACAGCGTCTATCGTCCGTCTTTCATGCGAACCGGCGGTACGACTAAAACCACCACTGCCAGATACTGTTCAAGATCGTCCAACCGGACAAAATCCGGCCATTCTGGCCAAAGACACGGGCTCTGAAACTGCATAATCCAGATAACGCCCGAATTTGCACAAGAACAACTTTCAGTAATATTTAAACAATTTCGGCATATACTACAATGCATGCTACTACCAATAAAAGATGATAATTCCTATCTGGACGAACATGAGAGGCAGGCCCGGGGAAGATGGAAGCCATACATGACATATATGCTCATTGCAGTCAATGTGGGGGCATTCATATTTGAGATTATTGTGACAGGGCAGTTCATAGACTTTACCAATGGACGTGCCCTCCAACTATTCTACGAATGGGGGGCAGTACCACAGTGTATAATGGGGGCCGACACTCTAACATTGAACTTTGGGAGTGGGCCGTTCAGCGTAGAGTGTCCAAACAATCCATTATTCACACTGGTATCATCGACATTTCTGCATGGTGGCATACTACATTTGGGTGGAAATATGCTATTTTTGTGGATATTTGGCGATAATATAGAGTACAGATTTGGTAGATTCAAGTATCTGGGAATATATCTGGCTTGGGGCGTGTTGGCCGGACTTGCACATGTAGCAGGCGACTTTTCCAGTGTTATTCCAGCAGTGGGCGCATCAGGTGCAGTATCTGGAATTCTGGGTGCATATCTTGTCCTGTTTCCCCGCGCCCGTATACTGACAGTACTGATGCTCTTCTTCTTTTGGCGTATGATGCACATACAGGCAAGATGGTTTTTGCCATTCTGGCTTGTATTTCAGAATTTATTACCGTTCTTTGTGAGTGGATTTGGTGTGGCCGGTGGTGGTGTAGCATATTTGGCCCACATTGGAGGATTTGTTGTGGGGCTGGCTGTTGGATATCTCTACAAAAAGATGTTCTATAGGGAGCCCACATACGGGACCCGCTATGGGTACAGGCCTGACGACTATAGATAATCATTTTATTGTGTATTGTGTGGTGCAAAAGTATGCCCTTGATAAAGATATCAATGTATCCAGGTAGGAGTGCAGAACAAAAGAGTGAGTTCGCCCGCACAATAACAAAGGCCGCCACCGAGATTCTTGGAGCCAAAGCAAACCATGTAATAGTCGTGTTTGAAGAGAATCCCTCAGAGAACTGGTTTCATGCCGGCAAACCACTTTAAACTCTTTTATTTTTGACTTATACTGTATGTTTTAAGATGGCCAAAATAGCTGTAGTCCAAATGAAGGCATCCATAGATAAGGATGTAAATCAAGACCGAATACTAGAGTATATTCGCCAAACAGCTGAAGAAGGGGCTCATATGTGCACCTTTCCTGAATTTATGATGTTTCACACTCCATCCGACATGACCCCGGCACAGCTTGCCGATGACTCTGAGGATATAACAGGACCGTTTGTCACATCAATATGTCAAGCTGCTAAAGATAACCAAATTGAGGTGGTGGGAACATTTTACGAGACCAGCCCTGTACCAGAACGCGTCTATGACACTGCCTTTATAATTAACAACTCTGGCGAGATCACATCTACATACAGAAAGACACACCTGTATGATGCCTTGGGATTTACAGAGTCGGACAAACTTGTACAGGGTGATGCCATATCATTACCAATACAGACATCTGCTGGAATGGTCGGAGTACTGATATGCTACGACTTGCGCTTTCCTGAGGTGTCCAGGGCCCTAACTGATGCCGGCTCACAGGTTCTAATTGCACCATCGGCATGGGTACGCGGATATCGCAAGAAAGATCACTGGCTTATAATGAATCGTGCCCGAGCCATAGAGAACGGCTGCTATGTTATAGCGCCGGCCCATACGAAGAATATCTACTGCGGACATAGTATGGCTATAGATCCCTTTGGAGACATAATATTCGAGCTGGGCGATGAGGAGGATATTGCATATGTAGACATCAACACATCTGTTGTGGATAGTACAAGAGAGAAACTACCACTCCTTAAGAATAGGCGTTTGGACATATACCCTGAATTGAAGGATATACCTAAGTGACTTTATGCGATTCGCAGTTGATATTAGAGCACTGTCGGGACCATTTTTGATTTCTAGAATATCGAAATATCACAATGGGCCACCTGCATATGTCGCAGGGGGTCTTTGTGACCCGAAGCCGCGCCTTTTGCAGAAGAGGGGATGATGCAGTACAGCCATTAGCATAGTTTGTACACCCCAAAAATCGCTTACCAGTGGATTTGGAGCGTATCATTATGATTCTCCCTATGGTGCACTCTGGACAGTCCACCAATCCACTTTTGGGCGAGTTTGTACCTAATAGTATGTACTTTTTATCCCTCTCTGACCATGAAAGATATCCATTATCGTCCATGTACTGCCTTACGTCACTTAGGAGTGCATTGGCAGTTGCCTTTGTCGCCTTTACACGATTCCTCTCATCTGGCATATTACGTATTATCTTGACCGCCTTAAAGATATTTTATCATGTCCTATCTCTCAAATTTATCAGATGTATATCTTGATGTATCATCAAATTCATTTTCAGACTGTGTGGTGCCTGCTCACCATGTACTTCTAAACTAACACTATACGATATAATATCAACACCCAAACACTACTAGTTTACACCATCCAAAAGTTTTGACCTCATAGAACTAACCAATATAATATATTAGAACCACACTCAAACAGATAGATAATGGCACAGGTTCGGTTTGCAATACCCAAAGGAAGTCTTGAAGAGGCTACATTCAAGTTGCTAAGAGAGGCATGGGCAAAGGTAAAGCGCAAAGAACGCAGTTATGATGTTTATCTTGATGATCCAGACATCTTAGTAAAGTTGATGCGTCCACAAGAGATACCAACTTTAGTGGCTGAAGGATTGTACGATGTAGGTATTACTGGTCGCGACTGGATACAAGAGACAGTTGCAAATGTGGATGAGATTGCAGACTTGGAGTATGGTCGTATAAAGGTGGTAACAGCATTTCACAACTCGTTAAAATTTGACTCATTAAACGACTTGATTGCAGATTACGCCTCAAACAACCGCACACTTCGTATATCCTCAGAATACTTGACCACATCCTCCTCATTTATCAAACAGCGAAGAGCCTACAAGGATGCCTTTGGGGATCAGGACCCGTTGATTATAACACCTTGGCTCCGTCGGGGTGACAACAAAGCAGTCCAGATTCATCTCTCATTTGGTGCCACCGAAGCAAAACCGCCTCTAGATGTGGATGCCATAGTGGATGTTACTGAGACAGGTACCACACTAACCCAAAATAATCTAAAGATCGTAGATACCATAATGCATTCCAGCGCCCGCCTTATATCCAACAAAGAAACACTGAACAATCCCGCAAAGTGTGAAATAATGCGCGAGATTACATCGCTATTACAGGGAGCCGTTCAGGCCAGAAAGCACTTACACATCTACTTTAACGTTCATAGGAGCAATCTGGGTATGGTTCTTGAACAACTTACGTCCCTCAAACGGCCCACCATAAGTCCATTAAGCGATCCAAACTGGTATGCCGTAAATACCATAATTCGCAAGGCCGAATACCACAAACTAGTACCTCGGCTCTCTCGTTTGGCACAAGGATTGGTAGTCCACGAACCTCGTCAGATACTGGATATTGAAAATTGATTCGTATACTGGAGCTGAGCGACACTACTGCGCTGGGCAGGCCCCCCATAACAGTCTCTGATACAGTAAAAAATATTATACACGACATTAAAGAGCGCGGTGATGAGGCATTACACGAATACGAAAAAAAGTTCACCGGATATGCGGGACCTCTACTTGTATCTGATGATGAGATAAAGGCTGCATATGATGCCATACCTGACGCTACGCGTGAAGCCATACAAGCAATGGCTGATGTATTGCGTGAAAATGAACGTATACTATACGACACATTAAACAGCATACCTGCATCCCATATGGTACGACAGTTCTGTCCCATACCAAGTGTGGGCTGCTACATACCCGGAGGCCAAGCTAGATATGCCAGCTCCGCCATAATGTCAATAACGCCTGCCGCTGTATCGGGTGTACCAAATATAGTTGCAGTCTCCCCACCTCCTATAGATGCGGCCACCATAGTGGCAGCTCACTACTGTGGAGCGCACAAGATATACCAGACCGGCGGGGCTCAAGCAATTGCTGCACTGGCATACGGCACAGAGACGATACGGCCCGTACACAAGATTGTGGGACCGGGCGGCTCTATAGTGTCTCAGGCAAAACGACTGGTCTGTGATGTGACATCGATTGATATGGATGCTGGCCCCACCGAGCTGGGTATAATTGCCGACTCGAATGCAAGTCCGGACTTTGTAGCACTTGATATGATATCTCAGGCAGAGCACAGCCGGGATACATTCTGCTTTTTATTGACAGATTCGCACAGTATGGCTCAACGCGTATCCGAACAGATAGAGTATCGACTACAAACCATACGGCGTCCTGATATAGTACGGGACAGCCTATACAATAATGGTTTTATCGTCGTGTGCGACACAATACACGATGCTACACAACTAGCAGAGAGGCTCTCCCCAGAACATCTACAGATAATGACCACAAACCCTAAACAAGATGCCTCCAAGATACAGTCTCCGGGTTTAATTCTATTGGGATCCGACACGCCCTCGGCGGCCAGTGATTACATGCTAGGAACAAACCACATACTCCCCACCAACAGGCAAGGTCAGATTCGAGGACCATTGTCCGTACTTGACTTTGTAAAGATGAAGGTTACAGCTCAAGCCGATAATACACGACTTGGCAAGATTGCGCCGCAGATACAAAACATTACAGACTCTGAAGGACTGTACAATCACTATGAAGCAGTGCGGGGTCGTTTAAAATGAGTACATTCCGTGAGCGACTTGATGCACTCTCTAAACTATCATCATATGAAAAACCAGCAACACATGGTGGTCTGCGGTTGGACTCCAACGAGAACCTTGCTATATCTCAACATATACAAGATAAGATAACCGCCGACATAAACTCGGACATACGCATATACCCGTTGGATGGCACCGAGAGGCTAATATCCAGTCTATCTAAATATCTGAATATATCTGAGAATTATATCTCGGTCGGCAACGGTTCGGACCAAATTCTAGACATGATACTCTCAAAGATGGCCGGCTCTAAAATACTGGCCTCTGACCCCACATTCTCTTTCTTTGTTGATCGGTGCCAACTACACAATATACAACTAAAACGTGTAAAATGTCGAAGTGATATGAGCCTTGACATGGATACAATAATACAGCACGCTCCATCTGTTGACATGATATATCTGGACTCGCCTAACAATCCTACTGGATATCAGATACCTCCGGGCGATTTACATAGATTGATTGAATCATGTGACACGCCCATAATATTAGATGAGGCGTATGCAGACTTTGGAGTATTTTCAGCCAGTAAGATGGTCTTGGATATGCCTCAGTTAATGGTAGTGCGCACACTCTCCAAATCGTTTGGTCTGGCAGGTTTGCGGGTGGGGTACATGGTCGCTGATACACATATTACAGATGCGTTCCGCCGCATGATACAGTATCCTTATCCACTATCCATAGTATCTATAGACGGTGCCATACGGGCGCTACAACTACGTGATGAAATATCTGCCTCTTGGGATGTGATCCGAGAAGAGCGTGACCGTATTGTGCAATCATTACGTGAGTTTAGCGCCTTTAGGGTATTCGACTCTAATGCTAACTTTGTGCTCTTTGATGCTGGTGGCTCTTATCGTCGTATACACAAAGCCTTGGCAGAGCAGGGAATACATGTTAGAGTGCTCGGGCAACTAGGAGATGCCGCCGGCTGCCTGCGAGTGAGCGTTGGAACACACAAGATGAACTCACGATTTTTACTGGCTGTTAGAGACTTGTTGAAATGATAACCGCTGATGGGATTGTGTTTGATTGCGATGGTGTATTGGTTGATGTGGCCAATTCATACTACAAGACAATATCGTTAACGACTCACAATATCTTGTATAGTTTTAGCATACCTGTATCTGAACCTGAGATCGGACCACTAATACAGTCATTTAAGGACACGGGCGCATACAACAACGAGATAGACCTAACTTACTCTATAATATTATCGATAGTTGCTGGCCATCGAGCTGGTCTTGACCCATACAAAACTGCCATGAAGTTATCCGTGCACAACAAGGGTATACATGATACAGAACAGAGGGCCAACGAGATACACAACATACATGATATGATAGATGAGTTGGCATATCCTGGATGTAATAGTGTGGTTCAGGAGGTCTTTGATCAGATATTTTATGGACCATCATTATACAGAACAATATTCAATCGTCCTTCAAAATTTAGCGAACCTGGATTGATTGACACAGAACGGCTCTATATAGATGATAAAATATCTGACGTATTGGTACGGCGGTTCCATGATAAAATAGGTATGGTGACTGGCCGTGGCTACAAGTCAGCATCATATACATTAGGCGGATTCATGAAGATATTTGATGTTCAGGCATCCTCGTTTTTAGAGGATGAGCCCCGAGCTTTGGCAAAACCTAATCCTGAACCATTAAAGTCGGCCATACAAAAGATGAAGATACAAAACTGCATATATGTCGGTGACTCTGTGGAGGACTTGATTATGGCCAAACGTGTGGACTCTGTTACGTTTGTGGGCGTGTGGGGCTCATCAATAGACCCATCTCAAAGAGAGCGAGCTCTTCAATATAATGGAGCTGACTATACAATTGAGTCTTTATCACATCTTGAACTACTATTGTAGGAATGTCAAATCTTGTAATAGCTAGTAGATAACATAATGACTATTCCATAACACATCTTTGATGTTATGTCTTTGGTATGATCAAATGCATGTTGTTGCGCAACATTTTGGTTTAATATACTAATTTTAATAC
>VYCS01000034.1:485-11211 GCA_009843815.1 Cenarchaeum sp. SB0675_bin_21 | reverse complement strand
CAGTATGCCGTTTTGAATCAGGAACTGTAACCCTTGAACGAATGACTCATCATCAATGGAGCCTTCCGCCCACCACATTGCCGTATTTTTAATCCAGTCAGGTATTACTGCCACTGGCTTTGCACCAGAATAGACATCTATTGGTACCAAAAGATAGTCTCCTTCTGATGATGGGGGTACTACGCCGTCTTTTGACAGGCCGTATATGTATATCAGATAGTTGGTCATACCGGCCTCATTTACTATAAACTCAATCTCTGCCTGACCCGATGGCGAGTACAGGTATAGTCTTCCCTCATCACTGGATATGGAGCGCTTAGGAGGTGTCAGTGGTTGACCTGATTCGTCCACATCGACCACCCAAAAGTCATACTGGACTTGATTGAGAAATTCAGTATCATCGTACTTTGAGATAAATTTGATTAACATTCTCATGGGACACTCTTCTACGGGTGGGTCTGGACTGTAAAAGACATGTAGTTGGTACTTGAAGAAGTGTGATGGCTTCTTTATGGACTGATCAAGGCCATCTATGCTCGGACATCCCAACTGTGATTGTTGCTGCGCAGTGGATTCGATGTCGGCAAACGGATTTTCAGTCACACCACTTCTGTACTCTTGAAGTTCAAACTCATACTCTCGAGGTGGTATGCCTTCAGATACATGCGTCCATGTGAGCGCCTTTATGGGAAACGGGAATCCGTCCGCGACCCATATTTGGCTGTTGGCCCCACCAGTTCTCCATCCCACTACTACTACATTGTCAAAATGACCGGCAGGTACATCATGGCCATCTACTAGTAACTCTTTTGGTAGTATCTGCTCGCCACCTATGTTGGCAATCTTGCCCCAGGATGGCATTGAAAAGTCCTTTGGTTCGTTCGCATTGGCAAACGCAGATAGCCACACCACTGATGATTTGAATGCTCCAATGTATGAACTTAATTCTGGGGAACCTCCTGTGGGTTCTGGTGCTATCTTTCCTAACTCCATCTGGCCGACCGTTATCCTACTACCATCATATGTGACAACATGAGCCAACCACTTAGTCTCGGTTCCCACTTGTATATCCTTCTCAATCCATATGTCCATGCTGAACTCTGCACACTCTTTGTAGTCTACATGACACATATCATAAGAGTAGTAGTCGCCTATCTGCATACCTTCACCCACATGCCAGTCTCCATTATAGTCCACTCCGCCCTGTTGAAACTGTGCCATGGCCATATCCACTTGGCTTAGTAGTATTATACAACTAAACAGTACTAGGGTTATTGATGCACACAAATCTACTCTTTTCATAATGTACAAAATACACATCACTAATATTAAGACTTAATGCATTATCGGGGTCCGAAGCTGATTTTGGTATGACAAATATAGAGGGTAGATTATACTGTACATGTTATGTGCGACTGCTCAAAGGTACACCTGTATGAGGTGGAGTTCAAGTTGAACGGCATGGTTGTTGTTCCAGTACACAAGAACTGTGGCTTTGCATTGGGGGAGAAACAGGCAGACAAGCTCCAAAAGGAGCTGGTAAAGTTATGGGGATTTGAAGAATAAATAAATTAAAATGTACTAAACTTAACGATCAGCATTCTTGCATACGTCGTTGGGACATGCGCAATTCACATCACAGTAGCATGAAGCTTGTAATGCGCAATCACATTCTGTACCTGCTTCTAATGCTGCTTGGCAACCACATGCGGGATCTACCATGTTTGTATTATTCTAAAATGTTATTTAAAGTTGTACTACTTTATTTGTGAATTTAAATTCTCTAAAATAAACTCTATCTCGTGACGGATTAGAGATGTATTATCCTTGGCCTCTCCCACATCCATGGCAATACTACAAACAAACTCATGATGTGTGGGATTTGTATACATGGCAGCGCTTGCCTGATGACATAGGTAATAGTAACAGTCAGCTAGACGCTGCTCCTGTAACAGTATATCTGTCTTGTACTGTATTATCTCTGCTGACTGTTGTTGATGTATGCCGGTTACGGCCTTACTCATTCTGTTTAATAGCGTTGTAGATGTCCTCTCCATACCCCACATGCCTGATATGCGTGCAACCGTATCTGAGTGATCTTTTACATGCCGAAGATGCTCTAGCGCATGTGTGGATGATACATGATGATTCATTGCAAGAACTGCATCACACAAGTGCATATTGGCACACTTTTGCCAGCAGGTTGCCATTGTTGGTGTATTGGCGTTTTGTGCACGTGCAGTACATACCATGGAGTTGGTCAAACTGATTCTGGCACAATCACAGAATATTTCGGCTATGCGGGGCTTTATGTTTTGAATTAGCGATGCCAACATCATTGTATCATCCTGTATTATGTTCATTGTGGAGTATCCTGCTAAAATAAACGACCTTGACTCGTTTATACTGCCATGATGTATTATTATGGTCCGATCATCACAAGTATACACAGTAGACGGTACTGTGACATCTTCATCAAATATGATTATGTCGTGTATGCACGTGGGATATCCAGTATTGTTGGCATGACAACCTACCAGAGCAATTGGATAACTCCCCAAGCCAGATATAATACGTTTAAGGTTCACTATGTGTGGCAGTTATGTCTACGAACTAAAAAAGCATGATTGTTCCCTTGCGTTTAAATTAAGATGTAAAGTAAATAAAGAGGGCTCCTGTGGTGTAGTCCGGCTAAGCATACTGCCCTCTCAAGGCAGTGATCCCGGGTTCAAATCCCGGCGGGAGCACTCAAACATTAATTATAGTATGGTGTATAGTCATGATGTTGCCGGGGTCGCCTAGCCTGGTAGGGCGCGCGCCTGGAAATCTAAGAGACCACACAGCGCGTTCTCGCAAGGGATCGGGAGTTCAAATCTCCCTCCCGGCGCCATTACTTCCATACTGTTACTGTGACCCAGTCCTGTATTGTGTGCCCGCCTGCATATGTGCCTTCTACGGATATGCGGTATAGTCCTTCTAGAACTATATCTCCGTCATTTTTGGTCTGATTCCACATAATTGTATAATCAAGACCCGGCGGCAGAAAACTATCTGTATGTTCGCCACCATCATACATGATCATGCCTGAAAGGCCAGTTATTCGTAAATTCCACTGCGTTGAGGTCTCCAGTGGTATGGTTCCAGTGTTTACCACTCTTACTTGTATGGGTTCCCCCCGTTTGTAGTCACTCTTATCGGTTATGACACTGATTGAGGCGCCTTCTACATATGTGAGACTATTACTGTCTAGATTCAAAAGTGTCACTCCAACAACCAATCCTGAAGCTGCACCCACTGACATAAACACTGCCAGTGTCTTTTGTAACAATTATGAATGCCTTCCCTTTGTACGCCATCGTCGTGGATATGTATTTGGAGCCATTATTATACGACGTGTCTCAAAACAATGTCCCTTTGTAGCGTCACGAATTTCCGACTCAGTCATCTTACATTCGGCTAGTGCCACTGCCTCCCCCTTCTGAGTGTATATGGCCACCGTCTCGTGTCGGTTTAGTTCTGGTGACATCTGTAGTATTCCAGGTACGGCCAGCTGGGCCCCATGACAGAGTGCGTCCACTGCCGAATCTCGTATTACCACTGACTTGAGTCTGCTGAGAGCCGCCTCGACTGGATATATCATGGATCTCAACAGTGTGGAGTCTCCACTCTCCTTCCATGTATCGTATGCATCTGAGAGATGGTGTAGTGTGACTAGTTTGTCTTGTTCTGTGAACTGATTCACCATTGTGCGGCGTAACTCAATCATTGTGGCGCCCGGACCCAATATCTCGCCTATATCGTATAACAACTTTCGGATATAAGTGCCTGACTCGCATGATATCTGTAGTAAGGCCAGACGCTCTTTCTGTTCTAATAACTTCATGCTATGTATTGTGCGTGTACGGGTACGACGGCGAACGCTGGAGCGCTGAGGCGGTCTTTGGTATATCATACCGGTAAACTCAGAGAGTACCTCATCTAGTCTCTGTTTTGTAGGCAGTGTGTGGAACCTACAGACTGCATGATACTCTTTGGGACCATACAATAAAACCCCCAAGGCCTTTGTTGCCTCACCTAGACCCAAAGGCAGCACGCCAGATACTTGAGGGTCCAAAGTACCACTGTGGCCCACCTTTGGTAACCCTAGTATGCGCTTTGTCCAGGCTACTGTCTCGTGACTTGTGGGTCCTGGAGGTTTGTCCAGTAGTATTATGCCGTATTGGAGCAACTGCTCTATACTGCGATTGTTATAGGCAGTACCATATGCAGAGTCAGTTATGTCTTGATCTATCTCGACCAAGCCTTCCAGCTGAGATAGCGTCATATCATGTCATCCAACTTTTCAACGACCTCTCTTATCACTTGAGATATTCCCTTACCGTCAGTCTGTATAATTATATCAAATATGCCATTATCTACACCAAAATCAAACCCATAGTTGTTCTTGTATAGTGTACGGTTTCGCCTATATCTGTCCCGGGCAATTTTGTATGCATGCGCAGCATCCACACCGTCTCGATTTTGCAGTCGGCGGGCACTAACATCCTCGGAGCATTCCAACCACACCCGTATGGCATCAGATGTTAGCCATGGTAGTGTATAGCTTGTTATGACTACGTCTCCGTCACTACAAATCTGCAACAACTTCTCATCCATCCTTCTATCAAAGTCAAAATTTTCTTCACGCATGGCTAAAAAGTTCATGCCATCTACAGTGTCCCACCAATCATCTCCTGTGGGTGTAAATCCTTCCTTTCTGGCTATCTCTTTTAGTATGTCCCCGCCGCTAATGCAACTCATATTGTATGTGTCAGCTAGGCTGCGAGCGATGGTAGACTTTCCCACTGCAGGTGGACCAGATAATATTATGGCACGAGTCAATTGAGTTCCATAGTAGTCTTTGTAACCTTCATAATTATTCCACTAAACGCTATCGATGACAAAAAGTACCACGCCCACAAAAATAACGCATTCTCCACCTCGCATACGTGGTCTGGATCGGCCGCCTGCTCGGCAGTGCAGGTCAGCTGGAAGAAATCTCCAGGTATGACGTTTAACGATACTGGGGATATGGCTACTGTATATGAAAACAAGTACGGCAGGACAAAATAGAATATCAGTATCAGCGGTATGAACGTAATCATCATGGGACGCAGGTTCATCTGCATCATCTCCATCGATAGCTTGTTCATGTATGCGGATTTTTTATTTAGTTGGTTTATGCGTTCTTGATCCTTGGAACGAAATGCTGCCATTCTCTCCTTGTTGAAGGCGCGGGTCTCCTTCATTATACGTCTCCATTTCACCTGATCTATCATCTTCTTTCGTATTGCCGAGTTGAGTAGGTTTAGCATTATGCCAAATCCTGATACCGCAAAAGCCGCCGCAATCAGGCCAGCAATTACAGGATCATCACTACCTAATGCTCCACGATCGCCCCCCAAGAACCCTAAAAAGCCACCATCATCCTGCAGGAATATGCCCTGAAGTAGTAAAAGTATACTTTCCATGATACTATAATCCTATGGCCCTTATTACATCATTTGCTGCCTCGACTAGACGACCCTCTCTATTCACTATTGGTTTGACAGGAGATCCAGAGACCACCGAGCAAGCGGATATCACGGCCGCCTGTAGGTCCAACTCCTGCTTTATAATATTCATGGTCACCAGATCTCGATTTCGTGTGGGGTCATTCATGCGTCTGTTGTATATCTCTTCGGGCTTTGCTGATACTGATATGTAATTGGTGGGTTTTAGTATGCGCAGTATGTTTTCAGGCAGTCCGGGATAGTAGCCAGAAGTGGTACTGATGAATGCATGAGTGTCTATTATTATTACGTCGCATTCTTCGTTGGCAATCCGCTCGGCCGCTGTCCTTTGAAGATTCTCCTGCTCTTTAGTGGGGAGGCATCGAATGACATCTCTGTCACGTATGCCGTTACGTCTTGCCTCCTCTAACATGGCACTGCCAAAACTCTTCACCAAGACAGTCTTACCACTGGATTTTATCTTCTCAACTATGGTGTTTACAAGTGAGGTCTTCCCTACACCGGGTATGCCGACTATTACTATACGTTTAGCGGCGGCCAAGTAAAGCACCCAAACGCGGCATAACCACTTCGACCTGTTCACGTACCAGTTGTGTATAGTAGTTTATCAGTATGTCAACCATCAACAATACGCCGATTCCTGTACCAAATACGCCTAGCACATCTGAGACTCCAGCCAACACCCCTAATACCACCGATCCTAGTATGGTGACTGATGGGATGTACTTGTTTAGAAGGGCCTCGATGGGTTTGTTGGATCGCCGGAATCCTGGTACCTGAACATCAGCATCCAGTAGATTCTGGGCAGCACTTTTTGGCGAGAGGCCACCTAGTTCCACCCATAGACGTCCAAATACAACTACGATTCCTATCATGAATAGTATGTACCCTACGGCTCTGGTAGGATCTGCAGCTGCTATCTCCAGTCCTCGCGGCGGGGTGACGTAGTATATTAAACCTCCAATAGGAGTGGATGGGTTTGTGGGATCAAACTGTCCTATGATGTTCCAAAACACGTCTGTATTTCGCGGATTCACATTGGCCCAAAGCATCTGCCCCAAGAAGACGGCGTTTGCTGTCAATGCAGATGCTAGTATGACTGGTATGTTGGATACGTACATCATCTTGATGGGGTATACTGCTGAGAATCCTCTATATCGTGTGGAGACTATGGGAATCTCTATCTTCATACCCTGTGTGAATACAAGTATCATGAGTATTCCCGCCGTGAGGAATAACCCAAATATGCTGGGCAACTGGTTCATGCGGAAGAATACGTTGGATAGGTCTCCGGCCATCGCAGACTGGGCTACATACGGTAGTATGCCGATGGTTCCACCATCTCCTGCAGGCAGTGGCGAGAATATACTCCAGAGTATCTGCTGTGTCACACCTGCCATAATGAAGAGGCTTATACCGCTACCCAGCCCCCATCCTTTTTGAATCATCTCATCCAGGAACATTATCAGTATGGATGCGGCCATCAACTGACCGATCATCACGTATAGATGAGAAGGATCCATAATATTGGGTCCGTATACTGCTATGGCGTATACTACGGATTCGGCGACAATTACTATATATGTGACCAACTTTGTCGCGGTTTGAAATATGCCCCGCTCTTCGGGCCTTTTAAAATCAAACTTCAATATCTCCGAACCGCGCAACAACTGCATCAGCAGACCAGCTGTAACTATGGGGCCGATACCCAACTCCACTAGTGTTCCCTGTTGGGATGCAAATATCACTCGGGCAAATGCTAAAAAGTCCATCTCGGGGGTTACCGCCCCAAACAGGGGTGTCTGTCCCATTACCATGTATATTAGTAGGGCTACACCGCTCCACAACAATCTCTTTTGTAGTGTGAGCTTCTTCTTTGGCTTGGGTACCTGAGGCAGGTAAGGTTCAACTTTAAAGACTATTTGACGAATTATCTCGGTGGGGGTTCTATTGGCCATTCTCTGTCAATACCTCGCCGCCTGCGGCCTTTACCTTTGCATCCGCTGACTTTGTCGAAGCAGGAATTTTTATGATGTATGGTTCAGAGATGCTGCCTCCTCCCAACAATTTTTCGTATCCGGCATTACCCAAGTCTATAATACGAACATCCCCATCCTGAGTGCCATATGTGCGATAGAGATCATTTAGGTCCCGAACACTGGCCCACTTTTTTGTTACATTGGGATATGGAGGTCGCGTGGATCCATGACCAAAGTGTTTTGGGTCGTACTTTAGCATGGAAGAGTAGTGATGCTTTAGTTGCCCGGAAACGCCCAAACCGCCTTTGTGACCACTGGCACGATGCTGGGCTACCTGCCCCCATCCGTGGTTTCTGGAGCCTCTGTATCTTCTTGTTTTACGAAGTCGTGTGGCCATATTATATCATTCTCCGTATTATGTCGGGCAAATCTTTGTTCTTTCCTAGTATGCCTTTCTGTCCTGCCAGACGTTTTGTACTCCGCCTGAAACCCAATCTGGGAGGGGCTAATGCGAACCATGGTTTTAATGGTTTTAGTTTGGATAAGGCAACTTTACCTGTGTATAAAGACTCGGCTATTGCATCAGAGCTGTCGTAGCCCATATCTTTGATGTCTGTATCTGTTAGAGGCTGATAGCCTGTCTTTCTGGCCCTCTTCTCTACCAACTCCTTTGTTATGTCTTCGGAGGCTTCACACCATGATACAAATGTCTGTATCTTCTGTAGCATACCACGTGTGGTGTCTGTAGCTGGCACTATTGTAGCTCTGTATTTCTTCTCCAACTTTAAGAGTTTCATGGTGGTCCGGGCCCAATGTGGTACATCTGCTTGCCCTTTTACTCTTAGTACGAGGTATGCCTTTGCCATAATGTATAATCACCCTTGACTAAATGTCTGTCTCAGACAGTTTAGTATTGCCTTTGATGTCGAGTTCATTGTAGCTGTAGATCCGGTGGCGTTTGTCCATGCATCCTGCAAACCTGCTAACTCTAATAGACGTTTTATCTTTCCTCCTGCAACTAGTCCTAAACCCCGAGGCGCCGGAAGTATCTCGATTGTAACACTACCACCTTTTCCACGTATTTTAAAGGGAACAGAGTGTTTCTGGTCACATCTGCATTCCCAACTACCACAACCTAATTTTACCGGACTGACGTTGAGGTACGCCTGGTTGGTAGCCTTTTCAATGGCAATGCGCATCTGTTTGGACTTGCCCTGCCCCACTCCTAAGTATCCATTCTGGTTGCCTGCCGCAACTATTGCCTTGAATCGGGTGGATTGACCGTTGGATGTCATCTTTTGAATTATTCCAACATCGACCAACTCAGTTTTGAGATCTGGCAACAACTTCTTTACTATGCCTGCTTCTTGTATTCGCAGTCCCTGCTCTATTATCTCTTCAATACTAGTTACCGCCCCCGACTCGACTTTCTTTCCTAGTGTTGTCATTGGCGTCCATACCTCTTCGGTATCTCGCCTTGATCTATTCATTGGACGGATACCTCCTTATCGATGGTTGACTTGAACACTTCAATATCATTTTTAATGGTAAGATGTTCTCCATTTAGTCTTTCCTGTGGGGGGAATGACTCTGAATTTGCAGGTATGTCCAACCCAGCATCTATCATTCCTTTGAGTACTGCGGCAACACGTTGTGTGTAACGTCGTGTACCTGTGTATAGTATGGCTTGTGTGGTGCCGCTGTGTAGTGCCTTTTTACCTGCCAAATATCCAGTTAGATACGCTGCTGGAATATTTTTACGAGAACCCTTCCAACCATTCTTTAGTAGTGCCCGTGAATGGGCTGATGCGACAACTTGGTCTCCAGTTAGTTTTGGTTGTAGTACCTGTACCTGTGTATTTTCATTTGATATCGATACTGTGACAAAGTCTTTCTTTCCCATAAGCATAGTTTTACGCTTCCTGTAGTTGGTCTTTTCCTCTCGTAACCGACGTAATATTTTTGAGTAAGTCATGTATTGCACATAATTTACTATATGTTTTATATACGTTGGTGCTTTTGGAAGCCCGCCCCGTATTCGTGACTATGATGCATGGATACATATCTGTGATTTTACTATATCTGTTCTAGTCCGTTAAGAGACGCAACAATAATGTTTTTTGTGAGTGTAGACGATTTTCAGCCTCATCCCAGACAACGGATCTGGGCCCATCAATGACAGATGATGTAACCTCACTACCACGTGTGGCAGGCAGACAATGCAGAAATATTGCATCATCCTTTGCTAGAGACATTAAAGAGTCGTTCACCTGATACTTTGGGAATAGTTTTGCCATGCGCGCACCATCAGCATCATGTATCGACTTGAATGTATCGGTTACTACCACATCGGCGTTCTTGGCAGCTTCTGCAGCGTTGCTGGTCAGATGTATTTCTGTATGGTTGTTGGCATACTGTACAGCTGATGATATGGGTTGATACTCTTTAGGTGTGGCAACATAGATGGTGGCTTCTGATAGGGCAGCACCGTAAATTAACGAATTACAGACATTGTTTCCATCACCCACCCACGCTATGCGCAGATCTTGCAAACTGCCTTTATGCTCTAGTATGGTGGTAAAGTCTGCTAACGTTTGGCATGGATGGAAAGAATTAGAAAGGCCGTTTATCACCGGGACTGTGGAGTGTTTTGCCAACCTCTGTATTGACTCATGATCATACACTCTGGCCATTATGCAGTCGACATATCGGGATAGTGTACGAGCAGTATCTTCTATAGTCTCTCCTCTATCTAGTTGCATTTCAGATGAGGCTAGATTTAATGCATATCCACCTAGTTGGTACATTCCTACCTCAAAACTTATTCGTGTTCGTGTGGATGGCTTTTGGAATATCATTGCCAGTGTTTTGTTTTGTAGTGGTTTCGACTGTAGTGTACTGTTCCTATTCTCTTTCATTTTAATGGTTGTCTTTAACAGATCATTGAACTCATCGGCTGTAAGTTCACCCAATGTTAGTATGTCTTTTGTTTTTAGTGTCATTTTTTACCAAAGAATCCAAATAAGCCGCGCTTCTTTTTGTGTTTGCTTTTGGTCTTCTCTTCCGACTCTGACATGTCTTTGACCTTGGGCTCTACTTTTTCTTTTGGTGGCGCCTTCTGAGTCTCATCATCTTTATCCTCTGCTGTATCATCGGACTGATCTGTAACATCCCTCTCATGTTTCACACTCTTTT
>VYCS01000034.1:0-475 GCA_009843815.1 Cenarchaeum sp. SB0675_bin_21 | reverse complement strand
TCTGCTGTATCATCGGACTGATCTGTAACATCCCTCTCATGTTTCACACTCTTTTCACTGATGGATGGCCCATCTGATATCGGACGGCCCTGAGATATCCACTCTTTGATCTCTGCGGCTAACACCCGTGCTGTATTATCAGATTCCGGAGGCGGTACATCATGTATATCTGAATATGTTGCAATATCAGAGTCATCTATTCCCTCGAATGGATCTATATCTGCGTCTTCTGACTCCTGCACACCCTCCGGTACTTGCACACCTTCACTCTTGACCTCTACTGTATCATAAAGCTCTTGCTTGACCTCATCTGTTGTATCTATTGTGATATCTCGAGGCTTTTGTTCAGTATCTTGGTCATCTTCATGCTTGGTGGGCTGCCCATCCTCAATCTCTACGACAACCTCTTGACCTTTGGTTTCTGCTGTATCATCGGACTGATCTGTAACATCCCTCTCATGTTTCACACTCTTTT
>VYCS01000039.1 GCA_009843815.1 Cenarchaeum sp. SB0675_bin_21 | reverse complement strand
TGGGGGCATCGGCCAAATATACGAGCCAGACGTGCCATGTGTGTGGTCACGTAGACTCAGAGTCGTGTACATCACGCGACAAATTCATTTGCACTAATTGTACCAGGGTATTCCACGCGGATGTCAATGCCGCCTGGAACATTCTGTATAGGGCGGCGGGGAACGTCGTCCTAAGACGGCCGGGGCACAAGGAGGGCTACAAGCCAACACCTTCTATGCTCCACTGTATACAAAAAAGCCGTCAGAAAAGGCATGAGTGTACAGCCGAGGCTGTGTACTTTTGTATATAATTCCCTTAAGAACACATCAGACATGTCAGAAAAAGAGATGAGTTTTATTTTTTGTTACGTAATGACCGGTATTCCTCCGGATTTTCTCTTTCTAGTCTCTGGTAACAAACTTCTTCATATGGCATTTCTCTTCATAGTATATAGACCAAAAGAGTATTTAAGAGCTATACATGATTTGTCCTTAACTATATAGTTTCTATGAGTAGCGCCAGGAAAGGGATTTGAACCCTTGCACGCTTGCGCGTAGCGGTTTTCGAGACCGCCGCCGTAACCACTTGGCTATCCTGACAAACTATTACAATCGATATCCCCTATATAGTAGAGTGCCTCCTGCAAGTTTGATCTTCATATTTAGCCCATCGGAATCTTTTTTTTCTCTATAATTCTCGAGTTGTACATACACTACAATAATTCCATATATTTGCAGGAGACATACACCACAATCTCAAAATAGATGAAGATGAAGGATTATTCATGGGTCTAAATCTCAAAGACATAGTTGTGCGAGAGAAGACATCTCTTGAAGTATTTAACGGAAAGATAGTTGCCATAGATGCCTATAACTCACTCTACCAGTTTTTAACTACAATTCGGGGTAGCGATGGTCAGTTGCTTTCTGACCTAAACGATCAGATTACCAGCCACCTTAGCGGTCTGTTACATCGTAACGCCAACTTTTTATCCATGGGAATAAAACCTGTCTGGATATTTGATGGTAAGCCCCCATCACTTAAAGCCGCTGAAATTGAGAGGCGTAAGGCATCAAAGATGACGGCAAGTATACGATACGAGCAGGCACGCCTAGAAGGAGACGTGGAGTTGGCAAAAAAGTATGCTCAGCAGACCACGGTAATACAAGATTCCATGATCAAAGAGTCAAAAGAGTTACTGGACTTGTTCGGCATACCCACAATACAGGCACCATCCGAGGGGGAAGCCACGGCAGCCCACCTAACTACTACAGGGCAGGCCTGGGCATCGGCTAGCCAAGACTATGACTCGGTGCTGTTTGGAGCTCAGAGACTGGTGCGTAACTTTACCAGTGGCGGAAGACGCAAGATACCCAACCAAAATTATTACATTACAGTTGAACCGGAACTCATACATCTTACCAGCATTTTAGAATCGCACGGCATCAGTCGTGAACAGTTGGTGGATGTCGGAATAATGATCGGTACAGACTTTAATCCATCAGGCATACCGCGCATAGGCCCAAAGACCGCCATCAAAATGATCAAAAAGCATGCTGGTTTGGAAGACATACCTCGCATACAGGATGATTTGGCAGACATTCCATATCAGGAGATTCGTCGCATATTTTTGGAGCCGGATGTAGCAGATGTAAAAGATATTACTTTTGGTAGTATTCGGTACGAAGAGATACTCAAGTATATGACTGAACGAAGCTTTGCAGAGACAAGAACACTACAAACACTAAACAGAATGAAGAAGACGATATCAAAAAAGAGTGAGACGCTAGATAAGTGGTTCTAATCATCCCTAAAATTCAAAGATGCAGAGTTAATGCAGAATCGAAGTCGTGTAGGGCCCGGGCCATCATCAAAGACATGTCCTAGATGTGCATTACACCTTTTACACGTCACCTCGGTGCGAATCATTCCATATGATGCATCCTGATGGAATTGTACCGAGTCGTCTCTTGACGGCTCTGTAAAGCTGGGCCAACCGGTACCAGAGTCAAACTTTGATGTGGATTCAAAGAGTGAAGCGCCACAACATACACAGATGTACATTCCTGACTCTTTATGGTTGTAGTATTTGCCAGTGAATGGTGGTTCGGTACCCTTGTTAAAACATACATCATACTGTTCTGGCGTAAGCCGACTACGTATATCTGCTACTGGTTCGTCCATTACAACGCATGTATAATTATATTATTTGAGTCCTTCTTGTCATGGGGGCACATACTCATTTGTATGTGCATGGATTCGATGTGAATATACAGCATGGTAAAAGTACAGACAACTAATGATTGCAATCGTCTTCATTGTTACACTTTGAATGTGGTGTTGTACACGACGTTTAGGTATAGAGTGCAGATTCCCCATCATGTGCATTATTAATTCCAAAAACCGTGCGCAGTCTCCCACACTGAACCTTTAGTTGCGTTGGAGGTCATGAGTCCAAAGATTACTGTCTTATGGTGGCTGTCAGTATACGTGTCTATGACCTTTTAGGCGCATACCTTCCTTCTTTCTAGCACGGGCATCAGCTGACACCATATCTCACTTCCCACACATATGGCGTAATACTCATCTGCCTAGGGGATTTACTTTCGCATCTTTGGGAATTATCTTGACTGGTTCTATGGACATGCACAAGTACGGGAATTTTTGTGTAACCATCCACAGAACACGTCCCTGATACCTCAAATATCTATTCGGGCACCAATACTCTTTAGATCATTTACAAAATTTGGATATGATATTGCTGCAGATTCGGCACCAGTAACTGTACAATCGCCCACATACATAGCAGCGATACAGAAAGCCATGAATAATCGGTGGTCATCATGCGAGTTTAATGTGGCTCCATGTAATGAGTCAGATGGATACAACACCATGCCGTCAGGGTTCTCTTTTACTTTAACACCCAGTTTAGTCAGCTCAGAGGATATTATAGATATACGATCAGTCTCTTTGAGTCGAGCATGGCTCGTATCTGTTATGGTTATCGGTTTTGAGGTCTTTAATGCAAGAATTGCCAATGGCGGTAGTAGATCTGGAGAGTTGCCCAGATTAAATACACCTCCGTTTAATTTAGCATCATTGGATATACGGGTGGAGTCATTGCCAGTATATACGTCAACGCCCAACATGTCTAATATATCTATAAAGACCTCATCTCCCTGTGGAAGGTCATCCATGCAGCCCAATATCTCTAGATCATTCCCGCAAAGAACTGCTGCAGATAGCAACAATGCCATGCTAGAGTAGTCCATGGGAATGGTAAAAGAGGCGGGCCTATACATTTGAGGTTGTATCTCATATCGCTTGTACGGCAGTATTGTTCTAACACCAACACCAAAGTGGCGCATTGTAGCCAGACTCATATCCAGATACGGCTTTGACACCATCTCGCCCTGAATAGTCACATCCAAGCCACGGCTGGTCAGAGGAGCAGCCATCATTAGGGCCGAGACAAACTGACTGGATAAGTTACCCTGTACGGATACAGCACCTCCGTTCATAGGGCCAGATACACTTAACGGAGCACAGCCATCTGTTGATGAGCATTTAGCGCCCACCATCTCCAACGAGTCCAAGAGTGGCTGCATGGGCCTCTTCTGTAACGACTCATCTCCATATAGTCTGGCAGTACATGGATATACAGCAGATATGGCAGATGCCAACCGTATTGTTGTGCCCGAGTTTGCCGCATCGATGGATACATCCCCAGATGGACATATAGCATCATGAACTGTGAGGTCATCATTCTGAATATCCAAAGATGCTCCCATTGCCCTGCATGCCTGCACTGTGGCCATCGTATCACCAGATACCAATACATTTGTAACACGGCTATCCCTCCCTGCCAATGACGCCAAAAATATTGCCCTATGGGTATAGCTCTTGTTGGGCGGACATGTAATACTACCAGAGAGTATGGACTTTGATACACTACAATTCATGAGAGTATGCCTTTGTGTTGTTTATGGCAGTTATTATAGTATGCCCCGGTAATGTCTGAAATACCTTCTCAACATCACGTACCTCACCACCATAAACCACTGCAGCTATAGTTGGTCCATTCCCAGACAATGACGCGCCAACAGCTCCAGCATTCAACAACATATTCAATATGTAGGGATCCGGCCCCAGTATAGGCGAGACGGCCAGACCGTTCATCAGCATGGCATCCCAATAACGCCCATCCTTGGCCAGCCGCCATGCAGCATCCAGCACATGTGCCATCTTCTTCAAGTTCCTGGGATTCTTGCGGGTACGATTATTAGGTATGAACAACACCACCTTGAGGTCTGAAGATATACGATCTCGACGAAATCGGATTGCCTTGTAGTTGTACGCCAGATTTATTCCTCCATAGTAACACCCACAGACATCATCATATGCCCCCGTTATACTGACACCAGAACGAATGGATGCATCCATTCCGGCCGCTAACAACTTCTTTTCGGGCACATCCAGATCAAATACGTTAGAGCATGCCATGGCCACTGCAGTAGAGACTGCGCTGGAACTTTTAAGACCACAACCAACGGGCACTTGTGAGTCCACCCAGACATTTATCTTGTTGCGCCCCAATTCATGAGAAGGCACTATGTTCTGTATGGTAAAGGCTATCATCTTTGAGCTCTGGTTGCGCGTGTGTATAGTAATGCCTTTACCAGGCACAGTCGACATACGAACAGTTGTGGTAAGTGATGTGCCCATGGTAACACCATGTCCGGTACCTATTGCATTCACCAAAGATATGGCCCCATGCGTAGTAGCTAGGGCACTCCTCATCAAAAGCCTCCCAAAAGACTACGGCGCATGGCATCACTGGGCGCCTTTGCATCTGTGAGTATCTCAAATGCCAACTCTGCCTGATGTAGTAGCATCTCCCATCCGGGTATGATCTGCGCCCCGGCCTCAGAGGCCTGTTTCAGTAGGGGCGTGGTTATAGGCCTATACACTATATCATATACTGTCGTGTTTGGCGATATATTTTTTACATCTGTAGGTTGTCCGCCACCCATTCCCAGCGAGGTACTATTCACCACTATATCAAATTCAGCATGTATGCTATCAGGTATGGGTCCCGCATCTGATGACACCCCGTATTCACGACAAAATTCAGAGAGTAACTCGGCCTTGCTTATTGTACGATTACATACACGTATACTGTTCACTTTATGTTTGATAAACCCAAATGCCGCGGCCCGCGCCGAACCGCCCGCCCCCAAAAGCAATACGTTTGCATCTTTGAGTTGAACCTTCCTATCTATCAGAGGTTTTAAGAATCCGTCCATATCTGTGTTGTACCCGTATGATACGCCATCTTTCATACGTACAGTATTGGTTGCGCCTATGATATTACATGTTTGATCATAATGATCTAAATACTTCATTATACTTACCTTATGGGGAATTGTAACATTGAACCCTTGTATATTGGCCTCTTTGAGTGACTCTACGCCCTCCTCTAACTCATCGGCCCGTACACGATACGCCATATACATGCAGTTCATACCCAAGCGCCTATACGCTGCATTGTGAATTGTCGGCGACAAAGAATGGTCGATGGGGTCGCCTATTATGGCAAATGCTTTTGTGTTTTTGACAGTCATTATCTTATAGCACACCTTCCTCTTCTATCTTCCGTACATCTTGAAGTGAGTATTGGCCAGGCGCCACAGCCTTGCCCACATAAACATACATGAACGGGCTACCCATATGCATTGCACAGAGCCGGCTGTATCGTCCTGTATTACCCATGGCAAAGGCTACCAGAGAAGGTGTCTTTGCATGAGCGTATAATGCCAAGACTTTGGCGACATCCATAGTACTCTTGGCAAATGTAGCTATCTTTACTACATTTGAGTAGTCGGCCATCTGGTTCATTTGATGTATAAGCGTATTTAATTTTGGGGTGCCTTCAAAATCATGCCAAGACACCATTATGTCAGATAATAGATCATCGGCAAGATTGGTCTTTGCTATAGTAGAATATTCCACATCTAAAAGGTAAGGTTTGTACTCAGATATAGTTTTTAGTAGTTGTATTCGCTGGGATTCTGTACCATCGTACAGACCTCCTTCACGCTTGGGTCTTAGGGTGCAGATTACATTGCCCATATATGGAGTAGCTTTCTTTAGAAGATACATCACATCATCAGTAGATTTCAAATAGTCCAGTCGCAGCTCCACATATTTGGATGACTTTAACACCTCATCAATCTGCAACAGTATAGCTTCGGGGGACTGGTTAGCTATGGAGACGCATGTGGTATACTTCATTTCTCCAGTATATACTCACTTGCCACCTTCATGCCAAAGTGACGTCCGGCGGCAGGTGTAGCATGTACCATTATCTCATCTCCTTCCTTTAGGTGTGTCACCGACACCAGCTCACCATCAGGACGTACAAATCGTATTGTCTCAGCGTTTTGGGCAATTATTCCTCCAGACTCTGAAGATGTGGTAGCAGTAACAAACAGCATGGGTCGCCGCTCTATCTTTGAGCGTCCGGTTATGGCGCGACGTGAAGCACCACTCTTTGTGACTACTACTACTTCAGAGCCGCTCTCTATCTCAGATAGATACCTGGTTGTACCATCAGGAGATAGCGTATAGCAGTGGACGGCACCAGCATTTACACGAAACGGGCGGGGGGATGTAAAGGATGAGCCTACCGACTCGTTATGTATTAGGAATAGAAAGTTTGAACGGTTGCCCACCAATAGCCCTTCACCCATGTGTAGGATGGATGCCGTATCAACACAGACCCTTTCACCATCACCGACCTCGCGAACTGCGGTAACTCGGGCAGGTATCATCTCAAAGGATGACTGGTCTTGGAGAGATACTGTATTTGAGACCTCCTGTATAGAGTCTGTCTCCAAGATGACACCATCCACACCAATGTCCAGTATGGAGAACATCTTGCGCACCTCATCGGCCGTCTTGGCCACAACCAGTATCTTTGAGTCCACATCGTGCAGTTTGGCAATTGTATTCTCTAATGGTATTATCTTCCAGTCATCCACATCAGCTATAACAAAGTCTAGCCCAGCAGATGCGTCATTGAGCATAATCTGTATGTCGGCATTAGACAGTATGTGATAGCGCCTGCCTGCTCGCTCATTATTATCACTTTCCCAGACATATGTAGAATCGCCGCTGGGACGTATCACATTTAATGGAACATCAAATGTGTTAACTGTATCGGCAAATATGGTCCTAATGCCTAATTCATATATATTTTGAAGAAAATTCGGGTCGACTTTGGTGGGGGCCACAATAATATTTTTATTCTCAGACACTTTACATCACCGATCCTGCTGACTCTCCGCCAAATATTATACGAGATAATGCAGTGGTTATGGCTGGGGGGTCTCTATGGGAGAATATGTTTCTGCCATATGTAACACCTTTGGCGCCTGCCTCCATTATGTCTTGTGTCATCTGTAGTATACCGTGATCACCGTCGACTCGTGGACCACCTGCCACTACTATGGGCACTGGTGTACTGTGTACTATTTTGGCAAAAGACTTCACATCGCCTGTATATACTGTCTTTACTATATCGGCACCGCATTCGGCGCCAATACGGGCCGCATGGGCCACTATATCGGGATCATGTGGGTCTTGTATATTTTCACCTCTAGGATACATCATAGCCAGTAGTGGCATACCCCACATCTGACAGTGATCAGCCACCTCCCCTAGTTGGGACAGCATCTCTGGTTCCTCCTTACCACCTACGTTTATGTGCAATGAGACACCGTCTGCACCCATGCGAACAGCCTCCTCCACACTGCCGGTCAGCATCTTGCGATTGGGGCTAAGTGAGAGGGATGTGCTAGCAGAAAAGTGTACAAGTATACCCACATCTGGCGGACGGTATAATGATTTTAGTATACCTTTGTTTATAATTACACTAGTAAGACCCTTACACTTTTGTATTACATCCTCAGGTCTTTCAAGACCAGGTATGGGGCCATTTGATATGCCATGATCCATGGGAACACATAACATCTTTCCATCTCGCATAATACGATTCAATCTTAATTTGATGCCATCCACCATGTTGTATTCTGTGTAATGTCCCAATTTAAAAATAGTGTATCGAGGACAGCACCTCATAATTCGTGGCCTAACGCGGCCTGGACAGTCGACCACGATGCGGATCCCGGGCCATGCGGGGCGGGGGGCATCGTATGCATTTTGGTCCGGAACGAATATCGGCGAGTTTTTGACGACACCTGTTGTATGGTTCAGCAAGTTTATCATACACCGCTTGTGGATCACCACGCCGGACGGTCCAACAAGTCCCGAGCACATAGGATGGGAGTCGGGCATCCGGCCGCTCCGGAACCGGAGGAACACGCATTGATGGTGCGTTCGAATCGGACTTGTGCACGAATTATATCTGTGCGTAAAATCACGACTCAGACACGCGAGGACAGAATCTAGGGGTCGCGATCCACCTCATGGTCACCACTGGATTGTCCATGATCGTGTATCGCCAACGAGTCGTCAAGCAACGAATATCGGCCAATCTCTTTCCATTCTCCATCGACTACCTGCCAGACGGCATAATCGGCGGAGGCCAAATCGCCTGCCTCGTTCAGCACGGTACTGTCTTGGGCGCCGTTGTAACCAGAAGCTACATCGTGGAATACGGACTTGACGGCGGTTGCATCTGCCATCCCCGTATGCAGTATTGACAGGCCGACCAGCCATACAGCATCATAGGAACGGTAGACATGAGACGTAGGTTCCTGCCCGAATGTATCAGATATGTGCTGGTGCACGCGCTCGTACGAGTAGCCCGGATTGTCGGCCACCTGTAAGGCGGTAAACCGGACCGAATGGGCCAGGTCGAGCAGCGCCTCCTCGGTCAGTACGGGGGTCTTAGCCAGTGCTTCGGAGCCGAACCATCGGACATCGGTAAGAATGTCGACCGTGGATGACGTTTCTGCGATCTTCTTGGCGCCCTCACCAAAGGATGCCGCAAAGACTGCTACCTTGTCGACCCCGTACTCATTCACCATGGCTCTGACCTCATCCGCCAGAGCTGCCACCTCCTCTGTAAAGTCCGTCTCGGCGATACCGTACCGCACACCATCTCCCACGATACCGCCTCTAGACTCGAAGCTCTCGGCAGTAGCAGCCCGCAGGCCATCGCCGTAGACATCACCACGCCATATGGAAACCATCGCCTTGATGCCTGCGCTTTCCAGTAGTCTGCCTACCGCAACGCCCTGCTTGGAGTCGTCCGGGATGAGCCGAAATATTCCGTCTCCGGGAACAGCCAGGCTCGGAGCGGTGGAGCAGCAGCTGAGCAGCATCATGCTGTTCTGGTTGACATACCTGCCCACCCGTTCGACGTTGATACTGAGTTGGGGTCCGATTATAATGTCGATGCCGTCTTGGTGCATCTCCCGGGCCTTGACCAGCGCCGTGAAGGGGTTGGAGATGGTATCCTCCGGTATGATGGACAGCCGCCAGTCCACGTTGATACTAGACAGAAATGCGTTAAAGTCTCTGGCCCCCAATAGTGCGGCCTCCCGGTTCTCGGCCCCTTTGGTGCTGCCGGTCACCGGATATAGTGCTCCTATGCGCACCTCGCCGGTCGGCTGGACGGCGGCTACCAGTAGGTCTCTCTCCGCAGAGTACTTGCCCGTCTCCACCCAAGTGCCGTTTACAATGGTCCATATTCTGTAGTTGGCAAGCAAAAGGTCTCCAGCCTCGTCCAGCTGGGTACTGCTCATGGCACCGCTGTAGGAGGCAGCTACCTCCGGCAGTACTTCCCTGACTGCGGCCGGCTCGGTACTGCCGGCCTCCATTATCGACTTGCCTACCAGCCAGACGGAGTCGTATGCTGAGTATGTGAACAGGTTAGGTGTTCTGCCGATTATCTCCAAGGCCCTGTCCGTCACGTTGTCGAACCTGTATCCAGGACTGACCATCGACGAGGCCGTTGTGAAGTTGACGGTCCCCATAAAGTCAGATATGGCTTCACCCTCTACCAGATAGGGCGCGTTGGCCAGCGAGCCGGAGCCAAACCAGAGTATATCATCCAGGATGTCGTGCTGGGAGGCAGCCAGCACTATCTCGGTCATCTCATCAAAGGATACCGCCAGTACGGCCACCTTGTTGGCGCCGTGGCGGTCTACGGCCTCCCGGACGTGTTCTGCTAGAAGGCCGGCCTCGTTGTGGTATGCGGGTAGGTCAGGCGCGTCTGTTGTATCGGCCCCGACATCCCCGTCTAGCGGGACCGTCATACTCGGGGACGGGCCGTCCCCGTATTGTACCCCGTTGCTGACCACTCCACCGGCGGCCTCAAAGATCTCCGCAACGGCGGCACGCATTCCGTCGCCATAGGCATCTCCCCGCCATATTGGAACCAGTACCTCTATCCCGTTGAGCTCAAGTAATTTACCCAAGGCGATTGCCTGGTTGGCACTGTCGGGAACCAGTCTGTAGATGCTGTCATCTGCAATGCTCAGACTGGGCGCGGCAGAGCAGCAGGACAAAAGTAGCAACCCCTGCGAATCAGCATACTCCTTTATGTTAACGGCACTGGCACTGGCCGGCGGGCCGAGTAGTATGCCAATCCCCCGCTGGTGAAGAGATTCTATCTTTTCAAGAGCAGTATCCGGATCGGTAGCTGTGTCCTCTTCGACGATCTCAAGCCTCCATCCGGCGCCCTGTTCCTCTAGATATTCGTTAAAGTCGGATACGGCCAGTTTGGCGCCCACCCGCGCCTCTCCTCCTATGTCGCTTAGTTCTCCGGTGATGGCATGTAATGCTCCCACCACGACCGTTCCGTGCAGAGGGGAGACCGGCTGGCCGTCGCCATCGTGATGGTCATCAGCGGCCCCACCCTGCACTGTTATCATCCCGGTCATCCAGGGGTGGTCTGGGTCGTAGAACGGATAGGTACCAGGATCATGCAGGCGTAGTGAGTACGTCTGGCCTGGCTCCAGTGTAGCTTGGGCGAACCTCGTATCACCGTTCTCCGGCGTACCACTGGCTATAACGTGAGTGACAGAATCGTCGTTGGACCAGATCACCTCGCCACCAGCATCAAGTGACACGGCGCTGGGGCTATAGCATGCATCATACTGCTCACATCCCAACTGGTTTGCTCCATCCCGGATGGATATAGTTACCTCTGCATGATCGGCTAGCGAGTCAGACCACATGGCCACACCTGCTACAGCCACCAGCAGGACCAACAGGTATGGAGCTGATCTCATCACGCGTGGAGAGTCCTCGGAAATATAAAAACATACTGAAGGAGTGCTAGGCCAAATGAACAGCGCCTTGATGTATATGTCAAATCAGGCGCCTGTAACGAAGTACGCATTCTACCGGCGGGCAAGCCAGACACCCAAACTTTACACCTACAGGCAAGCAGAGATAACTTTCCGCCTTGTAACATTACATAAATATTATATAATTTGTTTGCACATAGACACTGATGAACAAAAAATTACTCATGGCAGGCCTGGGTGCAGTCTTTGTAATTACCGGAATCAGTATGCTCTTAGCCGGCGGCACGTTCATGCGGTAGAAGTAGATGGTGCCAACACAACGAATGACAGCGACCTACCAATGGATGGGATCGAAATGTATGATGGAGATGGTGAAGAGTGCAGCAAGAAAAATGGAGTCATGTCAGCCCATTACGAAAACCGATGCACATAATTTGAATGCGGATTGACGCATTTTTGTATTATCTGCATGAGTGGTAGTAGTCGACTGGACTGAGGACCTCATCTCATGCCATTATCCAAAAAGTTACGGGTCTAGAGGGGCCCGGCATTCAATGGGAATGGGCCCGTTGTCAAGACATTAGTGATTAGACCTGCGCATAGGCATCCAGTAGAGATTATGTAGACCTCTTGTCCATAACTAATTTACGATTTACGTGAAACACAACTGAGACTGGATTGGCAGTCGGAACCAATCTTTGCTATCTGCTCCGCGTTTCTGCGATAGCCATTCGCGCGACCTTGCGGTACGGCCGGTCTGGAGCCCGGCGAATATAGCGCGGTCACGGGATGGGCGCTGCGAAACAGTATTTTATAATTCGTGACCTAACGCAACCTGGACAGTCCGACCACCATGCGGATTCCGGGCCGCACGGGACGGCGTTATATACGTCTCACTCCGTGGCCTTACGCATAACGTCCCGGGTTTTGTCATACACGGTTATCTTTGTAGCAATATCTATCATTATATACTCAGGTTTTACCGCCCGGAGCGCCTTGCCCAGCAGCCTCTTGAATGAGTATATTATAATCGTCACCATCCACTTGCTGTTGTACCCGACCCTCTCATTCCACTCCTGGTGTTTTTTGCGCTTATCTTTATTTTGGCAAGCAACGCGGTGGTGCACCCACCGCCCAGCTGCTCCAGAGCCACGTTCCTAGTATCCTTCTCTGCCGGTGTCCGCTTGGGCTTGCCGTATGGGGAGTGACCGTTCGATTCTTTTGTCCGTATACGATCTTTATCTTCATATGGCACGCTATGTACTTAGTGATCTGACTGTCCGTAGGGGTCCGCTACACCAATCTGCTGCCGGGAGACATACAAATTATGAAACGTTGTTCTGAGAATTATATACCTGAGTAGACACGCACAACATACACATATCTTCCCAGATGCTTCATGGCGCTTGATGTCTCGGGTCGATTACACGCTTGATTCTCGCGCCGCCGTCTGGCGTCCGGAACTGCACAAACTGGGGGCTTCCGGTTCCGGCCCATTTCACGCCTTTCGAGGGCTATTCCTTCCCCCGCGGGAACCTTCATACCGGTTCCCCGTTGAATCATATTCACTGACGCGTTACCGTCGGCGTTTGTTACATGCCCACATCCCAAACACTTGAACGTCTCCCCATCTCGGTTCTCCTTGTTTGTGTAGCCACACACGCTGCACTCCTGACTGGTGTGTTTTGGATTTATTTCTATTACATGGATGCCCAGTCGCTCCGCAACAATGCGTATCTTTCGCAGTATCATACTATGTCTAATGAACCTCATGCCGCGATTCGTGCCCTTCTTGTGCCGGCCACCGCGCCGAGTCATGGCCTCCAGATTGAGCTGCTCAACATATATTGCATCCACACCCTCGCATATCTTCTTGGCTAGAAGCCACTCCGCATACTCGCGGTCATTTGCATTACCTTGGTTGTACTTTTCTCGTTTGCGTTTAATTTTATACGTCGAATCGGAGTGTTTGTTGCGGCGTGATATGGTGCGGCGCGCTTCATCATTCCATGTGCGGTTCGTGCGGAACGCAGTTGCAGTATCATATGATATGATATTTGATGTGTCATGGTCTGTCTTACATACAACGGTTGGGTTTGTTATCTCTCGGTCTATGCCAGCAACAACACCAGTTTTGGCGCGCTGTTCGGGTGCTGATACAGTATATGTTATATGTAGCCGGTAGATGTGGTCGCATGGTTTAACGTGCATCCACGACTTTGGTGTAACTTGTACCAAACGGAATGACCTGGCGCCATACAACCAGTTGTGTGGAAACTGATATGGCTGCTCCTCGCACAATTCAACAACACCAAGGCCCGGCAATGACGCGTGTTTGTTGTTTACAAATCGCGGCTACACATCACATGATATTGCCTTTGTATTGCTGCGCTTTCTGGAACGGAGACTTAGCTCACCATTGCCGTATTTGTTCGAGACATCTGCCGCAGCGCGGACCTGGTGTATGGCAGTATTTTGGTATATGCGCTCCACTCTTTGTAGCCACCGTACGGAACGCCTCACCTTGGTGAACTCCTTGGAAAGGTCATATGCGGTAAGTGTGGGGTCGGCTAGCAGCCGCTCCACGGCCCAGTTGTACACGAACCGCTGCGAGTCCCGTATATTGGATATGTGGCGCGCCTGTGAATGTGTTAACTCTATGCGGAAGCCACAAGACCGATACATGCTGTTTTATACATTATAGTACTTTATAAATATACACCCATTGGCCAAGTATCTTGCCTACTCATGTATATAATTCCCGTTGTCCTCTGCACAACAATTAAATTTCAACTAGAATCATTATAATGTATAATGGCAACTCACGGTTCGCTTACAAAAGCAGGTAAAGTTCGAGGTCAGACACCAAAGATAGATGGTCGTAAAAGAATAGGCACAAACTCCAGTCTACAGAACAAGAGTAACTATCGTAAAAGGATATTATTAAGTAGGTTTCCTGGGCAGAATAAGCCTGGGCAGAGACGACGACGAAAGTAACAACATAAAGACTGTGTAATAGTCCAATTTATTGATAAAATATGTAAGTTATTATTGCTCTAGTTATCGGATACAGACCTCCTGATTGCGCACACTCCCGAAGGAATTAAATCGCTCTGTATATATACAAAACATTAATGCGATTGCGCAAATTCCGTGTCAGGGCTTTTAGATGTATACATGACTCTGGCGAGATATCAGTGGGAGATTTGGCCACATTTGTGGGGCGCAATGAGAGTGGTAAGACCACAATACTAGAAGCCCTCACACTTCTAAACAAGGATGGGCACGCCTCAGAGCTGGACTTGTGTGATGAGATGTCCGAGGAGTTAAAGTCTGAGATAGTACTGGCAGAAGGCAACTTTGAGCTGACACAGACAGAGACTACCATAATACAAGAAAATTTTCCAGACATACCAGAGATAAGAGAGATAAAGCTCTTTCGTACCAACAAATCTTCAGAAGTGCAGTATAGTTTTGGAGATGTACAGATTGATGAGACCATACAGCCTGACTCCAGATCTTGGAGTAACTTTGTAAATGATGTTCAGACTTTTTTAAGTACCATACCCAATCACATACGAGAAAAGATAGATTCAACCTTTCTTGAGTCGCCTCAACCACAGACATCACAGGAATTTGATGCAGGATTTAATCATTTGAATACGCAGATAAGAACAATAGCCATGCGGGAGGATCAGGTCTTGAAAGAGTGGACTGCAATATACGAGAGCCCTCAGAACAGTTTTGAGAGTATAATGGAAGGCATGAGTCAGAGAAAGACATTGGAGAACTTTATCAGTTCAGAGTTACATCCTAGATTTGTCTACTTCTCCGACTACAAAAAGATACATGGAAATATCAATCTCAATGAGTTTAGTGATGATCAAAGAGAAAAGAGAAGGGATGCCATAGAGTATGTGGAAGAGTTCGACAAGGCAGAGACTGTGAGGAATTTGTTCTATTTAGCAGAGCTGGATTTGGACGCTTTGGAGTCTTTCAAGGACAGTCCCTCCACACTCATAAAGATACTGAACACTTCCAGCAACCGACTGACAAAGAGACTGAATCCCACCTGGAAGGGGGACCCCATACGTGTGGATTTGAGGTACAATCCGGGAAATATAATGAGTCTTGTCATATCAGACGTACACCATGATGGGACTATTACTAATACAGGACTGTTGAATCGTCGGGCCGAAGGATTCAAGTGGACATTTTCATTCATAGTCAACTTTGCTGCTGAGACACAACGTGCAGAGCTAAAAGAGGCCATACTGCTACTTGATGAGCCGGCGCGTAATCTGCACCCGACACAACAGTTGGGCATAGCAGACTTGCTCAGGGATCTGGCAGGTTCAAATCAGGTATTATACGCAACACACTCACCCTTTATGATATTTGATTATAATCCAGGTAATCTGTTAGTAGTGGAGTTGGACAGACGGCGACACCTTAGTAGAATCTTCTATGACTATTGGAATGCAGATAGTAAGACATTGACACCAATACTGTATGGTTTATCCCGGGGTTTAGTTCAGTCCATAACAGACACAAGTATTGGTATCAACTCCCGACCCGTAGTCATAGTGGAAACCATGTCTGATGCGATGTATCTGAATGCATTTGATAAGTTTGTTCAAGATCCCAGCATATCCATGAACCCGCTAAATGTCGTGGCCAGTCACTCAAAGGATGCAGTCCTACCTCTATCCATATTCTATAGGGATCATGGCTACAAGACAATAATACTGCTAGACGACACAATAGAGTCACGTCACATAGCGGCAGCCTTGGCTCAAAACGGATTCTCAAGCATACAGACAGTATTCTATGAGAGAGATGGTAAAAAACTAGAGTCAATAGAGGATTATATTGCCCGTAATGACTATCTGTACGCGGTAAACCAGACATATGAGGTCAAGCTTCGGGGTAAGAGGTACACCGACATACCCTCTGAGTTGGTGGACGGGGATGGTGGCATAGTCAAGTCACTATCAGAGATATGGAGCGAACATTACGAGGATGACTGGGGAGAGTTTGATCATCTGGACATAACTCGTTACATATGCGACAAGATTTCCACCCGTCAGACAGACTTTCTCAGTAGTCAGACACGGGACAACTTTAGGTCACTATACAGGACCATAGCAGAGCACGTAAACCAATACAAAAGCGACTAATACTTATTTGTGATTATTATACATCAGCATATAATGATACTAGGTGTAGTCATATCGGCACTGTGTGTTATTGCGGTGGCAAATGTCTATGCACAGACAGATGTATCAATTCTAGACAACAGTATACTAACAGAGTTCACCAACATATATGATACTGATATAGACCGAATTGCAATATGGTTTACAACTGATCATAGTATACAGTCATATGTAGCAGAGCCTGGTTGGAGGGTCGTATCCGATGAGCAGACACTTCAAATGATAAACGGTATGCTTGAGCCTAACCAATCCGTAAAGGTTGGATTAAAGTTTCAGGGAGAGGGCGCTCAATTAGCCTGGCTAATGGCTAGTGGGGATGACATACTTGAGCAAGGCTGGATAATACGGCATGAGGCATTAGATGAAACGCCTCAGGAGCCACCCGAAGTTACGTCGACAAGTTCAGATGGCATACTTTCAGAGTCTACATTCTATACTATACCATCAAAACCCATAGTTGGTGCCACCATACGTGTGGTGGGGGTCGACTTTGCACCCAATCACAATCTAGAGTTGTTCATACAAGATATCAAGATGAGCTCGTTCATGACAGATTCGAGTGGGGGCTTTGTTACAACATTGACGCTCCCAGAAAACCTGAAGGACAGAATTGAGTTTGTAATAACCGACGAGATCGGTAATGAGTCAATTCCGTTGAGTTTAAGGTTGGAAGCTGCGCCGGATACAAGCATAGACACCACACTAGCCATAACATCCATCAAGGATACACATCGTATTGGGGATTTCGTAGATATATCCGGAACTGGTCCCACGGGTACAACTATCAAAGCCACACTAATCAATCCGCAGGGAGAAGCTGTAAGTAGTGTTCCTGTAAGCATAAGCTCGGATGGCCTGTGGAGTTTAAGCGATAGTATGGTAATACCTCTGAGCTCGGACTTTGGTGAATACACCATAGAGATAACTGATGGAAGTAGCATCATTAGTCGTACATGGACTGTTGAGTCAGACACACAGATTTTAGTGAAAGCCGTACGTTCAGTCTTTGAGCCTGGCCAGACGTTACGGTTTGAGGGCGAAGTTGCACCAAATGTTGATGTATCATTGATACTACAGGGTCCCAACGGCAATGATGTTGCAATAGATACCATACAGGTGGGCGCTGATGGTACAATACAGTGGGAGTACCCGACACAGACAAACTCACTGTTAGGAACATACACGTTGATACTCACACAGGGCTCAGAGCATCATGTCACATATGCTGGTCTAGGTAGCGAGGTCGAAGTACCCGTCCGTATAATGTTTGATCAGTCCAATTATCTTCATTCTGACAGACCCAAAGTTACAATCGAGAGTATGCCAAATGAGATGGTTACATTTTTGGTGACCGACCCCACCGACACCATTGTGTTCAGAGACACCATAGAGCTGCAAAGCAACGGCAGGGCAGTATACGAAATGAGTATACAGAACTTTTCCACCGGCGTATATACAGCAATAGCACAGAAGGGGACTGCTCAGACCAGCTACAGATTTGGTGTCGGTCTCTCCATGAGTGCATCAGAGATAAAGATAGACACCATAAAGGATAGATACTCTCCGGGCGAGCAGGTACAGATACTTGGTATGGTCACACCCAATGTCATAATCAGGATTACATTGTTGGATCCGAATGGCGACATAGTGCAGACGATAGATACCTTCTCAGATAGAACAGGTCTAGTATCAGAGAGACAGGTTCGCATACCGCTAAATGCCATAAACGGAGACTGGACCATCAAAATGTCCAGCGGACAGACATCAGATATAATTAGTGTTATCGTAGATGATGCGCAACAGAATAACCTCTCTGTAAATATCAGGACTGTTGGTCAGGATACATCCATTGTGGTAAGTGGCGCAAGTGGCTCGCAGGTGACTGTGAGAATACTTGCTGGGGATACTCTCATAGAAGGGCCATTAAGGTCATACATCACTACAGATGGTACAGGAATACTGCCCTGGACAATCAAAACAGCAGGCATATACACCATAATAGTTGAGGATAGAACAAACACTGCCCAGACCACGTATGATTTCGAACGAAAGTAAACAAGACGATACATTTACAGATTCGAGCCTTTGTATATGAAAGGGATTAAACCACTTCAAAAAATATAGTTGTCTTTAGATACCGCTCATGTGGCATAACATGTGGTATTTTAGATATTGTTTCGTTCATTGGATGGGGCCATTATGGCTACAATTGCAAACACTAGCAAGAATAACCAAGCTGTGGTTAAGACTACTTTATTTAAAACCCAGTATCATGTTTTGGAGTTCTGGACCCAACAATAATATGATTTCTAATGTACTATAGAATTCCCATTAAATACAACGGTAGTTTTTATTATAGCATCTTATATTGTGAGAACATGGAAAAGTTATCCACCAGGGACATATTTGTTCGGGGCTCCATACTAGGAGCGATAATAACTGTTCCATCGGTATCGACATTTTTAATATTATGGTATCTAACTGGAGAGATGGTTATGCCTGCCATTGTAGCGGCAGCAGTTCATTTTGCAACCATGATACTCGCATATAAATTGGCAAAAAGGATATTTGTGAAACAAACAGATGACAACAGATAGTAAAATCAAAGATTTGGAGAGGACTCTGATGCAGGAGGTTGGCCTGAGTCATATGCAGACAAGAGTGTACCTTTTGGTTAATACCACTGGCAGAATGGATGCGCATAAAATATCAGAGATGTTAAAGATATCCCATCAGGAGGCACAGTCTGCAGCAGAGTCTCTTATATCACTGGGTGGATTCATAGAGTATGGCAAATCAGAGTATGAAGCAATGCATCCTAGATTTACTGCTGTAAATATGTACAGAAGAGAGTGTGAGAGGCGAAACGTTCCGTTTGTGCGCAACAAGGCAGTAGATAATATCGGGGTAGTCTTAGAGGAGTCATACGATAATGCAAGAACTAAATAGGCATCATAATAATGCAAATGTCATGGACTCGGAGTCCTGCACACATCAGCCAGTATACTTTGGAGTAGTAAACATAAACATCAATGAGCGCACAATAGGCTCTGTAGATGTATGGCGTTGTGGTGCCTGTAAAAAGAGATTCTGTGAGGAGAAGCAGTTGGGAATAGAGGCCATAGCAGACATAGTGGGTATGCCGCATATAGAACCTGATGAAAAGTGGGGCGTTCTAATATCAAAACTTCAAAAAGGCAAGGACCGTTGGTCTCTGGTGAGGCTTCCTGAAAATGGCATAATAAAGCACGAACGCATAGATGACGAGATTGTAGACATATCAGTAGAGAACTATCAGGTGGTCGAGGAAGGTTATTGGAGTTTTTTAATTGATGATCATATAAACAAAGCTGTAGAGATATGACGGATATGGATGTGTACGTAGAGTCGGTGGATGGCAGCCAGATGGCCGCCAAGGTAACAGGTAGGTTTGAGATGGACGGTAACTCTTTTGGGTTTAGTGCCATTGCATTTGGAAGGATTGGAGGTCAAAACATTGGAGCCAAACTTACAAAAAAGACCATCAAAGAGATAAAATCCCTAGGTTATGATATAGATAACATAATAGACACGCTTCAACATAATTTGGTGCAGGGAAACATCAATCTTCCAGAAGGGCTACAAAAAGAGAGTTTTGCAGACAGTTAAAGGGTGGCATCTTGTAGTGCATCTGCGCATGAGCACTCTCTCTGTTTTGGCATGTTATTTAGTAGTGCACCTAGCATAGCAGAGAATGTCTCAGAGTTTTGGGAGACTGTGGCGGCAACCTCCTTTGCCGTAACTGGTCTCTCTGCCCAGACATCATAGTCGGTAACCATGGATATAGAAACATAACACATTTGAGCCTCGCGGGCCAATTGAGCTTCGGGTACCACGGTCATTCCAATGATATCGGCGCCCAATGTACGATACATATTTGATTCTGCCTTTGTAGAGAACCTAGGACCTTCTATACACACATAGGTACAGTCAGGGTGAAGTTTTGTTGGTATTGTATCAGATATATCATATATGACATTTTGTAGTTGGGGGCAGAACGGGTCGGCAACGGATATGTGTATGACATTGCCTTCGGATGTAAATGATGTCTTTCGTCCCTTTGTGTTGTCTATAAATTGAGTCGGTATGGCAAAATGTCCGGGCTCTATATCCAACTTTAGACTCCCCACGGCCGATGGGGATATTATACGTTGTACCCCCAGCTCTTTAAACGCCCATACATTAGCCCGATAATTTATCATGTGAGGTGCCAAAGAGTGCTTTTTGCCATGCCGGGGCAGAAATGCTACATTCATCCCATCAAAAACACCTAGTGTTATCTCTGAAGACGTACTGCCATATGGTGTCTGTACTGACACCTGTCGTACATCTGATAGTAAATCAGAGTCATATATGCCAGTACCGCCAAATATTCCAATCTCTGCTGTATTCATCTAATACTTCACCAGACTGTGTATGTTGTAGTCTCCTATTGTGTTTCGTCCATTCAAATCAGTCAACTCTATGATAAATGCCATTCCAGATATTATAGATCCCATGCTGTTTACAAGGTCCGCGGCCGCCTTCATGGTACCGCCGGTAGCCAACAAGTCATCACACAACAGAACCCTCTGACCCTTGTCTAATGCATCGCATCTCATCTCTATGGTACTACTCCCATACTCTAGTTCATATGATGTTTTTATGGTTCTACCGGGAGTTTTGCCAGCCTTTCGAATCATTGTAAAGCCTTTCTGGTGTCTGACTGCCATGGCCGTGCCTAGTATGAAACCGCGGGACTCTATGCCGACTATGACATCCACATTATTCATATCGTATAGGTTTGAAAATTCATCTATAACGTACGATAGTGCTTGTGGGTCTTTGAGTATGGGTGCAAAGTCATGAAAGAGTATTCCTTTCTTTGGAAAGTCGGCATGATCAGATATTAGACTGCGCAGGTCCACAATTTTTTTTCCATCACACAATCCATAAATTTGTTTTGTGCCACAAGATATTCATCCCACAAATTATATCGAACCTTACATATCAAGTCTCGTACTGACAGTTTATTTCAGAGACAACATGATGCTTCGTTCGTCATCGTAGGAGTACCTACGGTTATAGTTTTAAAAAGTAAAAAAATAGTCTCTTATTTTGGTATAATCGTACCTGTAGACAGTGAATACGTACCTTGTTCTACCCATTCGCTATCAATTACTTGCCATATTGCAAGGTCCAATGGTAGCAAGTCACCATTCTCGTTCATTTCAGTAGAAATCAAGGCACCACTATACGTTGATGCCACAATAGGTAAGGTTTCTTTTAATACAGATGTATCATCAGAGCCGCTTACAAGTATGGACAATCCTATGAGCCATGCAGCATCATATGCTTGCTTCACGTATGAAGCAGGATCTGCACCAAATTTGTCTCGTATGTGTTGTGTAATACGTTCAGTCACATCACCTTCATTGCCCTCATCAGACACAAACAATGCCGTAAAGTCTACCGAATTGATAAACTCATCGGCAATTGCATCGTCTGCAAAGAACGATACTCCGACATGTGTTTCAGCACCAAACCACCTAACATCATCTAGAATGGGATATGAGGCTGCAGTTTGAACGATATTTACAGATTCATCGAATGATATCATCAATACTGCAACTTTGTCTGCACCATGTGCATCCACTAGTTCTTGTACCGTATCTGCCAGCAATGATACTGAACTAGAGTATTCTGATGTTTCAATGTAACGGATCGGTTCTTCCGCATTACCAAACTTCATAAAGTTCTCTGCGGTGTATTCAGCCAATGTGTCTGCATAGTCATCTCCTCTGTGTATTATAGCTAGATGCTCTATGCCTGAAGTTTCCATCAATTTAGCAAGGGCACGGGCTTGTGTGGCATCATCAGGAGCCACCCTAAAGATACTATCGTTGGGAATGGCCAAAGTTGGCGATGTAGAGCAACAGCTGAGTACGAGCATATTGTTGGTGTCAGTGTATGATTTGACTTGTAGAACGTTACCGCTTGCGGGTATTCCAATGATAACATCTATGCCTCTGGTTTTAAGTACCTGAGCCTTATCAAATGCTACAGTCGCTTTGGTCTCAGAATCCTCACTAACCAGTTTAAGCTTCCAGTCAATATCCAGTGATGTCAGGAACGAATTAAAGTCTGCAACGCCAAGTTGACTACTAGCCAGTCTGTGTGGACCTCTTGCAGAGAGGTCACCGGTCAGGGGATATATGGAACCAATTGTCACATCCTCTTCAGGTTGGGTGGACGGTATTAGAAGATCTCTGGCTGCAGAGTACTTGTCCTTTTGTATCCAGGCACCATCTTCCACTTTCACCACTTGGTAGTTAGCTACTGCTAGGTCACCTGCATCGTTAAGAGCTGTGGATCCTGTAGCACCACTATAGGTTGCTGCCACATCATAAAGTACGCTCTTGATGTATGCTGAATCAGCACTGTTCGCCTTCATTATGGCCTTGCCCAATACCCATACGGAGTCGTATGCTTGGTATGCAAATACATTGGGTGTTGTGCCCAGCTCTTCTGTCAATTGGTCTTGAATACGTTCTCTCTCAGGGCCAGGGCTAGGCAAGAGTTGCATCGCCGTATAGCCGACTGTGTCGGCAAACTCAGATACAATTCTATCATTAATTAGTTCGTCCGAATCAGCGGTAGACTCTGTTCCATACCAAGATACATCTCTGAGTATTGGGTGTTGTGAGGCAGATTGAATCAATCTAGCGATCTCATCAAATGCGATTACAAAGACTGCTACATTTTCTGTACCGTGTTCGTCAGCCATCTCTTGCACATACTTTGCCAAGAGAGCCGCCTCCAATGACAGTTCGGGCGTATCAGGTGCATACCTTACTCCAGGATGTGCTTCACCGCCTCTAGACTCAAAGTTAGCTGCGGCTGCTTCCCGCAGGCCGTCTCCATATGGGTCTCCCCTCCAAACCGGAACCATTGCTTTAATATCGTCTCTGGTAAGAAGATTGCCCAACGCATTGCCTTGGTTTTCGTCATCTGGTACAAATCTATAGATGCTGTCGCCAGATATAGCTAGATTGGGTGCCGTCGAGCAACAACTCATTATTAACATGTCGTTACTGTCAGCATAGTCCTTGACGTTTAGCGTATTACCACTCGTTATTGGTCCTATTATATTACTAATTCCTCGTGCATAGAGGGCTTGTATCTTTTCTAATGCAATTGCAGGGTTGGTGGCTGTGTCTTCTGAAGACAGTACAAACCGCCACTGAGCTCCCTCTTCTTCAAGGTATGCGTTAAAGTCCTCAACTGCCAACTCGGATGCAGCCTGCATTTGTATACCAATGGAGCTTATATCACCTGTAAGGGGAAATAGACCACCAATGGTTATAGTTCCAGACAAGGGCGTGCTATCCATCATCATCATTTTGTCATCAGTCTGCGCAAATGCGCTACTAGTCAATGTAATTGCAAACATTGCAACGATTGTCACTGTAAGAATTTTCATCATTAAACGCAAATGATGTTTTAGTGTCATATAACTATTTTTAAAGTTTGATACGCTAAATTCTGAAATTTGTGTCAGGTGAACGCATCCATGCTGGTCTGCGCAGGTTTGCTCTTGTTTTCGTTTAATAGGCGGGTCATCTTGCTGCCAACATTACTGGCAGCCTTTACCTTTCTCTTTCCGACCCAGTAATAGGTCTCATCAATGGTATTTTTGGCAATTAGAACTATCAATTTTCCAGTATTCTTTCTTCCTGTACGGCCTTTTCGTTGTATGTAGCGTATTGAGCTGGGCACACTATCATAAAATATCACATGGTTCACCTCGGCTATGTCCAGTCCCTCCTCGCCCACTCTAGTAGCGACCAGTACCCTGTATTGACCATCTCGAAACTTTTGTACTGTTTCAATCTGCTTTTTTTGTTTTAAGCCGGTCTCGCCAGCCTTACCTATCAATATTGCTGATGGAATATTCATCTTTTGTAGATTGTCATATATGACATCCACAGTATCCCTGTAGCTGGCAAATATCAAGACCTTGCCAGGTATCTTAGCCAATAGTTCACGTAGTTTTGGAATCTTGGGGTGTTCAAGCCCCTGAGACTGGTACTGTGTGGCGGATTGAACTGTTCGGGAAAAGAACTTGTCGTTGTCCAACAAGTCAATAGTCCCAGGGCCGCCCTTCTTACGGGTACGAGCACAAAAGTTCAAAAACGGTGTTATGCCATGGGCCTCCAATATATTCAGGGCATAATGTATGCGAATTGCACTCATCAACGGTACTATCAGGCCACGATACTGTGAGAATATACGTTGACGTATACGAAGTAGTGTGGAGAGTGAAGGCGTGCCCAAACTCAGAGAACCATTGCTTTTCAGTATATTATACCTGTCAGTCAAGGCTCGCTTGAGATCTCGCTGCATGCGAATCATCTCTGGTGGCAAGTCAATCATAACCCACTGTGTTTGAGTATCCTGAATGTATGGCTTTACATCATCACTTGTGTCCGTACGTTCAACCACCTTGGATATCCGAAGCCGTGTAACAATCTCAGTGGCCTTTTCCATCTCGCTGGGTAGTGTGGCAGTCATACCCATGATACGAACGTCTCTGCCAACAAATCTCTGCGCAATGACAGTATACGCATAATCTCCCACGGCACGATGTACCTCATCAAATATAACCAGATTAAACTGACTGGGATGCACCACACCTCTTTCAAAGTCGTTCCGGGCAATCTCAGGTGTTGCGCAGACCACACTGGCAATCCATCGCTGCTTTCTCTTCTGTACAGAGTCCTCACCGGTCACCAGCGATATATCATCCAAAGTCATCGCATCTTTAAGAAAATTGTAATGTTGACTGGCCAGCACTCTGGTGGGAGCTAAAAACAGTGAACCGCCAGTATTTCGTGCCAAGTAGTCTGCCATAACGTATAATCCCACGGTGGTCTTGCCCAGACCAGTAGGCAGAACAACAATACAGTTTTCATTGACAGCATCATGAGCGAGATTTATCTGATAGTCCCTATGCTCTATTGTATCTTGGCGTATGTACTTTTTCTCTATATATTTCACTACAATCAGAGATAGTATACCCGATTAATTAGTTATTACACAAAATATCAGGGAATTAGACTGAATAGAACATCATTCAAATGCTCATACTAAGTGCCGGAAGTCTATGAAAAGTCGATGCGTGTGAAAAGGCCACACTACAAATTATCACTTGTTGATGTCATTATGCTGGATTATTACTTCCATCTTGAGGGTGGAACTGTAGATATCTGTTTTTGTGTGACGGACTCGGCTTCGATCCTGCCGTAATAATTCTATATTATCATAATGCTCGGCTATACGTAATGGGATATGATCATATTCATCATAGTCCTTGTTTAATCTCTGGTTTATACCTTCTAGTTTTCTACATAGTTTAGAGATCCTTTCCGGATGCATTTTTGAAATTCCGCCTCACCATCCGTAGGAGCTTTGCCCCATCACGAAGCACATCCCCATCATCTAAACCTAATCCATCAGCCTCCGCGATACTCTTTTTCAGTTTGGATGCAGTCTCCTCAAAATCCATACATCACATAGATTATACAGTTCTATGAAGACAACATACCAAGGTTCGTTGTTTTGGGGTTTCACACTACACAACATATCTATTGTAATAATTTAAGCTATTAAAGATCGTAATTCAACCTTATTCACTAGTTAACTAGCATTAAACTTTGGAGGGGAACCCATACAACAAATGAAATATATCTTAAAGATATACTACACAATACAATGAAGTTTGAACGACCAGACTGGGATGAATACTTTATGATTCAAGCAGAATTAGCAAGCTTGCGCTCTAACTGTATCGCCAGACAGGTAGGCGCCGTCATTGCCAAAGGAAATAGGCAGTTGGCAACAGGATACAACGGAACACCACCAGGAATAACAAACTGTTGCGATGGTGGGTGTAAACGATGCCACGATAGGGTACAGGGAAAGATCAAATCCGGTGAGCAACTAGACAGATGTATGTGTACACATGCTGAGGCCAATGCCATAATACATTGCTCAATGCTGGGAATTAGTACCACCAATGGAGCTACATTATACAGCACTTTGTCTCCGTGTCTACAATGCACAAAGTTGGCCGTTACAATAGGAATCAAACGTATAGTATACATGACAGAGTATTCACAAGATACAAACTCTCTGATTAGAGACGCAGGTGTAGAGACCACTTTAATGGATAGGGCACGTATAAGTCGATGGATAAACAGGCTGGCATCCACTCATGTGGAGTAACCCATGTCGTCTAATACGATACAAGCCAAAGACGTTCCCCGGTCCATGCTGGTCTCAGCCACATACGACGGTGTGGCAAAGTCGGCGGTCTTAAAGTTTTACGAGCCAGACTCAAAAAAGATCATACTATGGAATGACACTACAGGGCACAAACCGTACTGTTACACAGATTTGACTCCTCAAGAGGTAGGCATAAAATTAGGTGATCGTTCTGACATAGTTGATGTGGTACCTTTTACACTACAAGATTTGGCAAAGGACCAGCAGGTGACAATGACAAAGATAATCACCGAAGACCCTCTAGCAATAGGTGGCACAAACAGCGATAAAAGTATACGAAATGTAATAAACACATGGGAGTCGGACATCAAGTATTATGAAAACTATCTGTATGACAAGAGACTCATAATTGGCAAATATTACTCTATAAAAGATTCAAGGATACACAGTCAAGATGAAAATATATCTAAAGATATCAAAATGGCACTAAAATCTCTTCTCTGGGACAATATAGCCAGTGATGAGATGGTGGATACAAAGCAGTTTCAGGAGTTCATAAATGAGTGGGCCAATCTCCTAAACCAACCCATACCACCCATACGACGGGTTGCTGTAGACATAGAGGTGGATGCAGATGAGGGACGTATACCAGATCCTAAATTAGCTGAAAAAAAAGTAACGGCGGTTGGTTTTGATGGCACGGATAACTTCAGTCAGGTATTTGTTTTGGAGACCGGTGTCACACGTGGGAATAATGAACTAAACTCTGATGTAAAAATAAAATTTTACGCCGATGAAAAAACAATGATACAGGATACGTTTGACATAATGAAGGATTTTCCATTTTTATTAACGTATAATGGGGATGAATTTGATTTACCATACCTGTATTATAGGGCTAAACGGCTGGGAATTCCCGACAGCGATAATCCACTATACATGATGAAGAACTCTGCCACACTAAAAGAGGGTGTACATCTGGATTTGTATCGTACCATGTCGAATAGGTCATTCCAGATATATGCATTCTCTGGAAAGTACAATACGTTTGGTTTGGATGCGGTGGCCGAAGCTCTAATAGGCGAAAAAAAGATAGACTATGGAAAAAAATTAAATGAACTAACACTATACGAGACTGCCAACTACTGTTGGAATGATGCTAGAATTACACTAAAGCTTACTACATTTAATAATAATTTATTGATGAATTTATTGATTATAATAAGCAGAATAGGTAGGATGCCTGTTGATGATATAGCACGTCTAGGAGTCTCACAGTGGATTCGTAGTTTGTTATACTTTGAGCATCGCAAGATGAATGCACTGATTCCACAACAGAGTGAGCTGCAAGAACGCTCTAAAGATGTCACAGCAGATGCGGTAATTAAAGATAAAAAATATCGTGGTGGGTTGGTCATAGAGCCCATAGAGGGGGTACACTTTACGGTCGTTGTCATGGACTTTGCAAGCCTATATCCCAGCATAATAAAGGTGAAGAATCTGTCGTATGAGACCGTCCGATGCTCGCACCCCGAATGTCAAAAAAACACCATACCAAAGACCAAACATTGGGTGTGTGGTAAAAAGAATGGCCTAACTGCTTTGATTATAGGATCACTGCGCGAGCTTCGCGTAAACTACTACAAGACACTATCCAAATCGCCAGATGTCAGCGAACAAGACAGACAACAGTATGCAGTAATTACGCAAGCGCTTAAAGTAATACTAAACGCCAGCTATGGTGTAATGGGAGCTCAGATATTTCCATTATACTTTTTACCTGCAGCAGAAGCCACGACCGCCGTGGGCAGATACACCATACAAGAGACTGCCAAGCTATGCGATGATGCAGGAATAAAGGTGTTGTATGGAGATAGTGTTGTGGGAAGTACACCCGTGACAATATTAATGAATAATACCATAAAGATAATTCCCATTGAAGAGTTATTCAATATTATTACTAAACATAATATCCAGATATGGACTGAAAATGGCTTTCAACAGATAAAACACGTATACAGACACAAGACTCAAAAGAAGATATACAGCATACTTACCAACACGGGTTTTGTGCAATGTACCGAAGATCACAGCCTCGTTATAAATAATAGAGAGACAAAACCCACCGAATTGTGTAATGGAGATACAGTAAATCAATTTCCATTACACAATACGCCATACAAGATTGATGTTCCAGAGAAGGTGGCATACTGGTGTGGTTTTATTACAGCGTGTATTTCAGAGATTAGTACAAGCCGTGGCATTCTGCTTGATTATACATCTAATATTTTAAAATCACACTGTTTAGAATACGACAATAAAATATTTACTAGTGGCATAGAACAGTATCAAAGACAACACAGCAATCACATAGACATCAAGCAAGACGAGTGTTACATTATACAACACATAACCACTATATTAGACATGGCAGGTATCGCATACTCATTTGATATATCGTCTGTGGGCATAATAAGAATTACACTAGGGCTGCGCAACATTACAAATCCGCATAAAATTAAGAGTATTACAGTACAGGATGCAAACGACTATGTATATGATGTTGAGACTGCAAACCATCATTTCTGTGGAGGTATTGGTAATATTCTGCTACATAATACAGACTCGCTATTCTTAAAAAATCCCAGTGAAGAACAGATTAAACATGTCATAGACATAGCCAAAAAGAATCATGGTGTCGATTTAGAAGTAGACAAAGAGTACCGATATTGTGTGTTGTCCAATAGAAAAAAGAATTATTTTGGCGTATTAAAAGAAGGATGGGTGGATGTCAAAGGTTTAACAGGTAAAAAATCCCACACACCACAATTTATCAAGACATTATTTATTGACATAACAAGCATACTCTCATCAGTACAAGACCAAAATGAGTTTGAGTTGGCCCGGAATTCCATATCAACAAAGATAGCAGAGAGTGCAAAACGTCTGGAAGACCAGACTATACCCATGAAAGAGTTGGCGTTCAATATTATGCTGAGCAGGAATTTAGAAGATTACACAAAGACCATACCACAACACGTAAGGGCCGCCAAACTTTTGGATAATAATAAAGATATCAAACGTGGCACCATAATATCATATGTCAAGACCAACAGCCGTACCGGCGTAAAGCCGCTATCCATGGCAAAGCCAGAGGATATAGACGTAAAAAAGTATCTTGAATTTATGGAGTCAACATTAGATCAAATAATGGCCCCATTAAACATGGACTTTGAGTCAGTGTTAGGTAAACCAAAACAGACGTCTTTGGATCAATATTTTTATTAGTTAAAAAAATGTCTGACCACATTATGGTGTACATTATGGATTTGCGCATGCTGTGCCGAGGCATTGTTGCAAATCCGACTGATGGCATTATGCTTCATGTTACAGCTTCAGAACAACGATTTTTCATTTCGTCTTAAGCATGTACATGGTTGTTTTGAGTATGCCAATAAACCTGTATTTGTGATAAATAATATCTCAAAAACGAAGCTATTACTTGGTTATATCTCATCAGCCGAATTTACAACAATGTCACATACACACAATCTCTATAAGTGAGGATCATACACCACAATAGTACAATGTTATTGATAAACTGCAAAAACTATACCAAAATGTCAGATGATGACACAAGAGAGTTTGTCAAGAGCACATATAATATATCCCGTGCCAGTGGTACAGAGATAGTCATAGCGCCACCCCAGCATCTGCTCAAATGGCTATCTGATCTTGATACCAAGATAATGGCTCAACATGTAGATATTGCTGAACCTGGTAGCTCCACAGGACACATAGTACCAACTCTGTTAAAAAATTCAGGCATATATGGAGCCATAATAAACCACAGCGAACATCGAGTGCCCCTAAGTCACATAACAAAGATCATAGACGCATTAAACAAACTAAACATGGTATCGGTAGTCTGCACACAGACTGTCGATGAAACCATAACATGTGCCAAATTAGAACCAGACTATGTAGCCATAGAACCGCCAGAACTTATTGGTACAGGTAAATCCATATCCACACAGCAGCCAGCATTGATACGGGATGCACGTAGTAGTATAGATAAGCTAAACGTACAGACCAAACTACTATGTGGTGCCGGAATAGTCAATGGTTCAGATGTAAGTACGGCTCTAAAGTTAGGCTCCAGTGGTATACTAGTCGCCAGTGGCGTGGTCAAAGCCGATGACCCCTTGCAGATTCTTGAAGAGTTGGCGTATGCCTTTACATCAGTCTGAAGAAAAGTATGTACCTGCATATTTGTTATGTAGTATGTTGGTGAGCCGGTCTGGTTTCTTTCCATTTACAAAGAATACATCAACACCATTGCTGGATATCTCCGTGGCCGCACGTACCTTTCTAACCATGCCTCCAGTCACGTCGTTTTTTTGCGTATCATCAGTAATATTAAATTCGGCTAGTCTTTGAGCGTCCACCTTTGGTATGATCTTTTTAGACTCCATGGATGTATACAAACCATCCACATCCATTGTAAATACTGCCAATCGTGGGTGTAGCATCTCTGAGAGCATCGACATAATAACATCGCCGGACAGTATATACGACATCTTGTCTTTGTGCCACATAGCATCGCCGTACAATACAGGACACATGCCAGATTTTGCAATGGTCTGCAACTCCTGCACCCGTTCAGGTATTGCATTGTATTTGTTTGTTATACTACCATCATGGTACGGGGCATCATTACTATACACCAGTACGGATGGTGGGCAGCAGTATGTTCTCAAACCGCACTGCGCCAGTACATCAAGTATCAGACTGTTCAGTTTTACCATGGAATTACGGACAATGGCAAATCCATCCAGACTGTATCGTCTGGGTTTAGTATGCATGTCGTATTGTACAGAATAGTAATGCCCAAATGAGCCACCGCCGTGCACCAAGATTACAGGTTCAGATTCAGATAGGCCATATATGGCCTCGCCCATCTTGTATACCACATCCTTACTAAACGAGAGTGGAACAGACTTGTCTGTAATAACTGAGCCTCCCAACTTTATCAAGATCATGTTTGACTATTCACATCACAAATACAATATTAATTGAGGCGCCGGAGGCGCCATACTAGTGGGACATACCCCGAAACGCCATATAGCTGGCAATATAGGTTTGAGCCAACAAAGATTGAGGTCGAATTGTTGCAACTTACAAGAGGTACTGTAAAACCCAATGTCATCATGTAGATTTGGTAGCTATTCTAATCAAGCAGGTGCGGTCAGCTGCTCGTACAGGTCAATTGCCTCCTCCTCTGTGGGACAACCGGTTATTATGGCCGAGCCGTCACCCTCTGTAACATTTAACCTGTCATCTGCTTGTAGTATTTTACGCGGCGATGGTGGCGAGATGGCAAACGTCCTCTTTCCGCCTCTACCGCACAACTCCTCGGTGATGTAGCCGTCCTCCACCGAACGTCTTGTACCACTCCCACATGCGGGACACTCCTCCACACGATCCATACGTATCTTAATAAAGTCGGCCGTGGCTATATTGATGTGCAAAACACTACCTAGTGTGGCCGGCTCCAATCCACACAGTATACGAACAGCTTCAGCCACCTCCATACCGCCAATAACACTCAGTATTGCCGGATTCACCCCTTCAATGCCGCATGATGGCATCTGATCCTCATCCAGACCGGGAAACGCACATTCATAGCACGCGGTCTTGCCAGGTACCACTATAAACACCTGTCCGGATGTACCTACGGCGCCGCCACTAACAAACGGTATGCCAAGATCAACACATGCTTCATTCAGTGCATACCTAGCGTCTACCGAGTCAAGCGCATCTATCACAATGTCAGATTTGTCAACCACCGACCGTGCAGATCTCCGGTTCACTGATACTGGTACCGTTTTTATATCCACATTGGCATTAAGTCTCCTCAACCTTGATGCTGCCGCGTCAACCTTGGGCGAACCGATATCCACATCAGAGTACAGTGTCTGTCGATGAAGGTTTGTAAGTTCGATGATGTCCCGGTCAACTACCCGGACATGTCCCACACCCATCGCGACCAAGTGTGTAAGTATAGGTGTGCCAAGTCCACCGGCCCCAACCACAGTGACTCTCGACTCCATGAGTCGTTGTTGGCCATCCATTCCTATATCGTCCAACATTATCTGCCTGGAGTATCGGTTTAATTGGTCTCCATTCATGGTTTATGGGTGGCATCAGTGGCATATAAATTGATTTCAGCACGGACTTGTACAAAAATCATGTTGTTTAAACACATCATGACTTCTAAAGCGGAGTTGTGTGTGCACAACCAAAATCAGGGTTTTTCCCGAAAAGTCGGGTGATTACACCCCCGCCATGCGGGATAGGCTGTCGGCCCAGTTGCTCCAGCAACCCTGTATGAGTGGTGTGGGATCGAGTATTACATCCACACCACGACGGACTTCGCCCAGACTGGCCGAAACCTTACGACCATACCGGGATACGGCGCTTGTTCGCCGTATGTTCTCCACTGCGTTGACGTCACGATCTACGCCAACTGTACGGCAGTGGGTGTAGTCTTTTTTATGATAAGTTCCAGTTAGTGGGGTTCTACATACAGCACATAGCTTGGATGTGTTGTGTGGACGCATATGTAATGCCTCCACTCCCAAAAATTGGGACTTTTCATAAATTAAATTCGATGCTTTCCGCATCATGGCAGAATATAATCTGCGACGCATATTATGGCCAAACTTCCCATTCTTCTGCCAACTGTAGGGCCGCGCATTGTACTATACATCAATGCATTAACACCATAGGTATCCTTTCCCGTATTATTCGCTATAATGTACGCCACCTCTGCCACCTTCCTGACATGTTCAAACACATGCCGCATACCCAAATTTTTTGTGTATGGACGTGTTACTGCCCTGCTATTTTTGACTAGAGCCATCATATAGTACGGTTCAATAACGTATTTAACACTATCCAACACACATCAACCGTCACCCGACTTTGAGAGAGGAACCAAAATCAGTAAGATATAATACACAATAAAATTTACACATCAAACATGGTACAAGGATATTGTGTCAAATGCCGTAAAAAAGTTGAGATCAAAGACCCAGTCGAGGTAACTATGAAGAATGGTCGTGCCGCCGTGAAGGGAACGTGCCCAGAGACCGGTAGTGTGGTATTCCGCATAGGCAAATTGTAGATATTTGAAAACCCATATAGGTAGTTTAGATATTATTTATTTATGAATCAGGATGATTACACTGCCCTTCTGGACCGCATAAAAGACAAGTTGGATGAACGCTCAAACAAGTCTGTATCTCGCTTTGATCTACCCCTTGTCGATGTCATGTGGGAGGGTCAACGGACGTTTCTGCGCAACTTTACCGACTTTACAAAGGTGCTTCGACGGGACCCCAACAAGATACTGCAGTACCTCTCAAAAGAGTTTGCAGTTCCAGCAGAGAGGCTAGGCGACAAGGCCATGTTCATAGGAAAGAGGGAGCCTGAAGATTTTACCAGATTATTTCACATATACTTCAGAGAGTACGTACAATGTCCCACATGTAAAAGTCCCGATACCGGAACAATAAAAGAGAATCGTATATCGTTTCTCGTATGCGAGGCGTGTGGTGCAAAATCCACACTGAAAGGCAAGTATGCGTGATGTTCTCTGTAAAGACCACCTCATACAACAACAGCGCCATGCTAAACATATGTGATGCAGATATACTAGGCCGTCAGGTAACCGATGGTTCCATCTCAATTAGTATAAAGCCCAGTTATTACGGTGAGCGTCTTGTAGATGAAGAAGAGGCCAAGACGCTCCTAAGAGGGTCAGACATAATCAACATGGCTGGTGAACGTATAGTCTCGCTATCAACAGACCTGGGGCTAGGCTCACTAGCTGGTGTTCGAAAGATATCAGACGTACCCTTTTTGATAGTATTCCGAATGTGAGCTATGTCACGCGAAGACCAGGTCCTGTAGGATTCCATCTAAACAGGACAATTCACTTTTAAGCCATCAAAAGCATATCATGTTTAGTGAATGAGCGACTATATTGATTCAAAGATACGGGCACGCATAAACCAGAAATTAAAGAAAGATACACATACATCATTACAGGATGGCTTTAAGGGAAGAAAGACCATCAATGAAGTGCTAGACAAGCCGACGGTCATGACACTGCACAAGATGATTACCGATGGTACAATATCAGGAGTGGATGGTTCCGTAGGGGCAGGTAAGGAGTCACTACTCTTTCTTGGTGAAGATACGGACAGTAAACATATAGCTCTCAAGATATATCTTGTAACCACATCAAACTTCAAAAGACGTATCAAATACATACAGGGCGATCCACGCTTTTCAAAATTTCGTAAAAATACCCGCAGTATAGTACATCTATGGGCACAGAAAGAGTTCAAGAATCTCACAGTAGCCTCCCAGACCAGTGTTTGTGTTCCAAAGCCCATACGCGTACTAAACAACGTATTGGCCATGGAGTTTATAGGGCAGGATGGTAAGCCAGCACCTACTCTTCTGAGCTGCGCAGTGGATGAGAACGACTACAAAGAGGCCATACGTATGATACAACAGTTATACATGAAGGGTGGTTTGGTACATGGAGACTTTTCAGAGTACAATGTATTCAAGACAGGTAAGGGATTGGTATTGTTTGATTTAGGGTCTGCTGTGGATCGACGCCACCCTTCAGCAGAGTCGTTCCTGTACAGAGACATCAACAATATAAACAGATTTTTTACAAAACGAAGCGTATTAACAAGAGAGACTTCTGCCATACTAAAAGAGATGAGCATATGGTGATATTCTCCAAGGCCATAACAGTGCCAAACGATCGTATTGGCGTCATAATTGGAAAGGCAGGTAGTACAAAAAAGTCCATAGAAGAGTCCTGCGGTGTCAATATTACCATAGATGGCAATACCGGCGAGGTCAACATCGAATCTGCCTCTGATGACATAATGAAGGTACAACCCTTCAAGGCTACAAATATTATACTAGCCATGTCCAGAGGCTTTTCGATGTCCAATGCCATGCTGCTCTTGGATGATACATACAGGTTGCATGTGCTAAACCTGCAAGAGTACGTAGGAAAGTCCAATGGGGCCATGGAGAGAATACGGGGCAGAATAATTGGCGAGAAGGGACGGGCGCGTCGTAATTTGGAGCATCTAGGACAGAGTCGCATATCAGTATATGGTAAGACTGTAGCAATCATAGCCAAAGAGAATAGGATGCGCACCGTCATATCAGCGGTTCACTCCATACTGTCAGGTAGCATGCATGCCGCCGCGTATGGCAAGCTAGAGGCAGCCAACCGGCAGAACCGTTTAAACAAGATGATACTATGGGAGGGACAGGATGTCAACTGAGAGGTTCAACCAAATATCACCCAGCGAATTTTTTTACAGGAATAGAGATTTAGCAGGATTCAGCAACCCCACACGTTCATTATACACGGCAGTACGAGAGTTTGTTGAAAACTCATTGGACGCATGTGACCAGAAAGGAATACTGCCTAACGTAAAGTTAGTCATAAAGGCCGAAGATGACAGACAAGACCCGCGCACATACACACTAGCCGTACACGATAATGGTCCGGGTATACCCAAGAAACATGTACCATTAGCATTTGGTACAGTTCTTTATGGCTCAAAGTTTGGCCTAAAGCAGGCTAGAGGAATGTTTGGGTTAGGAGCCACAATGGCAATACTATACGGCCAGATAACCACCAACAAGCCAGTCAAGGTATCTAGTTGTACTGATGGTCAAACGGCACACATCTTTGAGATACTGCTAGATATACAAAAGAACAAGCCCGTAATACTAAAACAGTCCCAGAAGAAGACAAAGAAGAGAGGCCTCTCGGTAAGTATCAGTTTGGAGGGAGACTATTCAAAGGCAGGCTCAAAGATTCGCGACTACATATATCAGACGTCACTGATAACCCCTTATGCCAGCATAACATTTGAGGATCCCAAAGACGGCAAGTTCGTATACAAGCGCATACTAAAGACAATGCCCGAACCACCCACAATAATAAATCCACACCCGCATGGTGTCGATGTAGAGACGATACGTCGTATGATAGTGCAGTCAAGGCGGGATGGCATGTCCATAGATACTACACTATACAGAACATTAAACATCAAGGATGAAGACTCATCGTATAATACAGTGTCTGCCCAAGCCATAAAACGATGGAAGAGGCTCAAACCAGAACAGAGGACCGCAGCCTGTATTACAAATGCACTAAAGTGCAAGTCAAAATATCTACAGAATGTCATCATAGAAGATATAGATTTGGATACAAATACAATACTATACTATGATGGTATCAAATCCCAGAGCAAGACTGCACCACTACAGAACAAAGAACCATTCTACAATCACATAAAGAGTCTACTTGCAGGTGAACCATTACTGTCATTTCTGACCGACAGATTTCAGAGGATGGGTCCAAAGACGGCCCAGAGCTTCATAAAATTTGCAGGATTCAAGCCTGAACAAAATATAGGATTGTTGAGAAATGCAGACCTTGTAAAACTGAGCGACTCTCTACAGTCATACGAGGGCTTTTTAGCCCCAAATCCTTCATGTTTGGCACCACTAGGAGAGAGTCCTTTGGAGCAGGGCATGAAAGAGTTCTTTGAGCCAGACTTTCAAGAGGTTATACAGAGGGGGGCATCGGCATATTCGGGCTTTCCATTTATCATAGAGATGGGTATAGCATATGGTGGAAAGATTCAGAGTCGCGGAATTAAAACATATAGATTTGCCAACCGTATACCATTATTGTACGATGAAGGTAGCGATGTTGTTCTAAAGGTGGTAAACGACATAGATTGGAGTCGCTACAAGGTAAAACATGATGCTCCCATGGTCATAGCCTCACATATATGCTCTACACGAATACCATACAAGACAGTCGGCAAGGAGAATGTAGCAGACCGGCCTGAAATAGAGAAGGAGTTAAGACTGGCCATGCAGTTTCTGGCACGAAGACTATCATCTTATATGTCTAGGCGAGGCAAGGCTGAAGAGGCAAAGAAGAGGGCGAATCTGTACGCAAAGTATATGCCACTTATATCACAGTTCTGTACTGAACTGGCAGGTCGGAGTACCGAGCCCAAGTATATACAGATGTTAAAGGCAGGAGGAAGTGATGTCTAAGAAGAGCCGGGCAGAGAAGAAGCAGAAAGAGATGCTAGAGATGTTAAAGAGGCACGGTTCACGGGTATACGATGACCTGAATCGTGGTCGTTTTCCTGCCTTTGAGGTACCAAGTAGGTCCGTCAGCAATATAGTATATGATGACGCGCTACGCCAATACATACTAGGAAATTCATCGGCGCAGCGAAGCTCAAAGAACACTGCGCAGGTACGCTCCTTTACACAGTTAATGTGGCTGGCATTCTTTGCCAACAGATTGACACATGAAAAAAAGTCATCCACCTTACGTGATGTGTATTACTCATCTCAGGCATTTGCTGTAGACTTCAAAAACCAGTCCGAGTCCAATGGCATTATAGAGGACTTGGAGGCCGTACTGACAAAACCCCGGGAAGAGATGCACATATTCCCTGAGGAGCGTAGTTCAATATTTGGTGATTTAGATATTGAATATACTGTACCTGGATATGAGGGCAAACGGATGAATCTGGCAAATCACCCAGATGGATACGCGATAGGTCCAAGTTTAACTAGTGCCGAGCTCATAGATACCAGTGCCGAATTAGTGATTGCCATTGAAAAAGGTGGACTGTTTACTAGATTTGTAGAAGAACAGGTGGATAAAAAGTTCAAATCCATAATAGTTGACACTGGTGGCCAGGCTGCGCGCTCTACGCGTACTCTACTAAAACGACTACATGATGAGATGTCTTTGCCGGTAATCATATTAACAGATGGAGACGTATATGGGGAACATATAGCCATGGTGATAAAATCAGGTTCTGCAAATGCTGCGCATCTGCGTGAATTGACTGTACCTGATGCCAAGTGGGTGGGCGTTTGGGCTACAGACATAGAACGATTCGAGCTGCCCACCATACCCATGACCGAGTCAGACATAAAGAGATGCCAAGATCTAAAGAGAGATCCTCGATACTCTCACGGCATATGGAGAAAAGAGTTGGATACATTTCTAAAGATAAAGCGTAAGGCTGAACTAGAAGCATTCTCCAAGTATGGTTTGACCAACATAACAGACAGATATCTGCCTCAAAAGATAGAGTTGGCCCGCAGTTTATGATTAGGATATTCGGAGTGTCAGGACACCATTTCTATATTTAAAGTCTGAAAGTTCCATTCTGTCTGCACCCGTTATTGGTACTTCGCGTGCAAAACCTCCACTCCCACGTATATACAGGGTTCCATCCACCAGTCGCACGGTTATCTTCTCTACGGGACCTGGCACCTCAGCTACAAAGACAAAGCCACCTTCGTCTTTTATCAGGTCATACATCCAGTTTTTGGTCTCAGGCTCTCGCGCGACAAATTTGGACTGTTGACTCACTATGAACTTTTTAAGAATACGCGCCCAGAATATCATTGTAATTGCTGCCGCCCCAATCAGTATGGAGGCTGCATAATTACGATCACCCTGTGCCGACATCATGTATAGTACAATCAGAAATACTACAAGGACTATGGGTACAATCTGGCCTACCGCCTTTTCGTTGTAGGCATTCTTGTAAGTTGACATTATGATTCCATATCAACAATCCAAATATTTTAGTTGCGCTATACAGCACCTACTGAGACCGCGGATGCAAGTAGGAACTATTCATTTGCCGCCGTACCACAAGACGGCGCGTAGGGTCTCCTTGACGTATGGTCTCCATCCCAGACCACACACCTAAGTGCAATCTTGAGATGCTTGTTGTAGAGGTGACGGCGCACACAAGAATACTATTTTGCCGCAGAATCATAACTTGTTTACGGCTTTAATACATTTTGTCTCCCAAATCTGCAATTAAACAGTACAATATACGGGATTTGAAGAGTCGAGGCCATTCCAGCCTTGAGAGAAACCTGCGGCATAAAGACTTTTGAAGAGTGGATAACATCTAAAGATAATACATGAGATTACTAAGATCAAACCATATAAACAATCGAATCACCATAACACGGCCGAAAGTTGATGGTCCGGACGGCATGGATCTAGAAGAAGAGCCGACAGTCTCAATGGTGTTTCATAATGGCATATTACATATAGTAGACGGACATTATGAGTCTAACGGTTGGACGATACAGATATTTGAAAGTCGCAATCCCATAGTGAATACTGATGCCAAACTATTCTATCAGAAGAGTCCATGGTTTGCGCAGCCAGCCTACGGGCGCCACAATGTTTTGGTGGCCACAATTGACAAGACTCCCAATATGCAAGAGTATGAACGCTGGGCAAATCTACTAGTGGCAGCACAGGACAGAATAAGATGGTTATATGATCAGGCAAAGGTAGGATATGTGATGATGTTTGCAGACATGCGGCCATCAGACATACCAGAGCCACATCTTCAACTAGTAACGCTGCCAGTAATTCCGCCAACCATAAAGACCGAGATTGAGTCAAGTCGCGATATAAAGAGTGAGATGGGCATATGTCCCATGTGCCAGATAGTAGACGAAGAGACGGGGGGAAAACGACAGATATTAACCTCAAAGAACTTTATAGCGATATGTCCGTGGCCACCTTCTAGCTCCTATGAGTTTTGGATAGTTCCTCGAAAACACAGCGTCAGCTTTCTCAAACTGACACAAGTAGACCTCCATGATCTGGCCATGTTAATGTGGTCCACATTGGGTGGCTTGACAAAGACATTGCCGGGCGTATCGTTCAGTCTGGCATTCCACCTATCCCCTGAAAAGAAGAAGACATCTCGCTTGCACTGGCACATAGAGGTATACCCCCACACTTCAGGCCCGGCGGGCATGGATAAGGGTTTTGGAGTCTCACTATGTAATGTATCGCCAGAGGATGCCGCCAAAGATCTGTCTGTGGCCAGCAGGCGAGAATGGATTGGTGCAGTGGGTGTTAACTTATAGTACTGATGGTTGTATCCAAGTCATGGGTGTTGAGGTATGGATAGCTGCTGCCAGTATGGGGCTCTTTGCTATGTTTGTAGGCGAGATGGTATCGATATACAATTACATGCAAGAGGCTCCCGAAGATATGGAGTTTGGCATAATATTTGAGCCGAATCCAAAGATACTGCAGTTCATATCCATAGGAGCCGCCCCCGCATCCGTAATGGCGGCAGTGTCGTTCATACTCTCCAAGAGACATGGTTCAAGGAAGGTGGGGATGATGATTATAATTGGTGGAGCTACCCTACTAGCTGGCATGGCATTCTGTTACACGTATCAGGATGGCATAGACCCCGTATATATAACTGTGGCAACAGAGATATCGCCACCACTCTTTATGATAGTCTCAATACCAGTCATAATCTTTGGGATGATTTTGTTGCGCGCCAAACCTCGCAGGCCAAAAAGACCCTACATGTGATTTATTCGCATGGACAAACCATTATGTACAAAGCCCAATCTCTGATAAAATCCGGCAACATCATCTTTGCAGTCCAGTGTGGTCTTGTAACATCCACTGTGGAGAGCCACATCCAAAAGATACTGAATCAGTAGACGGCCCACACTCTGTCCTTGAAATTTAGAGTTTACAGAGACATCCTCTATGTGGGCTGCACGGCCACCATCATGTATGAATTTACGCTCCAGAATTAATGAGGCCGTGCCCACAATATAACCATTCAATACCGCAACTGCCACCACTCTGTTGGGATCATCTTTGATATCATCATATATCGCATAGCATGTATCATACGTCATGTGACTGGCAGGGCGCAGAGCGTCCAGTGCTTCCAAAAAGCCATTTTTAATGTCTTCTCGTACAAGATTGCGAACCAATATCTCTGTCATTAGATGTCACCTAGTCTTTTACGAAACTCCAGACTTGCTTCTTTGTATAACGAGTATGTCCCCACATCGATAAAGTTACCCTTAGTGAGATATGCCAGTACGGTCTCTCTCTTCTCCAGAGCAGTATTAATCACTGTATCCATGCCCCATGGCTTATCCTTTGGTATGTAGTCTAGTGTATCCTGCTCCATAACATAACAGCCCATGTTTATGTTGACTTTGGTACTGGGCTTTTCGCGCCAGGCCAACACATTGCCACCTTCATCGGTATCCACAACACCGTAAGGTATGGAAGAGTCATATTCGTGCAGTCCCATGGTAATGAATGCATCTCTCTTTTCGTGCGCGTATATCATGTCGGATAAGTCAAAGTCGTATATTGAATCTCCATATAAACAGACAAATCTTCCATGGACAAGTTCCTGAGCTGTCTTTAGCTGTCCGGCCGTAGATAGTGGTTTACGGGACAGTGCATACTGTATGGAAGCGCCGATTCTTGTACCATCTTCAAAGTAGTCCTCTATTACACGACCCAGATAACTGATACACAGTATGATATCAGTTATGCCATTTCTTATGTTCCACTCGATTATATGTTCGAGGATTGGCTTCTCGCCCAATGGCAACATTGGTTTGGGCATGAACATTGTATATGGAAGTAGACGGGTACCCAAACCACCTGCCAATATTACAGACTGCATGCGATTAAATGTGAGCGCCCCCATATTTAAGAGAAAAGTCTTCTTATTTTAGATACAACATCGTTGGGCGAATCACCAAATAGTATTATCATTGGCTCTTTGCCAAAGTCACCTCTATGACATATGGCGTCTGGAGGATCCATACACTGCGCAGCTGTCCAACTTACACCCCAAGATACAGATGAGCCAGACTCCTTTATCTCTGGTGGTTCGGATGTACGATCATAAAATGCCACAGTGAGACGGGCGCGTATTAACATGGAGAGTATATCTTGTGAGTATCTTATGTTTATGGCGGACCGCACATTGGAGAATCGGCCCCGGATTGCGCAGACTGCAGCAGATACATGTTTGGAGCCGTTCGGAGATATAACTCCGGCCATTACTACTCTTTTGCCTGCGCGCACCAGTCGGCCCTGAATTCCAAAGACTTCATCAGGGGCTGTAGCATGTATTGGTGCATGTACAAAATTAGTCTGGCATTGTGGTATCAGCCGGTACATATCAGGTATGGATATTACATCATCGATTGCAGACTCCAACTGTGTGGGGATCTCAGATGCTATCGGGGTTGTCTTGCCTGCCGAGATGGGGGCATGTTGTGTTGTATACGAGATGAGTCTTGCCCGCTTGGCGGCAGCTGCAACACTGTTGGATATCACCAAGCAGGATAGTGCTGCAGAGTATGTACAGCCGCCGCCTCTACTATCACCGTAAAGACGCTCACCTCGTATATACTGAAAACCATCATCATTATACAGGACATCCACAATCTCATCGTTCTCCTTTACGCCAGTAACTACGACATTGTCAGCACCATACTGGTGTAGTAACTTGGCGGCGTCTTGCGCGCCTGCCAGTCCATCATGCGTGACATCAGTCAGATACTTTGCTTCATAGAGATTCGGCGTTACAATAAAAGATCTTGGCAGCATCACATCAAGTAATGTATCTTTGGCGTCATGTTGCAGTAGGGAGCCGCCAGTAGTAGACCGTACAACAGGGTCCAAGATTACAGGGGCAGAGACATCACATAACCTATCATGTATTGCATGTATGATATCGGGAGTATATAGCATTCCAACCTTTATTACATCAACTTTAAAGTCTGATAGAACTGCATTCAACTGGGACGATATGACATGGACAGATAACGGATGCACAACACCAAATTCAGATGTGTTTTGAGTTGTTATTGTTGTTGCAACACTGAGTGGATACAGTCCAAGAGAGCTGGCCACCCTCATGTCTCTTTGTATACCCGATGCACATGATGGATCAAAGCCCCCTATTGATAACGCATTCATCATATGATATTGGGTCATTGCGCACAAAGATAAAAATTGCCATGCAACAGATTACACATCACGGGATTGTAGTCTAGCTTGGTATGATTCTGGTTTTGGGTACCAGGGGTCGCAGGTTCAAGTCCTGCCAATCCCACTAGTATAACTTGTATCTTGTCCTGATCTTTTTACTTTTTTCATACATTATATCAAGTGCAGTCACCATGTCTGAGGGAAGACGCATCTTTGTGAGTAGATCAGCAGATATGTTTACCCGATTATTATCCAATGGTATGACAGTCTTTGGGAGGCCAGCATTTATCCACTTCTCCACTACCTTTCTTTCTAGCCGGGGCTCTTGGAAGCTGGAAGCGAATCTCTTCTTTATGTGATTTATCAGTGTACGGTCTTTGAATACTGCGGCCGGTTCAAGTATACGGGTTTGATCCAAGTATGCGCCTTCAAATAGGTTGCCGGTTATCTCATCAGAGAGAACTTCACCCCGATGTATTCTGCGCATCAGCTCCAAGTAGTGTAAAAATTCATGAGCCAATATGGCATGTATCGTACCTTTTAAGCCATACACAAGTAGCGGTGCAGATATCTGTACTAAAACTCCAAAGCGTCCACCATCAAATAGCGGTATCGTTCTAGCGAAGAGCACCCCATATCCGAACTGTGAGGCAGGAGAGATTACTGCAGATGGTTCCACATATGCAGTTGGAAAGTATAGTCCGGATGCGCGCTCAATTCTGTCTATTCCATCAACAGCAATGGAGAAACGTTCCAGTATTTTGGCAGATACATCATCTGGTAGATGACCGTTCAAGCGGGCATTCTTGATTCTATACAATGGGTCCAATAGTGGGTAGTATAGAAGAGAGTGTAAAAAATCTTGATAGCTATCGTGGTTTGCCAGACTTTGCCTTCTTTGTACGTCGCCTAGTGGCTCGCTGATCCGCCCACCTTTGGTGTTTCCCCTTCTTTCTTAGTGGCATCATATCACATGTGACAGGGCCTTAGTTAACTGTTTTCAAAATAGTTTCTCTTCCAAGTATCCTTTATCTGCTCTTCAGTATACCCCAAGTCATATAGAGGGGATTTGGTGTCACTTATATGATCAACATCAATTACCACAACCGTATTTATGGGACTTTGTATTCCCATGTCGCGAAACTTTTTGATTAAATCATCAAAGAGTGCGCCACTCTTATGAATGTGGCCACGTCCTGAAAACAAGTACCCCCGTCGTATTATGGGGCTTATGACGCTCACCTCAACGGCATCATTGGACTCCAGATTTTCTACAGTGTCAGGTGAGCGTATATCAGCAAATGCCAGGCTCTCAGGCCCGCTGCGTATTATACTCCCTTTTGGGGATAGGTTGGGTTTACAGTCCGGAGATACTGTGGCAACATAGCCTAGACGTTCGTTCTGTACAAACTCTGCAACTTCATCGGATATAACAGTCATAAAATCACCTCATCATATCGGCTATATGACCGTATGCAAAATAATATGCCAGACCGCTACCTATAATGGCCACCCAGATTACTATCTGTTTGTCTCGACGCATCATGTATAATAAAAGATTACCACTATTGAAGCTTATGGCGTTGCGCATCATGCTGCTCTCTTATATGTCGGGCTAGGCCAATCACATTCCGACCAAATGATGCGCCACAATACATACAGCGAAACTCAAGACTCATCATAAATAATAATAAACTCAAATATTTAAAAAGGCACAGGGTGATCTATCCAAATACAAGACACTGCTCGCATTCACACTCAGATATTACACCACTCTTTGCCAAACAGTTTCTGTGTTGGCCAGCCTGACACTGAACGCATACGTTATCGATATCATCTACTGTCGTATATTTACGGGATTGATCAAAGCCAAAACCACCATCTTGCGGTCCCACCATACTGTTTATTATCATATAGTGGGACTATTTTTTTCTGTCGGTGGCACTCTTGCCTCGATCCCACATATGCATATTACCGCGCAACATAAAGGCACCCACAATGATGGTGATCAAACCAACAACAACCAGAACAAATGCCTTTACAATACGTATCATGATTAATAATTTAGATGTACACATTTTTAATGGTATCACCGTTAATTATGTAAAAAAATAATTACTCTCCGCCAGTAGATGATGCAAGAATCTTGTCTATCTCGGCTACGGCCAAGCCATCTCGGCCAATTGTATCAAACTTTTGGAGTATCGCCTCAAACTTTGTCTCTTCATGAACTTGTTCGGTGGCAAACCACTCCAAAAGATCAATTACTGAATATTCAGGTAGTTTATACGCCAGTGACAGAGTATTATTAATGGATGCGGTGACACTCTGCTCATTTGCCAGCGACATGGAGAGAAGGTTCTCTAGGCTTTCAGGGTTTACATCTGGCTGTGGCACTGCAGGAATAGCGGCACGCACGCCAAGGCTATTCATAAATTTTATAATCTTTAGCATGTGGGCCCGTTCCTCGTCGGCTTGCGCATAAAGGTAGGCTGCGCCACCATCATAACCAGACACTTCACACCAGCCAGCAGCAGACAGATAGAACTGTGATGCGGCCAACTCAAGGGTTATATGGTCATTAAGGGCAGTCGTCATCTCGTCAGATAATTTCATTGTTTACAATTGGCACATACATAATAAAAAGCGTTGGATACATTTCATGACAGTGTAATATTATAGTCATATATTATGTAAAAAACAGTCCACAGTATGATCATTTACCATTCCAACTGCCTGCATAAATGCATAACATATGGTAGGACCAACAAAGGTGAATCCGTCCTGTTTTAATTTTTTGCTCATTAATTGTGACATATGAGTATATTGAGGAAGTTCATCTGTACTTTTAAATGAATTTTTTATTGGGGAGTCTATCATGCCCCAGATGTAGCTATCAAAAGTGCCATGTATCTTTTGTATATTGCAGAATTTAACTGCATTATTTATGGCAGATTTAACTTTAAGACGGTTACGAATTATGCGAGGATTTAGCAGCATCTCTTGAATCTTTTTTTCATCATACGTTGATACTATATGAGGATCAAATCCATCAAATGCTGCCCTATACCCTTCTCGTCTATTCAGTATGGTACTCCATGACAGGCCAGCTTGCACACCTTCCAAAACTAGAAATTCATAGAGTTTGTTGTCATCATGCTGAGGTCTTCCCCACTCAGTATCATGATATAAAATCATGGCATCGCCCACAGCCCAGGAGCATCGCTTTTTAGTCATTCCAGAACGGCTGGTTTTTAATCCAGCGTATTAACTTACCAAAGAAATTGCTGTTCTGCACATTGACAACGGGAATTTCAAAGTTTGTAGTAGACTTCACCGTGCGAGAGAACCTAGGATGTTTTGTAAATATCAGCCTGTCTAGATATGTTATTCCTTCAATCTCCTTTCTTGCCATTGACTCAGATGCATCTGTAGAGAAGGCCACAAAGAGTACACCATCAGCCCAATATGCCAATCCCGCTCCATCACCAGACATCATTGTAATGAGATCATCCAGATCCATGGGTATTACATCACGAATATACACAGTCTTATACTCTTGATGCACAAAATCAGCCAATACGGATTGTATCGCATTAATATGATAATTATATATTTTGATTCTATGCAGTTCTGATAATGACAGCATCGGTCCAACTCTCAGATACCTCGGCATTTGTTATGTTACTGATGAAGGATGGCATACATACAAGCAAAAACTCCCAGATATACAGGAGCATGTTGAACCTCTCATCTGGAAGAGGTCTTTTACGAGAATGCGCACAGGTCTGGCCGCACTTAGACGAGCTTGTACTAAACAGGAAGAGTGCCATACTACAAGAAGTCAAATCTAGTGTACAAAGTGGTATAAACCAAGTGATAATATTTGGTAGTGGTATGGATGCTCTCTCACTAGAGATAACATCACTAAACGATACAGTACAAGTGTATGAGGTTGATGCCGACCAGATGGAGCACAAACAACTACTGGTAAATAAGGTCATACAGGATACAGGTCGCATAATGTGTATAACGGCGGACTTGAATCAATCATCAAGAGTTGTATCAAACGTTGTAGATGCCAGATGGGACAGGAGTAAACCTACTTTACTGATATTTGAGGGCATATCATATTATCTAAAACCCGGAGTTTTGTGGGAGTTAGTACGTCAATTCTCAAGTCATGCAGTAAACCATGTAATTTTAGAGTATATTGTACCTAGAGACATGATAGATAAGGAGCGCGCCCACATACCTGATGGCGTCTTTGGCATAATACAAGACACACTGCCCTATAATTTGGAGATAGACAGGTTTGAATACAACGCCATCGTACAGCGCGCAAAAGCCATTGGGGGTTTTGATATTCGCAGACATACAATGTCCAACATAGAGAGGAGACGGACCGGAGCAAATCATCTCTTTCCCACCGAGAGTAGTGGCTGGATAGAGATAGCATGTTTCAAGACCATGCCAGACAAGTAGATCACCTGTAGAGACGATATACTGTAGACATTACAGTAAATTTACCGGGTAGTGTGAAACCTACGTAAATCGTAAGGTTTTGGCCAGTCCGAAAGTCTGTTGTGTATTGTACTACACCACTCAAGAGGGATGACAGGCCATCTCACAGGGGCGCAATCCAACTTTTGTAGGGACCCCCATACTGAATACTAAACAGCCTTGATGGGTAGTTATTGTCCTTTCCAACATATCTTTAGTGTGTCTGAGCCGACATACCTTTACAAGTTTATCAAGTAGGCGGGCCCGAAGGGATTCGAACCCCCGACCTAACGCTCCGCAAGCGTTCGCACTATCCATGCTATGCAACGAGCCCAATGTACATAGCAATCACCATATTAATTTGATTTCGGTTTAGATTTAATAAAATTCAGTGAGGCCACATCTGCCGCATGCCCGTCGGTTTTTGTGTTCGGCCATAAATACGCCACGACCACACCGAGAACATATCTTTTTGCTGGTGGTTGCCTTATTGTCTTGTACTGTATAATACTGGTATACTTTTGGGCTATATCCCTTCTTTCCACTCATGCATCATCACCCTTTTGTTTTGCCAGACGAGTAAATATTGCAGGATTGATATGTTTCTTGGCCAGGGATTCATCATCGTAGACGTAAAATGTACCTGTAATTGTAGTCCGTCCCACTTGATTTCTCAAGGATATTGGTATAACAAACTTGTCTTTTAGGTCGTACTCACCAGTTATCATATCTACGGCCTGACTCTTTAGTAGCTTTCCTCCTAATCCAACAAAGTCACATGTCATCTCACGACGGGATAAAAACTGATTGTTCACATCACTCTTCATTTGTATTATTGACATATCGATTGCATCGGCTTGTTTTTCATATAAATCTTGGTACAGAGGCGCCCACAAGTTTGGGTTACGCCCCTCTGCGATAGTTCATCATCCCACTAACCTGCATTATTCGCCATATCATATGTCACATCTTGACTATATTCTCATCAGTATGGGCGTGTTACTGCCCGGTTCTTCTCACACTCTGATATCATACAGTATTAGATTGCGTTGAATTCCGTTTATTATGTATAATAATTCATAATGTTGCATCGCAACCATCATCCAAACTTGTAGGAGGAATTATACAGATAAACATCCGGAGAAGAGGAATCTTCTCCGGACTGTAATCCCAAGCGAAGGAGTTGAACCTTCGACAACCCGGTTTCTGTTTGCCTGATATGCTGCTCTTTGGCCAGCCTCAAGCCGGCAACTACAGCCGGAAGCTCTACCAGGCTGAGCTAGCTTGGGATATTAACATATGAAATTCTTTGTCTTAAATAATTATCCAAATAAAGATAAATACATCTCAACTAAACCTCATACCATGAGCAAACCTGTAGATTTAGGCTCCCTCAAGATAGGCTCATACATACTCCTGCCTGTAAGCGATCAGCCCACCGGCGAGCCCTGTAAAATATCCGAGTACGATACATCAAAGCCTGGCAAACACGGGGCTGCAAAGGCCCGCATAGTGGGAGTAGGTGTCTTTGATGGTCAAAAGAGGCCACATGTGGGTCCGGTCAGCATGCAGGTACACGTACCTCTCATAGACAAGAGGACTGGACAGATAATATCCATCATAGGAGACACAATACAGATAATGGACTCAGAGACATTTGAGACCATAGACATAACACTGATAGAGGAAGAGTTGGAGGGCAAGTTGGCAAATGATCAAAATGTAGAATACTGGAAGGTCATGGATAGAACTAAAATAATGCGCGTTAAAAACTAGCCTTGAGATGCCGATGATAGTTGGAAAAGCCATCTGATCACATATGATGAGGATTATGAGTTATGAGGCGTCTTTATTATGAGATTGGCGGCGCTCTTCTCGGGCGGTAAAGACAGCACATACGCCATATACAAGGCAATAAATGCAGGACACAGTATCTGCTGCCTGTTATCTGTCAATCCTGCATCATCAGATAGTCATCTATTGCACTATCCTGGCATAAAGTACACCAAGATACAAGCAGCATCCATGGGAATTCCACATTATGCCATACACTCAGATACAGATAGTTTGGCCGAAGACCATACATTAAATCAAGTAGTACAGTGGGCCATACAAAACTACAACATAGATGGAATACTGCATGGTGGCATACGAAGTATATATCAAAGAGACAGATTTGAGCATATAGCCAAATCAAATAATTTAGCAGTAGTATCACCAGTGTGGAGAAATGGTCCTGCCATACAGTACATGTCAGATATAATACAGTCTGGTTTCAAATTTATAATACAGAGTGTCTCGGCCGGAGGTCTAAACGAAGCCTGGCTAGGACGCCTGATTACCACACCAGACATAAAAGACCTACATCATTTAAGCAGAAAGCATGGTTTTGCCATAGACTTTGAGGGTGGTGAAGCTGAGACCTTTGTGGTGGACTGTCCCCTCTTTTCAAGGCCAATCATGCTCTGCGGCACACACAACTGGGACGGATATATAGGAAGGTTTGAAATATCAGATGCCATACTGATATAACATGTTAGATAATCTTAGAAAAGACCTGCGAGGAGCGATAGACAAGATAGTAAAGTCCAATAGTGTAGATAAAGAGACCATAATACAACTCAAAAAAGATATTCAGAGATCACTAATTATGTCGGATGTTGAGGCAGGGTTGGTAGTCAGTCTCACAAAACGACTACAACAAAGAGCACTAGATGAGACTCCGCCGCCAGGACTATCCCGCAAAAAACACATCATAAAGATACTATACGAGGAGCTCTCATCCCTGTTGGGCGACGAATATACACTGGAGGTTCCAAAGGACAAGACCATGCGCATACTACTACTGGGAATACAAGGAAGTGGAAAGACCACTACTTGCGCCAAACTATCAAAGATATTACATGATAAAGGTAATACCGTAGGGGTCATAGGTGCTGACAACTACAGGCCTGGAGCGCTTGTCCAATTAAAGACTATGTGCGATAAGGCAAAGACCGAAGTGTATGGAAATGAAACAAACCAAGATGCCGATGATATAGTAAAGAGGGGGCTAGAGCACTTTAAGGATACATGTGATGTCATCATAATAGATACTGCAGGACGTCACCGAAGGGAGTCTGATCTGTTAGATGAGATGAGGAGCATCAGCAAGGTAGCCCAACCAGACTTGACCATACTAGTAATAGATGGAACAGTAGGTCAGCAATGCTTTGCGCAGTCCAAGGCATTTCATGAGACAGCTCCTGTAGGAGGCATAATAGTGACAAAATTGGATGGTTCTGGTAAGGGAGGTGGCGCGTTGGCCGCGGCCGCAGCAACCGGAGCGCGAATAATGTTCATCAGTAATGGCGAGAGGATAGATGATTTGGTACCGTTCTCGCCCACACGTTTTGTTGGCAGAATGCTAGACATGGGTGACATACAGGCAATACTAGACTTGGCAAAAAAATTGGAGAATGTGGCAGATGGAAATCGTGCCAAGCGCATATACCGGGGCAAGATGTCATTGATAGACTTTCTAGAGGAGATAGAGAGTGTGACAAGTGCCGGTTCCCTAAAGAATATGTTAGACAGCATACCCATGTTTGCAGGTCAGGTAAATGACAAACGCATGGAGGACATAGACGCCAATATGGAGAAGTGGCGATACATGATACAGAGTATGACCGAAGAGGAGCAGATGAATCCAGACATGATAAACCGCTCCAGAACAAAGAGAATATCCCGCGGGGCCGGCTGCACAGAACGGGACGTCAAGAATATGATCAAGAACTACAACTCTACAAAGACCATGATAAAGTCCAACAAAGGCCGCAAGATGCCAGACCTGATGCGGCGGATGGGTCTGGGTTAATGCCAGAGTCTACAAACGATCACAGTATACATCCCAAGTTATCGCTGTGTGATGGGTGTCTTGCAAGACTATCAGGTGTGATAAAGTCAGTGCCCGGACAGAAGTGCTTCATATGTCACGGCATGATGAATACCATAAAGGAGATGTCGGACATAATCATCAGACGTACAGAACTATACGAGTTTGAGACATTTACGATAGGCGCCACACTAAAGCCGTCAATATTAGACCGAGACGACTACATACGCTCAAAACTTCGTGCGCGTGGTACCAGTTCGATAAAGACAGCACTTACAGGTCAGCTGATAGATATAATATCCAAACGCACCAAAAAGAGGTTGGACCGAACCAATCCAGACATCACAGTATTGATGGATACTAGATTTGGTTCATGCGAGATTCGCTCCCGACAGATGCTGGTTCAGGCACAGTACACAAAGAGGTGTAGAACCATACCTCAAAGAGATGTATTATGTGTCCAGTGTAACGGTCAAGGATGTGCAGACTGCAACTTTACCAAATATAAGACAGAGAGCATACAAGGCATATTTCAAAAGCATCTATATGATATAACGGGCGGGACCAACTTTTGTTTTGTATGGTGTGGTGGCGAAGACATTACAAGCCGTGTTCTAGGCGATGGTAGAAGATTCTATGTAAGAATTAAAAATCCCAAACGTCGCCAGATACCAGATAGATTAGACGTAGGGCAGCTACAGTTTCACAGTATACAAACTATACCTTCCATGCCGGCCCGTATGCCCACTATGCGCTCGCAGATTCGCATGATTATATCATTCCAGAATAATATGCCAGACAACCTCAAACCATTACATCACATGGACAGAACAGTACGCGTGTCAGATCAAGCCGGTAAAGTATCCATCAAAAAGATACACGCCATACACTACAAGCGGTTGTCAGATACATCATTACAGGTTATAATAGATGTGGAAGGCGGTCTGTCGGTTAAGCGATTTGTAAGTGGGGATGATGTTCATCCATCCATATCATCTACGCTGCAGACAGAATGCGAGTGTCGATGGTTCGACTTTATGAATATTACACATTAGTGACTCTGTTTTTTTATGTCCTCAAGTTTCTTGAGCGTCTTGGCGTGTCTGGCGCGCTCCTCGGCCAGCTCATTTTGGGCATCAAGCATCTCTCTGCGAAATGATGCCACCATGGCGCTGGCCGCCTCCACCACGCCTTTGTCGGGACTGTTTTTTGTTGAGGATGTACTGTGTCGTCTCTGAGCACGGGCAAGTTGTTCCTGTAGTTTTACAATCACCTCGTGTTGTTCACGTATTTGATATCGAAAGCCTTGGCGCTCTGACTCTAAAACCTCCAACCGTTCTTTATAGTGTAGTGTATCTGTGCTGCTATATACTGCAGTCTTTTGTAATTTGTCAAGACGTGCTTTTATGGAGCTGTACTCTTTTTTTGTCTCTTTTAGTTTTGTTGTAGACTTGGTAAGATCATTTGCAAGGGTCTTTGCCGACTCCAAATCCTTGCTGGTCTTTCGAAGTATCATCTTACCCTGCGCAATCTCATCCCGTATGCCCGAGTTTATTTGCTCAAGGCGTGTACGCTCTTGGCGTTGTTCATTTATCTCTTTTTTTATCTTCATCAGATCATGTACAATGGTATCATACTCAGAACGGACAGTCTCTAGTTTCGAGGTTGCCTCTTGTAATAGGTCGTTTTGTTTCCTTACTTTGTCTTGCAGATTTGATACTTCATCTGCGAGATCTTTGGTCATATCATTAGTGTCATCAACTTTCTTTTTACCAAATATTCCCAATATGTTATATTCTGTCACATCACATTAATCTGTTTTTTATGATTTGTGGTAGGATGTATTGGATCAAAGTCATGTCGTGTTTTGGTCTTGGCATATCCATCTATATCAGCATCTCCATCCACTTTGGGTTCTGTCGTCTTGTATCATCTAGCGGTCTTGTCACATATGCACTAACGGCGCAACCGGTATCGTACAAAATGTACATAAAAGCCCAATCCGCCCAGAGCAAAACCTGCTGCCAGTGAAGCCACACCCGCCTCGGGCATGCTAGGATATATTGTAGGGGCCAAAAACAGCAGTAACGCACCCATTATCACCAAGGCAAAACCACCCTTGTTTCTAGCCTTATTGTGTTCGCTGTGAGCCATATCTACTCTGGTAAATATCTCCGTAACATATCTATCACCTTTGATCTTCCCATATCCGATATTAATGGGCCCAGACGGGGACCCCCGCGAGTTCCCAATATTATTTTGTACAGGGCCTCAAAGAACATCCGGGGCTTTATGTTGTGGGATTTGGCTGCCGAATATACCAATGTTTGGGGATCTGCATCTGGGTTGTCTTGAAGTGACGCCACAAGTGCAGATATTGCAGGTATTACATTTGTGTCCAGTTGTATTGTTTCGCGCTCCATATGGCCGTACTCGTCTGCAAACCGTCCAGCCAGCGTTATCAGTTGTTTTACAGATGATGTGTCATCGGGTAGTTTTGAGTATGCATCTAATTTCTGTAGTATCTGCTCTGTACGATTATCGCCTGTGTATATCTTAGCCAACTCGACCAATAATGTATAGCTTACATGAGGGCGTATCGTGTCTGGAGGGCGTAATAGATGCACATACTCGTACAAGCCTTTTAGTCGAGTTGTTTTATCGGGGTTGTCCATCTTTGTAACACCAAAGTACATATTCTCCAGCTCATCATACTCGTTCATCAACATAGGCACATCCTCAAGGCCCAGACGGCGAGCACCCTGTATTCTCTTATACATAAGCAAAAGTAACGACTGCGGAGTACCCACATCAAGCCAGTCTTGTGCAGTTACAACATTGCCCTTAGATTTTGATATCTTCTTTCCTCCGCGATCTAGAAACATCTCATAGCGGACGTGGTGTGGTGGAGCATGCCCAAGTATATGTTCAGATATCCAATCGTTTACGGATACCGAATCCATTATATCCTTGCCGTATGCCTCAAAGCGTACATCAAAGGCGCTCCAACGGGCGGCAAACTCCACCTTCCATGTCAATTTGCCTAAACCCTTGCGTATATCCACACTGCCCTGATGGCCACAACCAGACACCACTCTTCCGCCAATTGTAGTATCCTGGCATCTATATTGTATAGTATACGATGATGGGTTGTATTCGTATGAGTGTGTTGTGTATATCTTGTGGCACTTTTCACAGACTGCAAAGTATGGTAGTGATGTCACATACTTGTCTTGCCCCACAATCTCCTTGATTTTTGCACCTATGTAATCAGACTGTTTTAGTATTGTATGTGTCTGCTCTGATAGCAGCCCATCCTTATACGCATCAAACGCTCTCTGGGATTTGTACTCTATGCCCAGTTTGTCTAGTCCATCCAATAGTATGCTAGACATATGATGTGCATACGACTCGTAGCTTCCAAACGGGTCAGGTATAAGAGATACGGGCTGCCCCACAAAATCCTCCAAGCTCTTGGGAAAGCCATCAGGTATCTTACGAAGCCCATCCAAGTCGTCCGAGTACGCCAACAGCATGGACTTGTAGCCCATATCCTCCAAAGATAGTTTTACGCCATAAGAGCGGACAGCATCACTCAGACTGCCCACATGGGGTATTCCCGATGCACCAAGGCCGCTCTCCACAATTATGGTTTCGTCCAGACTGCGATTCAGACTCATCTCCCGCTGTATCATGTCGTGTGCCAGCTTGTCAATCCATGTCCCCCGGCCAATGGTATCAGTAGTCATCATATCACTCCGCTAGTTGCATCACAGAGATTTTGACATGTATGGTCCATATAATGAATACCCCAAAGAGGAGTAGTACTGTCTGGTGCCGACGGCGCTTATTATCAGTATACGTTCTGCTCCAAATTCTATCTTCGATATACGTTCGGCTTCTGCAAGCAGGTCTCTGCCAAGACCAGAGTGTTGTATGCCGCCGTGCTTGCCTATCCCCAACAGGCGGCCATACACATGTAACTCCCGAACTAGCGTAGAGTTTACAGTTTCAGGTCTATGTGACTTTTCACTGGGTCTGCGCAGCCGTATGAAACCATATATTTGATCATCACTATCAACATACGATAGGAACACCTCGTTGCCTCCAGATGCAATATAATCAATACGTCTCTTGTGTAGTTTTGTAGATATTCGTTTTGGTTGTCTACATCGTATACAACGACATCGGGTATGCCGACGTTCCATCTCGTTTAGTATTAGCTGGCGCAGATTACCCTGATTTGGACCAGCCACAATATCCACAGATGGTATCTCACGCTGTATACGCATTACACGTATCCATTCAGGAAACTTTGCCTTTGCAGTAGCCAGTACATTGATCATTGCAGAGTCATCATAAGGCGTATAGGAGCCATCCAGATACTGTTCATAGAGCGGTGTGTTGCGCAGTACCAAGGAGGGGTATATCTTGAGCATATCCGGGCGTAGACGCTCATCATCAAACAGTTGTGCAAAGTCATCTATATCATCCTGAGGCGACATGGTGGGAAGGCCAGGCATCATGTGTGCCACTATTTTGAGACCCGCATCTCTAGCGGCCTGGAACGACTCTACAACATCATCAAAGGTGTGACCCCTATTTACTATACGGTATACTTGTTCTCTTAGAGTTTGGACCCCTATCTCGACCCGGGTTATGCCATACTTCAACATGGTATCGATATGTTCGGCCTTGCAATAGTCGGGCTTGGTCTCTATGGTGAAGCCGACATTCCGTATTGCAGATACGGAATTGAGTCTTTGTGCCGATTCAATTGTAGGCGATATTGTTTTGTTTAGCGCGTCATAGCAGGATTTTATAAAATTATACCTATACTGTTCGGGCATAAACATGAATGTGCCACCAACTATTACCAGTTCAAGTTTTGATGGATCGTGCCCGTATGATATAAGCCGGTCCAGTTTTGTGGTTATCTGTAGTGCCGGGTCGTATTGATGCTCCATGGCATTTATGGTGGACGGCTCAGTACCCGTATAGCTGTTGGGGGTGTTGTATGTAATGCCGCCGGGACAGTACGTACAGCGGCCATGTGGACAGGCATATGGCTTGGGCATCAAGGCTATCACAGCCACACCAGAGCCGGTCTTGGCGGGTTTCTTTAGCAATATAGTCTGGAGTTTGACATAACCATCATCGCCTGCGGCAGCCAATATCTCTTGTTTGCGAGGTATTCGCTCTAAAGACATCTTTGCGCAGACACTTTTAATTATCTTTTTAGCGTCCTGAGGAGTCGGATCCTTCATACAGAGTAATCTCTGGGCTATTTTGTCGCACGCATCATCCATCTGAGTTCTCATGTTACATGACATATGATTAAACGGTCATAAATTCATGACGGAGTGATTTGTAAAAAACAAAAAATCGACAGATGTGTCAGAGCTAAGTGTTTTTGCGGGGTCTGCCACGACCTCTTTTGGGTGGTGCTGGTGTCTCTGTGGTTGCAGTCTTGCGGGGTCTGCCACGACCTCTTTTGGGTGGTGCTGGTGTCTCTGTGGTTGCAGTCTTGCGGGGTCTGCCACGACCTCTTTTGGGTGGTGCTGGTGTCTCTGTGGTTGCAG
>VYCS01000023.1 GCA_009843815.1 Cenarchaeum sp. SB0675_bin_21 | reverse complement strand
TTAGCGCGTCAATCTCCCGCAGGATTGCTCTATGGCGGGTGTTGTGTATTGTAACATTACCATTTGTGTCGACAGTGACGGCGAGATGCTTGCCGCCCACATCGACACCCCGTATTGTACCCGTAGTACGGTGCGGTTCCACCGGTTCATGTATGGCAATATGCAGCTCAAACATGTGGTCGGATACTTTGGTATGCTTGTCTATACGTTTGGTGACATCAACTATCTTGAATGACCGCATGTCCCATAATACATTGATGGACTTGGTGGTCTCTACAATACCATATCCGGGGATATGTATGGTGTGCTCACCTTTTCGTACAGGCGGATTTATACAGCTAAGTATGATGCGGCCGTCTTTGCGGCGGTATGGCGCGTGGCCGGAGTTGTCATCCATGACTCTTCGACAGGCAATAGATGCATCCTGTATGGCGCCCCTACCAAACGATGTGGGGCACTCGCGCAGCCATGTATGTTTGGCGCGCCACCCCGTAAGCTGTTTGTGCATGCCGTACTTTAATGCCCTCTTTGACGGCCCAAAATCATATGTATGGTAGTCATCGTCCAGCATACCTGATGTAAAATCCAGCTTGCCCGGCAGTTTGAAGGGCTGCAGGATGTCCACTACCACCCTCTCCATATATTCGCCACCAAACAAATACTCTGATACGGCGCGGTTGTACACATATCTTGACGCATGATTCGTGCGGTGCGCCCACTCTGCAAACAACACATCCCTTCGTAGCGGTACCTTGACTATCCGTATCATGATGTGTAATACGGTATACTGGTATTTAAGGGGAGTTGCTGTATGGACGCGTTCCGTAGTTCAGGCATTAACTCTCAGAATCGGGGTTGTGTACTTTTGTATATAATTCCCAATTTTTACCTTCAAGTCGCCACGTTTACAAAGCAACGAGTGGTGTTTCCGTTAAATCTCATGTACGTTATTATGGTTAAACTTGGTCTGTCATGTATCTTAGATGCACGAATTCGCACACGGCACTACACTCGAACACACTTTTGGTAGGTTTGATAAAATCATTTTAACCATCAGTCACAAGTACTCCGGGAGATTTTACACCCATAACGATACGATATTAGAAGTTCAGATATTAACGTAGTACTTTTCTTGTAAGTCATTCTGTCAAAGCGACAAGCCAGACGTTAACTACAGCCACATGTTTGCATATGCCTTTACCAAATGTACACCGTAGTCAACTACACAACAAGTCCTTAATGCCCAGAACCGCTACATCTGAAGGTGTGAGTTTCTTTGGTCAACTGATAAACCTTGGCGGGTACTTCCCTGTCTTGACACACTCTGCCATAACCGCTGAATGTGCCACTGTGATATGCTTAACTCGACATATACCACCTTGATTCTCCGATCCTTCGCTGGTTGTCGCATTACATAGTGTTTGTCCGTGCCGATGACTCCATCTATATTTGTGGCACCTCATTAGCTACCGCCCAATATAATATAATTTTTGTATAGGCTAGATGTCTAAAACAGACAACTCAATAAAACACATGACCACATATCATGTAAAGCTGCTCTATCGTTGGAATCGTATTGTAAACAATATCGAATCCAAAAAACGACACGCCTGCCAGATACATTAAGCGATGGACAGTAAGAGGCAGCGACCATGCACCAAGGTTATCAAGGATACATTAGTGTTTATTTTATATGATCAGATCACATAGGTTAATAGAATCATTCACCCCAGATGGGCCGGAGTCCAAGATAGAGCGCCTCTTCAAGGTCGGGCGATGGTCAGGAAAGTTGAATTCATGGTCTTTTAATATTAATCATCATAACAGAGATTAGAATAGTAAAAGGCCACAATATTCAGAGACATACATACAATGGTGACCAAATCACATCCGTGCGGGTTATTTACACTATACAATTTAGATCATTGTTCAACATCAAGATAGAAACCTAACCACACAACATTATGAGTTATCTTTTACAGCAGGCGGACTAGTACCAGATTTTTTAGTCTCCTTTCTATATTCGGCCTTGAGCCATATAGGCGTAATAACAGTCGTAATAGCCACCATGAGTATAATTGTAGAGTATGTCTCATTGGACAGAGACCCAGCGGCAACACCAACGCCAGCCACAATCAGACCCACCTCACCACGGGATATCATGCCAATGCCAACCCGCATGCCACGTGCTCTGTCTTTGAGGAACAGCATCGCGGGAAGACCGCATCCAAGTAGTTTTGTGAGTATTGCAACTGCCACTATAATCCCACTCAGCATCAGTATGTTTAGATCAATTGATCTGAGGTCCACCTGGGCCCCTATTATGACAAAGAATAGTGGGGCAAATATCAGGCCAATCTTTTCTGTAAAGTTCTCAATCCTCTTGAATTCCCGGGCGGTCGACAGGGCCATACCCACAGCAAAGGCGCCCACAATGGGCGACAGGCCAAGTGTACCGGCCAGACCCGCAGCTCCAAAGAAGGAGGCGGTAGCTATGGCCTCTATACTGCCTTTACCGCTCCATATTCGCTTGGCCAATATACGAGGCATCACCAGAACTGAAACTAGTATCATTGCGCCAAAGAATCCCAGAACCTGAAGTATGCTAATAGTCACGTCCATGGGAGATACCGCCGATAGGTCGCCATCTCCACCAATGGATATCACCACCGACAGTACCGCTATGGCTAGTATATCGTCCACTACGGCAGCACCTATAATAAGACGAGCTTCAGGAGTCTTCAACTTACCAAACTCGTTCAGAACCTGTATCGATATGGCTATACTTGTGGCGGTCAATGCAGTAGCTATAAGCATGGACTGGTACGCATCAAAGCCAAATGCCTGAAATATCAGCAGGCCGGTAAAGAATGGAACTACGACTCCTAGGGTCCCCACTGTGAACGATGCCTTCCCGCCTCGAATAAACTCCTTGGGGGTCATCTCCAAACCGGCCATAAACAGTATTACAATAGCACCAATCTCTCCCAGTGTTTTGATCTCTGGAGTAAGGGTCAGCATTGATGTGCCATCCGGCCATATAATGAAGGCCCCCAGTGCAAACGGCCCTATAATCATCCCAGCAATCAGTTCACCTAGCACCATGGGGAGATTGAATCGCAGAAACAGCTCTGCCATCAGTTTTGATGCAAATAAGAGTATGCCCACTGCCACTATTGTTGCTACGATGTTGCCTTCTGCTGCCATGAAGAACCTGACAATCTACCCAATATAAGACAGTATATGGGAGTTTACGCGAACTCCTTTTGAGTTGGTTATATATCCGATTACATTGGACTCTATATTATATCTCTTAAATATTGATATTGCAGAGTCAGCCTGATCTTTGGATAGTATCACACAAAACCCTACTCCCATATTGAAGGTCTTGTACATTTCATCATCATCGACTCCCTGTGCCTGTATCAGCTCCATTATCGGCGGTATGGGCGGCAGGGAGTCCACTTCAAAGCCGACGTTGGCAAGTCTGCTGAGTTTGGCAAATGACCCACCAGTAATGTGTGCTAGTCCATGCACAGTACACTCTTGTAGTATATCTAGTACAGGAAGTACATATATGCGGGTAGGTGCCAGTAGAGCATCACCAATACAACCCATACCTTTGATGTTATCATGTATCGAGTATTTGGGGAATAATACATTACGCACCAAAGTATAACCATTGGAGTGAATGCCAGAGCTGTGTGCACCCACTATAACATCGCCAGGCCGAATCGCATCACCCAATACAAGGCGGTCTTTTGAGACCAAGCCTGTCACTGTACCGGCCAGATCAAATGCAAAGTCATCACCAGCAAACATATCTGTCATAATGGCGGTCTCGCCACCCACTATGGGAACTTCTGCCTGCCGGGCACCCACAGAGAGTCCTTGTATTAACTCATCAAATATCATAGGTTCGTTTCTGTTGGCAGCAATATAATCCACAAACGATGTCGGTGTCGCCCCCACGCATATGACATCGTTCACATTCATGGCAATGCAATCAATTCCCACAGTGTCAAATTTTTTCATTAGATTTGCTACTGCAACCTTGGTGCCTACACCATCGGTGTGGGTAGCTAGTAACATATTGCCGGGTATCTCCACCAATCCTGCATAGTGTCCAAAGCCATGAATTGTAGATGTTTTATTATGAGTTGTTCTTATCAATCGGCCAATGGACTCTTGACTCTTCTTTATGGCATCAACATCTACGCCTGCATCCTTGTATGTAATCCCCATGCAAGGCTATCATACACCAGCTGATAAAAGAATTTGTAAATTGGAACCCACCAATTATATTACTCAGTAACGTTACTAAACAAGTGGGAAAGCGTCAAGTTAAGAGTGAAAGTGATCTAAAGGAGATACGGCTACCTGAGGAGGGCGAGGTCTTTGGTCGAGTTTTAAAGATCATGGGCGGAGAGAACGTCATGGTAAAGTGTACTGATGGTCTAACTAGGCGTGGTCGCATAAGGGGCAAACTTAAACGACGAGTCTGGATTCGAGACAACGATATTGTAATTATTGCGCCTTGGGACTTTAAAGAGAGTGAGATGGGCGACATTGTGTGGCGTTTTACACTACCACAGGTAGAGTGGCTAAAGGAAAAGTCACACGTGCCCAGGGACTTTTAGGTCATTACATACAGAACATTTGGCATATACAATAGTCTTGATGAATGTAATTAGATAAAGAGACTCTTGTATGTGTAGTAATATTAGGGAATGCACGGTTATCAAGAAAAAAATGATTTATATTCTAACTAGTTATTTTTTGTATCATATATCGTATGACTTCAAGTCTGCGGTTTTGACATGTGGGTTCCTACTGCAAGCACGGGGGTTCCCGCACCTACAATACATTACACGTCACACCAGAGGACGACAATACATGATGCATCTCGTTCCCCGGTCTGTGCTTGACGTTTCTCAGTGGAGCTAACGCAAGAACCCTCCACGTCCAGACACCCCTTGTACAATGGGTGCTGCCGGTATTGTCCGGCAAGTTTCGTAAGTTTAGTTGGCCATGCCTAGCCCCCGGGCCGAGTTTCTTCAGCCCCACATCCTCTATGTTTGAGCCCGCATTACAGTCTGCATGATACGTGTAGCCACACTTCTTACACAAGAACTTTCTACCATCCCGGTTGTCCTTATGTGTATAACCGCACGAGTAGCACCGTTGGCTTGTATACGCTGCCGCAACCCAAATTATCTCTCCAGCCAACTTGTACGCCAACAGTAATGCCAACAGCCCCCAGCACTGCTCCAGGATGGCCTTATTGAGACCAGATTTCTGCGCAACGTTTTTGCCGGGGTTTTCTTCCGTACCTTTGGCGGACTTTGCCATGTTTTGTATAGGAAGTTTCTCAAAGGCTGCATGTGTGGTGCTGTCCGATATAACGCGTGATATTTTATGCGCGGTGGTCTTTCGAATGTTTGCAGCTTTGCGTTTGTTCTTGGCAGCCCTCTTAGCGGCTTTCACCCACCGTCGAGAACCAGGTTTACGATTCGTATAGTCGGGTTTCTGCCTGCGTGACGCTATCTTTTGTGCCTTAGAGGCTGTTTTTTCGGCGTTGTTCATGCGGCGTGCCACCTTTTCGGGTATTATCATCACACAGTCAGGTGTGGCCACATTACCGACATTCCGGTCTATACCAATAACAGTCGGTTCCGTCACGGTTGGCTTCTCATCGGGTATATCACAGGATATGGTAATCCTCCACCCGCCATCCGGTAGTTGAAACAGTTGGGCCGTCTTGTATCGGTAATTCAAGACGGGAAACTCCCGCGACAGTTTAACCTCGCCCATCTTGGCTATCTTGATTGTACGTGTATCGGTGAAGCGCGCTTGACCAATAGTGCCATCATGCGTTATTGTAAACGGGATGGAGATGTGACCTCCATATTTCTTAAAGTGCGGTTCACCAAACTCCGCCTTAGGTTTGATGTTGACAGCCTTCAGCTTCTCTGTTTCCACATATTGGTCATAATGCCTGCCCAAGTCATGTAATATTTGGCGCGTCACCCCGGATATGGATTGACGCATCCAACGCGGACCTGAATGGTTGCGCAAGTCCGTATACCACGCGTTTATCCTACCACGCGTAGTGTTGACCCTCCCAGCTCGACGGTACTCCTCCTTGAAGGTTTCCAATAGTTTGTTATACACGTACCTGTCCATGCCGGCCTGTCTGGCCAACATCTCCTTCTTGAACCCTTTACGGAATCTAACGCCGAATGTGTATGTACGTAGTACCATTAGCTTATAGTACGGTCCACATGTTTAAAAAGATAGTTGAGGTGTGATATATGGCACCCGTCCTTGCGGGAGGAACCGACATGTGCAATGTCTAATTATTAGTAGTGCAATAATATCACTATCATGATAATAAGAAACAGTGCCCAAATATGCAACACAAGACGGGCGCAAGATGCCATAGACATACTTGAAGCTGGTCTAGACGCCGCCAATCCTGCAAATATACTCCCAAACTTTGTTCAAGAGAATACCATACGTATCAACGACGATGCAACAAACCTTGATAAATATGACAGTATATACACAGTGGCCTTTGGTAAGGCCGCCGACTCAATGAGTCGGGTTGTGAATCGTCTGTTAGACGTAAGGGGCGGAATAATCGTAATGCCCACTGATTCAAAACCATACATTAGAGGAAACAAGTTCAAGCTGTATCGCGCAGGGCATCCTTACCCGAACAGACATAGTGTGACTGCAGCAAAAGGTGTTATAAAATTTCTGAGTAATAGAAGGCGGGACGACTTTGTGCTGTTTCTTGTATCTGGAGGGGCATCATCGCTGTTGGCACTACCAGATGGCATATCACTATCAGATAAGATGCATTGTACACAGACTTTGTTACAGTCTGGGGCCTCCATATCAGAGATAAACTGTGTTCGAAAGCACATATCCAAAGTAAAGGGAGGAAAACTACTCGAGCATATGACGTGTAGTGGGGCATCCTTGATAATGTCCGATGTAGAAGGAGATGATCCTGAAACTGTAGCATCGGGAACCACCTATATGGATTCGACCACTTTTGAGGATGCCCTGCAAGTTATGGAGAGATTTAATCTGACCGAAAAGATACACAAAGAGATACTTGATAGACTGCTTGATGGTTCAGCAGGTCAGATAAGCGAGACGCCAAAGCACCAAATCATACCATACCAAATAGTAGCAAACAACAATACATGTCTTGAGGCTATGATACATGATGCGCAGAACAAGGGGTACAACGCCAGCATGATACAACATTATGGCGACATTGGTGGTGTAGCGGACTCCCTGGTAAGATCATCACCTCAAAGTGGCGAGTGTGTAATATTTGGCGGTGAGCCTACAGTGCATGTCACAGGAAAAGGGAGAGGGGGTCGAAATCAGGAGTTGGTTCTACGAATTGCCCAGATGAATACTGATCAGAGTCTCATAGTAGCATCCATGGGAACAGATGGCATAGATGGTAACACTCGGATAGCTGGAGCCATACACAGGGGGTTGCTACAAGACAAGAACTTGGCCGCATCATGTATGCAGGACAATGACTCTTTTACGTACTTTGAAAGACATAACGGCCTGATAAAGACTGGGCACACAAACACCAATCTAGCAGATATCGGTCTAATGATCTCAGGTCACCCAAAAGGGTAAACCAAAGACGATACAGCACTAAATAGACATAATGTCGGTCCTCCCAGCAAGACTTGTGACTATGTTGCAAAGGTACGATGGTCTCGGCAAAAAAAAGATCTGAAATTCATATGACTCCATAACCACTCTGCTTGCCTAATGTATATTCCACCTATGGCTCCACTCTAGGTGCCGCTTTAAGATATGCACTATTAGTGGGAGAGCAGATCACAACCCCTATAAAAGATAAAAGCGTGAAAGTATATTGTGTATCATGATCGTAGAAGATGACTTAGATCGACGTTTGTTATACGAGTTGTATCATGACGGAGCCATATCAATTCCCACATTATCAAAGAAGTTGAACTCCAACAACTCTGTTCTGTATAGTCGAATAAAACGACTGGTCAGAAACAAGGTTATTAAAAAATTCACCATACAGGTAGATGAGTCAAAGCTCGGCATGGGTGTACGCGCCGAAGTAGGAATAAACCGAAGTCCGCGGCGCAAAAATGATATACATAAAAAGTTGATTGAGACACCCGAGGTCGTATCCATCACTGAGGTGACTGGCAGATTTGACATAATAGTAACTGTGCATGTGCCGGATTTGGAGACATTGCACGGGACTGTAACAAATAAGATAAGCCGCATAGAAGGTATTCACAATACCGAAACGTTTGTAGAGTTAGACCGGGTAGATAAGGATCCTGAATATCTGCAACCATAAAATTAGTTTGAAGAGTCTATCTTTTCGTCCCATACACCCTGATTTATCTCAGCAGTTATCTCTCGGGGATTCTTGGACTCTATCTTTACGCCCGCAGCCAGACACGTTCCAGCCACGGTCTTTACCACTGATTTTAGGCTAGACGCATAAGAGCTCTCCAACTTTGTGCGGGCTATCTTTATGAGTGAGTCCATGGTGATATCACCGACCCACTCTGTACCAGACGCACCAGATCCTTTCTGAATTCCAGCCTCTTTGAATATCAGTGGGGCCACAGATGGTATGCCTACATTTATCTCGTACTTTTTGGTATCTGTATCGACTACAACAGTCACAGGTACTTTCATACCCTCAAAGTCTTTGGTCTTATCGTTGATAGTATTGATAACCTCCATTATGTTGACACCCAAAGGTCCCAAGGATGGGCCTAGTGGCGGTCCTGCCGAGGCAGCTCCTCCGGTAACCAATGATGAGACGCTTTGGGTTGAAGCCATACATACAAGACTCCATATTGAAAATTTAATCCTTTGCGTGTTAATCAGTAGCTATCTTTAGATAGTTGGCATCTACTGTCACAGGCAACTGATACATCGCGTCCAATAGTATGACTGTGGCCTCTTCCTTTTCTGTGTCAATTCGTGTAATTGTGGCCTTCATGCCCTTGAATGGACCGCCGGTGATCTCGACTGTGCTATCTACACTCAGTGTGGATACAGCAGACTTTTTCACAAGATACCCTTCAATCTCTGAAAACGCCAACTCGCCTCGAAGTTGCTGACGAACATGTCGAACACCATCTACAGCATGATATACATCACTAGAGTCCAGTGCCTCCACTACCACATAACCCCGCAAGTCCTCCACTGCCAGGACCGCCTGTATATTCTGGCCACCAGCACGTAATTTAGCCTCTAACAGATTCATGACCTTCTTCTCTTGGCCCATGCTGGTCTTTACAGCGTACAGATGTGAAGTAGTATCAGACATTTTTATCGACCATACGTAGCTACCGAAAAGACAAACTGAATTATAAAGCCAATGGTGCCCACCGCACCTATTCCCAACAACACCAGTCGCATATACTGTTTGTATTCATCTTTGTCTGGTTTCCTGGTTAGTTTTACGGTGTTCATCATATTCTTAAGAAATAGTCTTGGATTCACTGTTGGAAATAAATACTCTAGTAATATAATTTTGTCGTTGTACTTACTTGCTGCATATGATAAAGACCCTGCTGGCAAAAATATGGCAGACTATTTTATGCAAGATATGACGCAGAATGGTCCCATATACAAAGGCAAGTCATTTGATCTGATACTATTAGATACACCTGTAATATCTGCGGATTGGTTAGAGTCAAAGTTTGATTATGATGGATTTGTCTTTCTATCAAAACATGCAGCAAAGTCTGGTGTGCTGGCGTTGACATGTCACTCCACGGGAAACTTTGATGAGGCTACATTAGGAGGCAATCCGCAGCAGGTGGCAGTCCCGTTCCCATCATTGCAAAAGAGATACTTTGTGAATCTTTGGAAGGAACAAGACAGATTCTCCAAGTTTGACATAACACTTGAGACAACCCACCATGGGCCTACTGCACTCTCCAAACCCTCAATATTCGTAGAGATTGGAACGACCATCTCAGAATGGAATGACGCATCACTATGTCATGATGTAGCCGCAATTTTGGAGCGCGCCATTACACAGTCTGACGATACTACACGTTACACGACTGCAATTGGTTTTGGAGGGACTCATTATCCACGACGGTTCACACACGAAGTAATACATGGAAAGTATTCATTTGGGAGTATAATACCAAAGCATGCTATGCAGTATATCAACAAAAGTCTGCTGGATCATATAATTGAACGAAACGTTAAGGTCCAGGCGGCCCTGCTGGACTGGGATAACATGGGCCCACACCGGCGAAGGGTCTTGAATCTACTAAACGAGACTAATCTAGAGGTTGTTCGTGTATGAATAATGCAGAACGAGTCTACAAAAAGTTGATGGAGGTTCCATCGGGCATGGTGGTGTCATATGGCGAGCTGGCCCGGGCGGCAGGGATGGTCAACGGTTCCCGAGCAGTGGGACGCATAATGAGTCGTAATCCATATCCAGGTATAGTTCCTTGTCATAGAGTCATAATGTCAGATGGCAAACTGGGAGGTTACGGGTATGGTGGCACTAATGTAAAGGCAAACATGCTACAGAAGGAGGGAGTTCCCATAGAAGGAAACCGCGTGCGAGATAAGACTCGAATATACTACTTTCCAGACTAATCCTTGCGTTTTGATATGGTCTCTTGTACAAGTAATCTTAGGTGAGCCTTGTTTCGGACGGTGTTACCACCCACCTTCTTGTACAAACTCCAAAACTCAGGATTTGTTATCTCTTTGCGCTCCTTTGCTATCTTTAAGAGTCGTCTCAGGGAACGGACCTTTGCCACATATGCCGCTTTTCGGGCGGTTCGTGCCCCTTTACGACCCTGTTTTGAACCAGATTTTGTGCCCCTCTTTGAGCGCTGTATCTTCTTAAATCGAGCCCGTCCTCGCGAGGTACCCTTTATGGGTTTTATGGTTACAAATCCTGCCGTGATCATACCCCGAGCGTTGTTTCTTGTAATGGCATCAGCCACTTCATCGAGTTTGTCTGGGTCAAGGCGCAACCGATGCACCCCTACGCCGGTAACACGAGATATCAGCTTCTTTTTGGAGTGTAGATTAATCACCATGCATGTTCACCCTACCATTAAATATCTTGAATTTTTCCTGCATGGCTAAACCTATGATTTGAATCCTCTTACGGGTTCCTACAGATCCGCCTATTCTCACACCATCAACCTTTGGGTCTAGTCCGCTCAAATCTTCTGGACGATAAACCAGATTGTCTGTGTAGCCAGACGGGTGCAAGTATTTTGCAACGCGTGGCCCGCCGTACCCTATCTTTACCAAGCCTGGTCTGCCTCGGCTCTTTTGTTTACGCTGATGATGATCCACGCCCTTTGGCTTTCGCCATCGCTGCTTGAGTCGATCATATCGCCAACTTTCTGGCCTGACAAAGTTGGGCTTTCGTTTTTTGACTTGATGGCGTATCTTTAGACGCTGCTTGTTGATGGCCATACTCGAATACTTACACATTAAAAATAAATATGTTGCCTGTGGCTATGCCAAATACTCAAAATTATACTCATAACAGGACTCATACTATATCATTACAGCTGAGTATATACAATAAAGTCTGCACACCTGTCGAATACCTAAGAGCGCGCAGCCACCAACTAACAACTCAAGCCAAAAAAAGCATAATGCCACTCTACACACGAGTCACTCTTCGGCAAGATAGTATATAGAACAACACTAAAAACTCCGATTGTGCCAGCATACATCATGTTAGGCAAAAAACCCACACTAAAGGAGGGCACATATGTCTTTAGCACAATACAAAATGGCGAATATAAGGACTTTGTAGTTGCCGCAGTAACCGGTATGGAAGGTAGACAGATAGGAATAAACGGAATCCGGGTCAACATGGTGGGCCTCAAAAACAAGGTAGAGCAGGGTAAGACCGGCCAGAGATCCGTTGAAATACTCACCAACCCCACGCCAGATAACATAATTTTGGGCCTCGTATACAGGATAGAGCATGACAACTACACAGCCATACTGGATCTGGATCGTGACCGGTGCGATATCATACCACCAAAAGTATACACTACAATTGATGGTTGGGTACGAGAGTCCCTCTCAGAATTACTAAACAAGGTACTCTCATTACCACCTGGAGAGGAACAAGATGAGGCCAAAAGGATACTCAGACACCGCAGAGACACACTTCTGGACAAAAACTTGAGAAGAACAGTATACTCGGTGTGTAGAAGTCTCAAAATATTGACATAGATGATGCCAAGATGTGTGACTTTAATAAAAAAATTCAAAACGATTTTAAGAGACTCAGATAGAACGCACCTGTATGATAACAGAGTCTCAAATGCAGGGGATGATACAAGAGGCCAAAGAGTCCTCCAAAGGCCGCAACTTTGTGGAGAGTGTTGAGATCATAGTTGTATTCAAGGACATAGATGTCAAGAAGGGATTTCAGATAAATGAGGTGGTACAGTTGCCGCAGATAGGCTCAGATGCGGCAGTATGCGTATTAGCAGGTGGAGATATGGGGACAAAGGCTAGAGAGGCCAATGCTACGGCCGTAGTAGACGCAGATGAGTTAGGTAGACTATCTACAGACAAGAGGGCGGCACGTAAGTTCATCAACAAGTATGACTTTTTCTTGGCAGATACGCAGATAATGCCCACTGTCGGAAAGTCATTGGGCCAATTGTTGGGGCCCAGAGGGAAGATGCCGACCCCGGTGCCGTTCAATGCACCCATCGAAGCATTCTTGCAGAGATTTAAAAAATCCATACGAGTACGTGTAAGGGGATCGCTTTCCATATCATCAAAGATTGGCAATCAAAGCATGGATGATGCAAGTCTTGCTGCCAACGCCATGGTTGTATTAAGGACCATTGAGAAGAAGTTACCCAATGGTGAGAAGAATATTCGGGATGTCATGATAAAAACCACCATGGGCAAAATTATAAAAGGTGCAAAACACAATGCGTGAGAACCGTACCACATACCCTGAGAAGAAGGCTCGCATGTATTCCAACATACAAGAGATGTCCACAAAGTACAATTCAATGGCACTCATACGACTAGAGAAGGTTCGAGCATCACAGATATTAGAATTAAAAAAGAAGCTAAAAGGCGAAGTAGAGTTTGTCAGTATAAAAAACCGGGTTGTAATTCATGCTTTAGAAAAGTTAGCTCTGCCGGGAGTCAAAGATATCATACGGGAGCTGACCGGTCAGTGCATGTTACTATTCTCCAACATGTCACCATTCCGGCTCAATCTACTGTTGGCCAAAAACAAGACCATGGTATCAGCCCGGGGCGGGGATGTTGCCAGCATTGATGTTGTAATAGCCGCGCGCAACACCGGAATAGCTCCTGGTCCCATGCTGACCGAATTCAAAGATGCAGGTATACCCACAAAGATAGATCAAGGTACAATCTGGATAGCAAAAGACACCACGCCGGCCAAAAAGGGTGATGTTATTGACGAAAAACTTGCATCCATGCTGGGCAAGCTGGACATAAAACCCATAGAGGCCAGCATCTCTCTGTATACGGCAGTTCAAGACGGTATTGGATATACTCAGGAAGAGTTGGTGATAGATTTGGATGTCACATCAGGTATGATAGCCACAGCTCATCAGGAGGCGCTAAACCTTGCAGTTGAGGCAGGCTACGCTACAGTGGACACCATACAAGCCATATTAGCCAAGGCCGCCACATCTGCCAGATCCGTATCCATCGAATCAGGCTACATGACAGATGAGACACGAAACGATATACTAGGCAAGGCGCATAATCAAGCTCTGTCCGTTATAAAAGACACAGATTATACTCCTAATTAACAGTATCAAAAAAACCGATCAGTATATAATCTCTGATCTAGCCAAATAGTGAAGAGAGACCTTCCATGGCAGCCTCCTCACTCTTCTCTTCTTTCTTCTCTTCAGGCTTCTCTTCTTCTGCCTCTGCAGGCTCAGCCTCTGCAACAGGGGCAGCAGCTACAGCAACAGGGGCAGCTTTTATTGCCTCGTTTATATCTACATCAGCCAATGCTGCGACCAGTGACTTTAACTGGGCCTCATTGACATCAGCACCTGATGCAGAGACCACCGCCCTGAGGTTATCCTCGGTAACATCCTTTTGCAGCTTATGAAGAAGTAAAGCAGCATAGACATATTCCATAATGGTAACAACTTTTAGGACATAATATAAACCGTAAAGGCAAGCATCTCATAATCGTAGGGCAAAACAAAATAATCAGTCACACCCAAATGGGTCATGCCAATGCCCATAGACATACGTAACTTTATCATAACACAGATTGACTACTACATTGAGGAGATCGACATGTATCTATTGGTTGCAAAGGAGCACTGTGATGCAAGATCATTAGAGGATACAACATTTGGGATAATTTTAGGTGGCATATATGTAGGATTCATTCATGCATGCAGTACCCAGTCACTATCACCAAATACAGACAGTATTGTAGAGCTGCATGACATCATAAGAAAGAGGAGACAAGATATACATCTGGCAATACAAGACTCTCGACAGCGTTGCCAGATATAACTATGGCACGTATATCCCCGAGCCAAAGATATGGTTGCCATGAGACTTTATCCATGCGGTTATAGTCTCATCCACACCAGTATCAGGATTGGGCCACGCATGTAATTCCCATGACCCAGAAGTGGTAGCCTCACGTATAATTAATTCTCCAATGTTCACTCCTTGAAGGTTGATCAAATCATAATATGATGTACCGACAAGACTCGGGTGCGCACTGTGTGATATAATCTCATCTGTAGAGGTATCTAGTATAAACAGAGACACCTCATCATTCTGGAGTGATACAGTATGATTTGCATTAAAGTCAGCAATAGCATTCTCCACCACCAACGTCGCCAAGGACTGCAACCTCATATCATCAACAGATAAGAGTACGCCATCATTATAACGAGACTGAAATGTCCAGTCTCCGTTCTGTACAGTCCATATATCATATAATGCCAATGAAATATCTCCGGCCTCATTCAGTGTGGTAGGTCCTATAATACCATCATATGAAGCCGCCACATCAACAAAGGCACTCTGAAATGCTTCAGGCTCCAAGGACTGTATGTTGTTGAGTGCCATTACAGTAAGCCATACAGAGTCATATGCGACTGGGCCGGACGCATATGCCACCGGAACACGATCTGATACATAATGGTCCAGTCGTAGTGTGGTTTGAGCTAAGTCTGTCACAGGCATGGTTCCCGAATATGATAGGTTCAATTGTAGCTTGGCAGGTATGGTGGCATCAGCGTTCATCGGAGCGGTAAATGAGACTAGTTCTGCAAAGTTTGATGAGCGAGCATCATCTACAATCTTTGGATGGCGGGCGTTGCCGTTGGAGCCAAACCATGGTACATCATACAAAACATCATGGTCCGCGGCAGCAGATAGTATATCTGCAGACTCTGCAAACCCCAGTAGCAGTATGGCTGTATTTTGTGTACCATGTACAGTGATGGCATCAAGCGTATCATGTATTATGTTAGTGTAGTTTTGTGCATCTGGCAAATATGACACAATGGTGTAATTATTTAGTCGTTCAGATATCTGAAGGCTCTGTGCTATGCCCCAAGAGTCATTGCGAACTATTATGATGGTGTATCTATCCTCCAACTGCGTAGTCAAGAGATCGATGATATTTCCATCATCAGGAGACAGTCTATACAGGCTATCAGGTATGGACAGCTCCGCAGAAGTGCTACAAGATGATACGACAACCAATCCACGTTCATTGATATAATCAAGGGATTTGGCAAGCGAGTTGCTGGAGGCGCAACTTAGTATTATGCCACCATCTACATCTTGTATCAGTTCTAGATGTTTTTCTGGGTCAGTCTCAGAGTCCATTATATTTAATTCAAGCCTCCAGTCAGCAGACATCTCTTGTTGGTCTGCGTTAAAATCATCAGTGGCCAACGCCATGCCAGCCAACCCTTCCCGACCCAACACAGAGAGATCACCGGTGATATCTGCGATAACCGGTATTATAACGGTGGATGGCAGTACAGGGATAATTTGTTGAGTTTCATGAATGTATCTAGATGTACGCTCCCATGTAGAGTCCCGAATAGACCACAGCGTATAATCACCAGACCGCATGTCACCAGAGATATCCAGTGTTATATTCCCCATTATGCCGGTGTAATTATAAGCCACATCAGGCAATACAGCAGATACGGATGCTATATCAGTGGTGTCAGCCATCAGTATGGACATGCCTAGAATCCACACTGCATCGTATGCCGTATAAGCAAAGGCGCCAGGTGACATATTGTTAGTGTCCAGTATGGTTTCCTTTAGGCCATCATGCTGCGCATTTAGCGTCTTGGCCATCTGTATCGATGTATAGTTTACACTTTCTAAAAAGCTCGATATGGTACTATTCTGTATAAGAGCAGGATTCTCGGTCATATATTCATCAGCAAACCAGGGTACCATATACAAGACATCGTGCAGTAATGCCGACTCAAATACGTGTAGATTCTCATCGTGGGCCATTAATAGTACGGCTATATTTACATCCGAGTCATGGGTGTTCAAATTATCTTGTACTCTTTTGGCTAGACGTTCTACCTCCGAGGAGAACCCATCACTGGGAATATATCGTACGCCCTCATCAACGATGCCGCCACGAGCAGTGAAGGTGTCGGTCATTGCTCGCCACAATGCATAACCGTTTGCAGTATCACTATACATGGGAACCACAACATCGACTCCCTGGGCATGTAGTATGTGTGCAAGTGTACTGCCTTGTTTTATGGCATCAGGATATATCTGAAATACAGTATCGCCGGGTATTGCCATCTCTGTAACGGCGTTGCAGCAGCCAACTACAAGTATATTATTTGCTTGGGCATACTCAACGATATTTAGAGTGCCATCATGGATGGGCCCCAAAATCATATCCACATCCTGAGTTATATCAAATGACACATCTGGTATAATACGCCAATCTGCGTTCATATCCTCAAGAAACTCATTAAAGTCGGAGACACCTTCCCGTATTGCCAGGGATATCTGCACTGCCCTATCTGAAAGGTCGTCTTCGGCATTTAGGACACCCACCAAAACATCACCCTGTATATCAGCAAAAGATAGTGGCATGGCAAGCACACTAACCATGCCAACAAGAATCAGGTAGGATTGCACATGCATCAGATACAAATAAAATTTCAAGATATAAAACGCTGTCTAGGATGTTATACTATACTGGGATCTCAATTCAGACTATCTCTTGGAGGGCGAAACATTACACATTATACGTATACGGCGATACAGTATGGGTGCCATAGCAGTGTGCGGATATCCAATGTATAGTATTCTAATACATAACAGACTGTTTTATTGTACGAATACCATGGGAGTTGTGTTTTCGCAATTCTATCAGCAGCGTATAAACTCTTATACAAAAATTATAATTTGTTTACAGAATAATTGGCATATTTTACAGCTAAAACTCTTAGTTTAAGTTGATGTTAGACACCCTAAGGAGCCTGAACCCATAGTATTAAATTACTTGAGTGTAAAATTATAATGTGTCTGAGACCAATGAGTTTAAAATTACTCAAACCATAGATAGTGGCCAAGTAGTTCAACTTTCACTCACAGAGAACGTCTCCACTGAACCTCTATCCCAAAAACAGATGATAATGGAGAATCTGTCAAAAAAACTCGATGCCGAGACTCGCAAACAGATAATGCCGGTGCTATACGCCATACTACAGGCACAGCCCACAATAAAGGTCAAGAGCTATAGGCAGACTCAGGTCACCATTGCCATGCCAAAGTCAAGATATCAGAATATTGGAAGCCCCGGAGTTGGAGATATTCTGACGTTGGACTTTACAAAGATCACTCCTGGAACAAAATAAAGATTATAGTTTGTCTAGAATCTCAGGTAGTGTGGTCAGAGGTGGCGTACAGGTCATATCTTTGCAGATAAATACCTGCGTTTTATCTGAAAATGTCTTTCCAGCAAAGAATGGGTATTTGGCTAAATTTTGAGCTTGTCCCTCATTCTGTACAGATACCACTATGCCGTTGGGAATAAATCTTGTATGTATTTCATCTTTTATGGAGTTATCTTTGGTGTTCAGTATGGTAATCTCAATTGGTTTAAGCATGTACATGTATGCAGTGCTTAACAGGTAGCAGTATGCAAACGAGTTGTCGGCGGCCTCCTGTAATCGCATTCCCATATACTTTTTGGCAGCATCTAAAAATTTTTTCTTACCGGTCAGATGATATAATTTTATGAACGCCATTGTAGCCATGGAGCCTCCTGATGGTATAGGAATATCATAATTGTTCTGTGGACGAACAATTAATGACTCATGATTATCTGGAGTCATGAAAAAGTTGTTTTCGCCATCCCAAAAATGCTCTAGTATGTATTCACCTAGATATTCGGCAGTCTCCAAATATTTAACGTCAGGACTCTCTTCGAATATATCCAACAAGGCAGATGCCATATACGAATAATCCTCTAAAAATCCCCTTATGGTCGCCTCCTCCTTAAACGTACGGAATAGTCCCTGTTTATCCATCATTTTATTAATGATAAAATTAGTAGCTTTTTTGGCTGCGTCCAAGTATTTAGTTTCATGGGACACCCTATACCCTTTGGCAAATGCAGATATCATCATTGCATTCCAAGATGTCAGTATTTTATCATCCAATCCAGGACGTACACGAAGACTTCGTATCTCGTATAATCTTCTTTCAGACGTACATATGATACGCTTTGCCTCAGCCTCAGACATATTGCAGGCCTGCGCTACAGTAGACAGTCTAATGTTGTTGCGCAGAATATTGGTTCCCTCCCAATTTCCACCCTCGGTCACATCATAGTATAAGCAAAATAGTTTGGAATCATCGTTTAATATTTTATTTATCTCGGATTTAGACCACACATAGAACCGCCCTTCCTCACCTTCGGAGTCAGCATCCAGAGCCGAATAAAATCCGCCCGCCGGCGATGTCATCTCATTTAATACAAAATTCAATGTCTTTTTCATTATATCAAGATAAAATTCGTCTTTTGTAATCTGGTACGCCTCGGCGTATGTGATTGGTATGAGTGCATTGTCATATAGCATCTTTTCAAAGTGTGGTACCAGCCACATCCTGTCAGTGGAGTATCGGTGAAAGCCACCTCCTATTTGATCGAATATTCCACCCTTGGCCATCTGTCTAAGAGAATCTAGTCCAAATTTATTGAATTTAGAGACATTAGATATTGTAGCGTATCGAAGTAGAAACGAGACATTTGCTATATTGGGGAATTTTGGGGCATCGCCAAATCCACCATATATAGGATCACCCATCGACAACAGGGAAAATGCAGCCTCATCAAGTATCGTCATGTCCAGAGTTGAGTGGTTTGGGGGCTGTGCGTTAAATTTTATTTTTTGTAAAAATTTATCAGCAGATTTTTTTATATCTGCGGGCTTCTCCTTCCATGCCAACGATAGCTGGCGCAGTATACTACCAAAGCCAGGCCTACCATACCCATCCAAGACTGGAAAGTATGTTCCCACATAGAATGGTTTTTGATCTGGGGTCAGAAAGACGCTGAGAGGCCACCCTCCCTGGCCAGTTGCCATCTGACAGGCGGACTGATATATGACATCTATATCAGGACGTTCTTCCCGGTCTACCTTTATATTGACAAAATTTTCGTTCATTATTTTAGCAATATTCTCATCCTCAAAAGACTCGTGTGCCATAACATGACACCAATGGCAGGCGCTATACCCAACGCTAAGAAATATAGGTTTATCTTCGCGACGGGCTCTGTCCAAGGCTTCGGGCCCCCACGGATACCAGTGTACGGGATTTTCGGCGTGCTGAAGTAGATATGGACTACTCTCTGCACCCAAAAGGTTTTTTGACACATACATCAACCAACACATCTATAATTTGAATCATATCCTAAAAATGCCAAATCTTCTGTAAAGATAAATGGTTACAATATATTAAAAAAATACAAGAGTATCATGTTTATTACTCCCTTTTTGTATCAACAACTGTTGCAGCACTTTAGTTTTGGGCATCACCACTAATCTGGATGAATACCTGTAGACAACACTTTTCTAGTCTGCGTATAATGTGGCATCATGTGGAGAACTCCATCTGGTGTGAAAAAACAGTCATCTGATGCACGCATCAACGATATACTGAAATCTCCAGATAAGTTTCGCATGCTGGAGCGTGTACCTCTGATGCCAAACAACATACCAATAAAGTTACGCGAACCCCATGATGATGATATCAGTATAGTGGTTGTAGATTGCGAAACCACCGGACTGAGCTATAACGACAAAGTCATAGAGATGGGCATGGTTCGCTGCCGATACAACAAGTCCGGGCAGCTTACCAGCGTCGATGATGCATTATCCATGCTTCAGGACCCCGGTATACCCATTCCACTAGACGTCACAAGTATGACCGGCATTACAGATGCTATGGTCAGGGGCAAGCATATAGACAAGAATCTTGTCCAAAGCATGTTACATGATGATCCTTTTGTAGTGGCCCATAACGCTGCGTTTGACCGTCCGCTATTCGAGCGTATACTTTCAAATGACTGTCGTTGGGCGTGTACCATGGTGGGAATTCCTTGGAAGGATTTGGGTCACGACTCAGTAGGTCTTGGTACAATATTAGAACGTGAAGGATGGTTCTTTGATGCACACAGGTCATTACCAGACTGTCTTGCAATGGCGTGGATGTTACACGTAGTACCCGATACCGTGAATATATTGCTGGCGCCATCCATGAAGGTGATGGCGATGGGAGCTCCAATTGAGACCAAAGATACTCTCAAGCGGCGCGGATATCATTGGAACTCTGCAGACAAATATTGGTGGAGGTTGTATGATACAAAAGGTGTGGAGGGTGAGCTTGCATACCTCAGACAATTATATCATGACAGTAACCAGCCAATCGCGCGCCAATTCAATCTACGTACGGCGTTTAAATGAGGTTTTATTCAGCTAGTCTTTGGGCGGAACATGTGTCCTGTCCATCAAAGTTTGGTAATCATACAACATAACATCGCGCCTTTGCCCATACAAAAACTGCAAGTAATGACTGCCAAAGCCTGAGTGTATATACATATGGTAATGTCATACCACCGCCTTCCCTACCGTGGCTTGAATGAAACATAGCTCAATAGCGTGGCAATCACATAATAATTCATTGACTTGGCATACTGCTTTAGCATGAACCATTACGCAACACTTGACTGCTATTTGGCATTCTGCATGTTGATATTGCGCAATTTTGTATTCTTAGCGTAGTATCATTAATGATGATAAAATATTAATAAAATTATGTAATTATTGTTCAAGTGTCGAAGTATGACTTGACCTAACGTCTATTTTTGTACTCAATGCTCAGAAGATATTATAGTTTATGCGCCCCAAATACTTCTGCCTTCCTCTAGTTCATATATTCTGGCATTAATACTTCGAAGTAGTTTTCTCTTTGAGCGACGTGCCTTTTTGTTATGTGTATAATCCTTTTTTTCTACTAAAAATTGTAGTCGTTTTAATTCGTCCAATGTCATCTGATTGAAAGCTTGTTTGGTGCTGGTCACTTTGCGCAGCAGACGAATACGTTCCGCATCTTCAGGAGTGGGGCCAACATCCATCACATACTGATTCAAGTGGGCTTTATTTTTTTGTTGTTGATGTTTCACTCACCAAAGTTTGGCGATTATGTATATTTGGAATAGCCTGTCGTCCCAGCGCTCTTCTTGAGTAGCGTATACAAAATGTCGTATACATACCACGACTAACTTCTCTCAGATTACCAAAACCTTATGCTGTACATGGCGCTGGCTCGCCGTAGAGTTGACATCTGTAGTGTATAATAACTATACATGAGTGGTCTTTGTAATGATAATACTTGTCATAGTAAATCAAAATATAATCAATTTTAACCACAAATTAAGGCATGTTTTTATTGGTTTTGCGTAACTCTATTTTTAATCAAATCCATGTAATTTGTGGTCAAAAGGTGATGTTAGTTTTCTAATATTATAATAATAACAATGGAAAAGTCTGGATCAAATTCAAGGTCATGAAATAATTTATCTGTAAAATAAAATATTGGTGCTCCACCGTATTTAGCAAAGTACGTGTGCGCAATATCTGTGTAGTTCAAACCCTCGTACCCATAGCGGTTCTTCGGTGTAAGGGATGCACAACGTGTGGTATAGGAGGAGGAACTGATTGTCTTGATGACAGTTCTGGTAGTGAAGATAAATTACGAGCCGCTCAAAAATTGTTTTAGTCTTGCTCAAGACTGTAAATTGATGAGTGACAGCGCTTTGATTTGGTCGCACAATCACAATCTTGTTTTGCGTCAATAATCTGTCAATAATCTGGATAAATTTAATGTAATTTTTTGCAGATATTTTTGTGACACCGTACCGCCTTCAGCGACGGTTTGCATCTCGTCTAGCACGAAGGCGGACTGCAGGGCCAGAGGGTCGGCGACCTCCAGTGTTATGATGTCAAACGCTTCCTCGTCGTTGGTATGGTACAAAATTATGGCCTAGGCGACCAGCTAGGCTCGGGGGTCCTAGATGTAGTAGCCGGAGCAGAACATGTAGCCGTCATGCATGTACAGCCAGGAGCGCTTTGGGCGCATAATCCCGTTGGCTGGATTTGTGGCCGTGCACTCGACCCAGATGCCCCGTCCCGCTCCAGGTCGGCGAGTATGATATCAACAGGGCTGTCCGCCCGGTTCAGTGTGTCGGGGATCACGCCTGCAAGTTCCGGTAACGCTCCGTGCGCCACCGCCTCAAGGGTCTCAGCATCCAAGACGAACGGGTATATGGTGTCGGTGATGAGCGCTTTTTCGGGCGTGATCATCTCGAATACATCGGAACCCTCCTCCCAATACAACATCAGCACCCCTACGACAGCCGTCTGAACCCTGGAATCTACGCTGTCTGCATCATACCTCGCATAGTCAAAAAGTGTTGCCGCCATTTTATCAGAGAACATCGTGTCGGGCCGTCCCAACATCACTGCATAGTCCACCGCAAGTCCGGAAGGAAGCAGGTATCCGGCCAGTGCAATTGTCGCCACCGCGGCAACCAGTACAGTCACCATGCCCGTATGCCACCCCCGACGTTAGAATCTCGGTACGATTCGCTGTTGCCCAGTAGCCACAGGCGTATAGCCATATCGCATAAGTAAAAACAATTTGGTGTTCTATAGAGGCACGCCCAAATCCCGGGCATGTCCAGACACGATTTTTTTGTGCAGTGCAGCGCACTTTCCGGCGCCCGGATGGGTGCCGACGCAAGTCCACACCCGCTATCCAGCAAACATTAAATGTGCCTGCAAGCAAAATCATCCATATGAGCTATACGCATCCCGAAGTGCTGGTGAGCACCCAGTGGGTCGCCGACAACCCGCCTGATGGAGAGAAAAGGAGGGTTGTGGAGGTCGACTACGACCCCGAGAACGGCTACCACAGCGGCCACATAGACGGGGCCACCCTCATCTGGTGGAGACGCGACATCAACCGCGACACCACCCGGGATATAATCAACAAGAAACAGTTCGAGGAGCTGATGTCCAAGAACGGCATCACTCCGGATAGCGAGGTCGTCCTGTACGGCGACTTTAACAACTGGTTTGCCGCCTTTGCCTTCTGGGTCTTCAAGTACTACGGACACAAGAACGTAAGGATAATGGACGGCGGTAGAAAGAAGTGGGAGCTGGAGGACAGGCCGTACGCCACCAAGGAATCTCAAACGGAGCCCACCACCTACACGGCGACGCCGGCCGACGAGGGACTGCGCGCCCACCTCTTTGACGTCAAGAGGGCTCTTGACGAGGAGGGTACGGTGATGGTAGATGTGCGCTCCCCCAAGGAGTTTACCGGTGAGATAGTCGCTCCGCCCGAGTACCCGATGGAGCAGGCGCAGAGGGGTGGTCACATACCCGGGGCCAACAACATTCCGTGGGCCACCGCGGTAAACGATGTGGATGGCACCTTCAAGCCTGCCGACGAGCTTGCCCGGAACTATGCCCCCAAGGGGGTCACGCCCGACAAGGACGTCATCTGTTACTGCCGGATAGGCGAGAGGTCCTCGCATTCGTGGTTCGTGCTCAAGTACCTGCTGGGATACCCCCGGGTAAGAAACTATGATGGATCCTGGACGGAGTGGGGCAACATGATCGGAAACCCCATCGAAAAGTAGATGACGGCATCACCAGCCATCGAGGAGCTGCCCGTCGTTGGCAAGGGGATATCATACCGTATCCGGGAGGACGATGCCCACTACATACTTGAAGATTCCACCAAGGACGGGCTGGGCGCCGTGGACCGTGTTCCCGATGAGAATCTCCAGTCGGTAGAGACCGAGAGGGGCATCATCCACGATATAGACGGCATAGGGCGCCACATCCCCATACGGTGGTATTTCCCAAAGGGGTCGTACGGGATTGAAGAGGTCCTGGCCCGCGCCGGGGAGATGGACAGAAGGTACGCAGCCATACGGGAGACGGCCTGCCCTGGCGGCTAGTCGGATACGATACACCGCCCCTTCCTGAGCCAGCGCCATATCTCTTCAAGGTCGGCGTCGTACCGGTGGAGACACTTGATGACTTCAGCGTCCATCCTCCGCCAGCCCTCCGTTGGCTACCCGTCGGATCAGTCCCCGGGCGGCCAGCCGGAGGCAGATATCCCGGATGGAGGAGTTCTGGTACCCAGGTAGGCAGCCACATCAGCGACAAGGCCGACCTGTTAGACGGCCGCTACGTGGACGGGGGAGAGGGCGCCGACTCCATCAGAACCTGGGTGGAGGAGACGGCGGCAACGTACTAGCTGGTTTCACGTCCTGGAAGTTAACGGGTAGAACCATGTCCCGCCAACTTACCAGAACCCGCACAGATGACATGTCTACTCAAGTGCATAATTTCCAAAATCACAAGGGTAAGCAATAAAAATACTAAACATCGTTAGATGTAGCATGGTAAAGATGCATATTGAAACAACCAAAGATATGAAAGATATAGTCAAGATAGTCGGCCAGAAGAGATTAGAGGCAATATACGAGACGTTCCCCCTAGAGGAGGCAAGCCACGTGTTACAAAAAGGGTTCAGAGATGGTTGCCCGGACAGTACTAATTCCATAAATCATACACAATGAACTGCGCCAGATGCTTTCACACGCATGAGGCTCACGCCGGAGACGGCAACTCGCTTATGCGAAAGGGAGCCTGTCGCATACCCGGCTGTACCTGTAATGCGTTTATAGACAGAATACATAGAATTGATGAAGAGTTAACATAGGGCTATGATTATACCACAACATATTGAATCCAAAAAATCATGCACCGCCAGATCAACTACTAGAAGACATGGAGATTTTATTGGCTCAGATAAATGCGTTGGAGGTCACTTCAAAGGACGAGTTCCAGACCAAGACTGCAAAAATATTGCGAGAGTTGGTACAGGGACAGATTCACTCATTAAATGAGTTTGCCCATCTAAAGAAGGCCATAGACATGGTAACATTGGAGGTCTTTAAAGTAAGTCAGGCGATAAACCAGCAGAGAGCGGACTGACATTCATGCACTATTTTTGTTACAGGGAGGTTTCATGCTGGCCAATACCCTGTCTAGTACATACCTACGGTCATCTGCTGAGGCATCAAACATGGGGAGTATTGCCAGATACGTGTTGTTCTCAGAGCCAGACTGTTTCATCCAGCATGAGAATGAATCATTATCAACAAAGAACGACAGATCATTAGTGCTCTCACATGTATCAGCATATATTACTTGAAATTGATCTTTGTCTCTGGACAGTATTACGTATACCACCTTCTCCATGGGAGGCCCCCACTCCCGGAGAGGTATGGGCCCCAAGAATTCATAGTGAAGTATCTGAATACTAATCATTGTGACACCCTCCAGATATAGACGTCTGTATTCTCTTTAACAGATGAACGGGCCACATAATCTAATATAACAAAATCAGATACAAATATTTTTTCTAGATTGTGTTATGTCACATTTTGGCACGCTATAACTCTGCATATTGAGAACGAACCTCTAGATGTAAGGCCCGCCACTCAAGAGGGCCGATAGGCCATCTCACAGTGTGCTTGTGGGAGGAGCTGCGTAATAGTGTAAAAAATGGCATAAAGGCATAAATTTGCTATACAAAGAAAATATATGATGAAGCCTGAAAGGAATCATGCAAAGGTAGGCTATTCAATGATTGTAGTGTCAGCATCGCTGACAATTATAGCCTTGATTGGTTTGGCCATTGGAGAGGATGTGCTATACGCAGACGACCTGCAACGAGAGAGTACGGCGCACTTTAATGAATGTAGAGAGAACGACTTTCAGGCCGAAGGATGTGAAAAATACTGGGATCGTATAAACAATCCAGTTTCTGGTATATATGTAGACTTAGATGGGTAGCATGAAAAAGTCACTTGTACGATACATACAGTATATGGGAGTGTTGATTGTATTGTTTGGTGTCGTATTTCATCTACAAGGCCAGGGAGTAGTGGGACCGGAGGAGTCTTTCATGTATCAGAGCCAGGATTGGATCAATCACGGCATAACAATAGCCATAATTGGCATTATAGTAACAGCCACATCTACAATAATTAAAATCCGGCACGTATAGGGTCCGTAGGCTTGATAATTTCACGTAGAATCATAGTTGCAAACGACCCCCTAGATAACGTAAATGACACCTGCTCATCATGTATGGCATAATCCTTGCAGGATATGGTAGCCTGCCTGAAGCCGCCCTCCAGACTCAACTCTTGCATCTGTTTGATGTAAAAGTCTTTAGGGGCAATACCTTCACGACTCATTATATCAGATAGTATAGAATGAAAACGGGTCTTTTTGTAGTATGCATACCCTACTGTGGGTATTGCCAGCATTTGGCTGGAGTACTCATCATACTTTCCTAGTTTACCATGTACATCAAAGCAGACATCACCAGATGTCGGGCCCTGTATGTTATACCCTTCAGATATGGCAGTACTCAGTGTCAGATTAAATATGTAGGATTGGTATGCCTGTACATACAACCGACGCAGGTATAATGGCAGCGATGCAATGGCAGTACGGTGGTCATGATTACTTTCGTGTAATGATTTTAGAACGGTTCTCTCTATATCCATTGAATTAGGCAGTATACTCAGGCGTTCAGTATGTGTGGTTGCATCGGCAAGGCGTCTTCGTGTATCTGTAGCCTGAGGCGTGTCATGTATGGACTCCTCATATAGTATCAAGTGTATGGCACTGTTATAGTCACCATGTAGTATGGCCCGACCTATGAGATGCGTAAAAGGGCGACGCGAACCAAACCGTTGATATCCATAATGGTTTGGCACCATATCATAATTGGTAGATTTATCAGGTGGGTTCTGTAGGTCTTTAATCGTAACCACAAAGTGATTGCCGATCATAGCCTTTTTGGTCAGGGGTCTTTTGACGTATCCTAAAAGTACAAGGTCATATCTGTCAGTATGTAGTTCTGTTACATTGGCACGTTTGGATGTTGCACATACATATTGTGTCGTATACGCTTTAGAGTCTTTCAGTCCTAACGCCTTGAGGCGAACTCTGCATCGCCTATACACATCATATATGCAGTGGGCCGTATCCACTCCTCGCTTGGATAGAGAGTATACAGCGTACTCTCCCTCTTCTTTTATGGATTTGTGTATCGCATCAGATATGATCTCAGACACCACAAAGTCATCAGGTTTAGACTTTATACTGCCTCCGCACCCTTGACCATCTGTATAGTACGAATCAATTCCTATCTCTTTGTCCAGTGGTGGTACAATCATGGTTCGGGTAGAATCTCGACGGTCAAAAATTCAGATACCGAGACTGATCCTGACCTTACACCTAATAGTATCTTGTATATGCCAGGCTCAGCCCAACTCTCACTGACAATCTGCAAGGGTACACTAGTGGGGCTGTCCAGTATCTGTATACCAGTAGTCACTAGTTGTATTGGCACCAAAGAGTTGTGCGTGTGTACAATTATCGGTTCGATGGATGTAGGACGACTTGAGTCAGGAATTATATCATATGATAGCATAGCATTCTCACCTGGGTATAATGTCAGTCTCCTGTCACTAAGATTGATATCCACAGGTATGGGCTGCGCAGTGTCCAGTACGCCTATGTGGTTCTCTGCCCATTCAGTGAACCATACCTTGTCTTCGTGTGATTGTATGCCCAGCGCCTGTGCTATACCACAGGACGCCATTCCTCCACAGTCAGACCAGAATGGATTTCTGGACGGTATGGAGTACTCTATCAGTCTCTCAGTATCAGTATCAAATACGGCTATACGATTGGCGGTCTGCTCATTGAATATCACCTTGCCGCTATCAGATATATCTATCCAGTAGGGTCTTGATACAGGAGTCTGTATAACACCAGTCATATTTCCGTATGATAGTACATCCGGCGGACTGGTGACATAGTGGGTAAATGTCTCAGATGTTGTATTAAACGAGAAGAAGTACGAGCTGCTCGTGTCTGCCAGCCACAAAATTCCTGAATTATCTATAGTCAAACCGTTGGGAGTCAGAAGACCTGGAGGTAACTCAAATGTACGAGGCGGTATCGCTTCTACACGTTTGATCAAGTCCAGATGCACATTTACCAGTAAACCTCCCACATTGGGGACCCATGTAGTATACCATATTGTATCATTATCATCAATATCAAATCCTGCAGTTACTGCCGAAGTTACATTAGATGGCACATCATAATATACAAGGCCAGACTCCAAATCTGAGGCATCAAGTACGACCAAAGTGTTGCCTAAAAAGTCGTTTATAACTATGTCTGTGCCGTATAGTTGTATCACTTGTGGTAGAGAGCCACTGGAGAAGATATCAGCAAACTGTCTATACTCTTTTGTTGCAGTATCAAAACGCCATACAGATTGATGGGATTCATCAGCATACCACAGATATCCATCTTTGTACTCCATATCCCATATCATGGATACAGAACTATCATCCCAGAGTGGGTTTTCGTACTCTGTAATAACTTCAGTGACGGGATGGAATGATGCAACATCGCCCGTGTTGGTACCAACAAACCACACCATACCGGTCGGATCAACCACTATGGGGTTTGGTTGTGTACAGGGTGTGGGAATATTATACTCAACAATAAACGCATTTGCGGATGGTTCTGCCACACCACAAAACTGCGGTCGCTGTACATCAGGATAGTTATCTTGAGGTGTGTCAGTTATGGTCACCTGGTCTGGGGTAGGCGGACCTCCACCAAACAGAAATGAGGGATTTGCCGCTATAAAGACAGTAGAAGATAACAGTATAAACCCAAAGAACGCGGCTACAATGATTCCCAACCTTTTGGTGTTGCGGCTACTTGAACCACGATAACCAGCATAGTTATGCTTCTTTGTCATACTACCAACCACATAAAGTGAGTTATATCTGTACTCAATTTTAGTGCATTGTGTGCCAACGAGGATACTATCATACTATCACATATCCAGTGATAAGACAGTATGGCCGGCGTCTCGCCGGTACTAGCAAAGATGTACATCAAGACTTAAAATATTTGGCCAAATGTCTCATCTCGGGATTGTAACAGCTCTGCGAGGTGGGGCATACTGTAACATTTGTGAGATGGAACGCTACATGATATCTTTACTCTCGCGACAGGCCTTCCCCATACAAGCCGCTGCGGCCGAGGTCGCGGGCGCGCAAATGCGCGGGACAGCGTGCTCCCGACACCTGTTCAGGTCGTCGCCGGACCGTGCAGCAGCCGAGCGGCATCTTATATCACATCCTGCAAGGCATCTTATCACATACCTCTTTTGATGCAGTGCCATGATTCCCTCCTATGCGTCATTTAGTGGTTTATTGAGATACACAAGAAATTATACATCATACGTCTTTGGAAGTTTTAGAGTAGTGACAGGTCGCCGGTTATAGAATCTATCATGCGTTCGGGCGCCGGGCCCACCGATACACACGTAACAGTTCCCGGACTTAGTTGTGTATGACCCGCATCACTCACTACACAGTATGGTAGTTTCATACGGGCAGCCTCGCATCGTATATGCTCCAAGTCTCCATATGAGGGTACCTTTAGAACTACCTTCTCTTGACCCTGCCACCATTGCGACCACCAATCATTGTACGATACACGTGCTGTCTCCGAGGCCATTACACAGGCATGTCCCACTTGCGCAGCAATCTTGCCCTTGCCCATCTTTAGATCTGTACGAACCGCTATGACCTGCTTTATCACAGTATCAACGTATCGATACCATGATAAAACCTTTAGAGTACATCATATCAGGTTGACATACAAATATGATGTAGTTGTGGCAGGAGGAAGCATATCAGGGCTGCTCTGCGCCCGGGAGATATCATCTCAAGGGTATAGTGTACTAGTATTAGAAAAGAGTCACGAGATAGGTACACCACAGCACTGCGGCGGACTGGTAAGTAGGGCAGCGCTAGACTATCTTGGAGTAATACCATCAAGCCAGATAGCGGGCAATCACATAAAAACAGCAAAGATAGTGTCACCAAACGGTCACAGTATACAAGTTGGCGCAGGTGATGGCATACTAGAGGTGGACCGCCGCATGCTGGATAAGTATGTGGCAGAACAGGCTCAAAATAATGGTGCTCACATCTGGTCAGGAGTCTCCTTTAAAGGCACATCAGATGGTACAGTAAAGAGTAGCTCAGGAGACATACCGTGCAGTATAGTGATAGACGCGCGGGGAGCACATACATTGAGTGGTCCCAACCTATTGGCATCGGCGCAATACGAGATATGTGCAGACTGGATACGTCAAGGAGAGGTGACTGTGATATTGGATAATCTAAAGTATCCGGGATTCTTTGCATGGGTGATACCTACACGAAGTGGTATAGGCAAGGTTGGTGTTGGAGGATACCGCATTGATGTTACAGCAACCATGCAGTCGTTACTGGATGACATGGGCAACTATTCGATATTTCGCAGGATTATAGCTCCCATATGGGTAGGCGGGCCCTTGCCAGATGTGGTTCGGGACAATACCATACTAGTGGGGGATGCCGCTGGGCAGACAAAGCCCACCACCGGCGGCGGCATATACTCTAGTGGCGCTGGTGGAATGCTGGCAGGCAGAGCAGTTGTCAAATATTTGGAGACGGATGACAGAAACCATCTCAACTATTCACATATCTGGAAGAAGAGGTTTGGAGGAGAGTTTGAGGCTCAACATACAGTACGAAAGATATTGGCACGCCTAGACAATGTAGCCATCGACTCTTTACTTCATAATGTGCAACCGCATACATTAAAACAGATAACAGATGATGGTGACTTTGACTTTCATGTGGGCGCCATACTTGCATTGTTGGGGGTTCGAGGAGTGGCGCATATTGCCAAAGATATCACCGCCAATGAGATGCGTCGGGCATCAGCATACATACAGAGGGCAATAAGGAGATGAGCACACAAAATGTGTTTGTGACTGCACACTTTGACTCCATCTACCTCTGTCCTGTCCATCAGCTATACAGTTTAGATCATCATCCAACTTTGTAAAAGAAATCTGACATAATAAAATTAGTAAATAGCAGGGATTTCAATATTAAGACAGTTTAGTCATATGTTAGGTCTGAGGAAGTATTTACATCCATGACTTGAAGGTAGATGAGCACGTGTCCACTCTCGCATAATAGAAACAAAGAATTATTTAGATATGACAGAAATCGTAATTAAATGAGTAATTGGGACTTGATGATGCCCGGAATGGGGCTCACAGCCATAGGGCTAGCGGGCGTTGTCATATCTTACTCAGGCTTGGCACACACATTCATTGATGGCATGCATGCCTTGACAGGCCTCACCATGATGATAGGGTTGATATTTCTGGCCACGGGGATACTAGATGGCGGCATATCCACAAGCAATAGGGCCAAAGCTACAATGTTAGTGGTCCTATCCATAGTCTTGGCATTTGGAATGGCCGGATTCCTGTTTAATACAATAAGTACAACCGGTGTATTTGCGGGAATATTGATAGCAATAACATTTCCGGCAGTCATAATGGCATATGTAGCAACAAAGAAGCCTCAGTATACAAAGTCATTAGGCGCCATATTTGCCATGGCCGCGGCGGCAGGCATAGTGTCATACATGGCATTTGGACTGGTGGGACCAGATACATACCTCATACCCGAAGAGGTACCAGAAGAGATACCAGAGCCAGAGCCAGAGCCGTTTACAGGAAATATAGTAACAGCGACCATACTGAATGGCTCTGACATACAAGGCAATCCAGATTATCTGCCAGATGAGTTGGTGGTGAGTGTGGGTTCGGGTATAGAGTGGTTTAACGAGGATCTTGTGGCGCATACAGTAAGTAGTATGGATGATGTTGGTGCAACGTTTGATTCAGGTTTGATCAATGCAGGAGACACATACTTTTTGGATACTACACCTCTAGCGGTTGGTGAATACACCTACTTTTGCATAGTACATCCATGGATGCAGTCCATATTTACCATACAGGATGCGCAAGTGATGCCTGATGAAACTATAACAGATGAGACTCCTGAAGTGGAGGGGTAAAGGTATACCGCCATCCAAAATCATCATAGATAAACAGACACTAAATAGACTAGCCATGCACTCGGCAGAGTGTATTCCCAATGAGGCTTGTGGCATATTGCATGGCATCATTAAACAGGATACGTATATCGTACAGGATGTAACATTTGTGGAGAATATTGCAAAATCACCCATACAATTTTCAATAAGCAATGAAGATACAATACAGGCATACGACAACAGTATGGACGTGGTAGGGATATATCATTCACATCCAACATCTTTGGCCATACCGTCTGAGACCGACAGAGAGTACATGCATGTAAACCCCGTTGCCTGGGTCATACATTCAGGTGTGGACCACACATTTAGGGCGTGGCATATGGACGATGACATACATGAAATCGCTATACAAACAGAGAATACTGCGTGAAATCTAAATATCCCATCATTCTCAAGCATATACATGGAAGTACACGTCTACGATACATATGTGAAGGCTTCTGATGGCCACACTATGCATTTTGATGTCATCACCGACAAGCGCGACCACGATAAAGCCATACAGTATGGCAAGGAGTGGTTGACATCCATCGGCGAGGGTGACGCAGTTATGACCACCAAAGAGTGTCAGTTCTGTCACTCCCAAGGCGCTCCGGCTCCTGTAGAAGATGCTATTAAATCTCAAGGCTACTTCATACAGAAGATGCAGGGCTGTCCCTGACTTGAGAATATTTTTTATTTATTTTTAGTATTGTCTGTTGTTGCGGATGAGCCACATTACTAATGAATCAGACTGCTGGTGGCATCTGTTTCATGGTGTTCCTTCTACGAAACCATTTTACGCATCCCCATGTATTGTACAATATGCGATACGACATAGTCAAGAACCCGGTAGGCATGGTGGACTTTGTTATGGACTGGAATGACAAAGTTACCGCCGAGGCAGGGGCGATGGTGTACATGCGTGGCGATATAACTACGAACACAAGGACCCGTGAGGGTGGTCTATTCAGGACATTAAAATCAACGGTACTGGCCGGCGAATCATTCTTTGTCAACGAGTTTACGGCTCAGGAGGATAACTGTATGCTGGGCGTCACAGGTAATGTACTAGGAGATATAGATGTCATACATGTAGACGAGGAGTACATAATACAATCAGGCTCGTACGTGGCATCTACTGGTACGATAACACTGGACACAAAGTGGCAGGGCTTTACAAAGGGGATATTCGGAAGTAATCTCTTCATGTTAAAGACCATCGGTACAGGGGATGTATTCGTGGATGGTTGGGGCGGCATCAGAAAGGTTACACTAAAAGCAGATGAGAGTATGATTTTAGACAACTATCAACTGGTGGCCCTGTCGGGTACGATACAATATGATGTTAGACGACATGGGAGCTTCAAGACCACCATATTTGGTGGTGAGGCGCTGGTCACAGAGATAACCGGTCCTGGTGTAGTGTATTATCAGACCAAGAATCTGATGGAGTTTGCGCGCGCCTTATCACCACTACTGCCAAAAGAGAGACGGTTCTGAATGTATCTTGTATACAGGACGTGATGCCTGACTGGCACTCATTCATCGACTCAGGCGATAGTCTAACCTTTGTAGCATCCTCCGGAGCTGATGACGGGCAATATGTTGAGCAGCCTGTCACTGTTTCGCATAGTTCTTTTGTTTCATCACTAGAGTATTCACTCAATCATATTTCGGGTACGTTCTACCAACATATGTCTCCAAATAATGTGGACAGTCACCATCTCTTATGATGAGAGGGATGTCTCACTCCCGTAGGGGTTCAGAGTGGGCTGTGACGTTATCTGCGCGCGTCCCCAGACAACTCGATGTACTGTATAGTAGACAAACCTCTACCGCTTAAATACCACCAAGTAGTGTATTATACATGCAGTATCGTGGAGAAAAGTACGTCATAAAAACTTTACAGTACCGTTTAAAGACATCAAGCAAACTTACGAAATACTTTGACTCAATGTATTCTGAATCCCACATATGGCTTAATGCAGGTATTGAGGCTCGTCGTGCTGGGTTGTCGGTGTTCGACACCCAAAAAATAGCCGCCAAACTTCGGACCATCCCCCAGACCTGGGCTCGCGGCGCCATACGGGAAGGATACAAGCTGGAAAATTGCAGATATGTGAGGTATGGGCGCAAGACATATCCCCTGTTTAGTGATGTGCCGTTGGGCAAGAAATCCAAAGGTAATACAGTATACTTCCCAAAGTGCAATGTTCAATTCAAACTACAGAAAGGTAAACTACCCTCAGACTCACAATTATACAAGATTGTAGATGTTACGAATAATGCCGATAAGGAAAGACAGTTTGAACTACATATCACAATACGGGAGCATGTACCGGCCCGCGTCTGTACGGGTGTACATGCAGGTATAGATATGGGGGGCAAGCACACTTTAGTTGTAGGCAAGTCCGATGGTACGATTGCTATGCTCACACTACGAGAGAAAGATACACTGCGCAACATAGCGCGGATTCACAAGAAGATTAGCAGGTGTAAACTACACTCCCACAGGTGGCGCAAACTTTACGACCAGTTAGATAGCATATACAAAAAGATGGGAAACCGTCAGACCGACAAGATGCGCAAGTTTAACAAGAAATTAATGAAACAATGTGATAGAATCATCATGGAGGGAATGAACCTTCGTACCATGACGAGTAAAGGCAAGGGTCAGAAGACCAAGAACCGCATAACACGACAAAGTAGGTGTGGTAAGGCGCGTAATGATATTGCGCAAAAATCCCTACGGTATAATGTAGAATACATTGAGATAGACCCCAAAAATACCTCAAAGCAGTGCTGCATGTGCTGTAGCATGAATACATGGCGTGAGGGTAGTAAGTTTAGGTGTTATAACTGCGGTATGGCATGCCATGCTGATGTAAATGCCGCCTTCAACATACTTTTCGCTTTTCGTATTATACGATGGAGTAAGCGCTCTCAGGGCGTTTACGAACTATACAACGAGGCTGGAATGGTCTCGAGAGGAAAGATACATCTTGGCACTTGCACGATTCCTTCAGGTGTTAATGACGTGATTGCCGGTACAGGCGGTCACCAGGTTAGGCGTCAAAGCCATACCGACAATGAACGTCTCTTGGAAACTCCTCTGGATGGTAATTTGCCAACATTTGTTGCATTGGGTGAAAGCCCAAGTGTGTAGCAGCTGTGTTGTACAGCGTGTGTTATACGACGCGCGTAGATAACGTCACAGCCCAGTTCAGAGTCGTTGCCTTAGTTTATATTTACGGGTTCATGATTCCACGATATATAATGATGCTGGAGATGTTACCTATAGGCGCAGGCATTGCATCTATTTTAATTGCGGTAGGCTTGGCCATGTGGATCTCGCGTCAGGATGCAGGTACACCACAGATGTTGGAGATATCCGAAGCTGTACGTGTAGGAGCTGCAGCATTTTTGCGTCGTGAGATGAAGATTATAATTCCTGTGGCCATAGGCTTGTCGGTAATAATTGGGGCATTTCTTAACTATTCCAACGGTATAGCATTTGCCGTAGGGGCCGCACTCTCAGCAGTGGCAGGCCTGATATCACTAAAGATTACCGTCAAGGCTGCTGTTCGGGCAGCAAATCTGAGTGGCGAGGGTCTGGGTAAGACATTTGCCATGGCGTTCCGGGGAGGAGCTACTGTAGGACTGACGATTCCAGCCATGGCGCTACTGGCAATTGCTGGCCTATACATGATATTTCCGGATCCCATAACCATAGCAGGTGTGGGCATAGGCGCTAGCCTTATTGCACTCTTCATACGTATAGGCGGCGGTATATTTACAAAGGCTGCAGATATGGGCGCCGACCTGGTGGGCAAGGTTGAGGCCAATATACCAGAGGACGATCCACGCAATCCTGCCACAATAGCCGACAATGTGGGTGATAATGTGGGTGATGCTGCGGGCATGGGCTCGGATGTCTATGAATCATATATAGTTACAATCTTGGCATCACTCCTGATTGCCGCCCTGATAGGTGCTCCGGATTTGTTCATGTACCCAATTTTGGTGGGCGCCTCTGGAATGTTGGCATCAATAATTGGAGTCATCATAGTACGAAGCACCAACATATCAGATGTTATGAAGCCTCTAAACACATCATTCTATGTTTCTGCAGCCATCGCCATAGCACTAAACTTTGTATTTTTGACCATACTAGTGGAAGGTGAGGCTGCATATGCCCTGTTTGGAGCCACGATAGTAGGCGTGGCTCTGGTACCCGTAATTCAAAAGATAACCGATAGGTATACCAGTTACAAGTTTGGCCCCGTAATAGAGATAGCCGAGTCGGCGCGTTGGGGCTATGCCTCTTTGACTCTCATGGGCATAATCAAAGGGTTACAGTCCACTGGTCCGTTCATGATTGCACTTGTAGCCGCCATAATCATATCATTTGCCATATCTTCGGCAGCCGCACCTCCTGATGCCGACCCTGTTCTGTATGGCATATTTGGAACCTCATTAACAGCCATGGCAATGCTAAGTCTTGCAGGCATAGTCCTAAGTATAGATGCGTTTGGTCCCATAGCAGATAATGCTGGCGGAATAGTGGAGATGACAGGAATGGGGGAGTCAAACCGCAAGGTTACCGATGAGATAGATGCAGTGGGTAACACAACAAAGGCAGTAACAAAGGGCTTTGCCATAGCAAGTGCGGCACTAGCCGCCTTGGCCATGATACAGGCATTTCAGTTTGAGGCGGCTCATGTATTTGAGGGCATATTGGGTCTGGACTACTCGCTGACCAACCCAGCAGTCATAGTGGGCCTGATTGTCGGCGGACTGTTGCCGTTTATAATAACTGGTCAGTTAATTAATGGTGTCTCGCGTGCGGCAAGCAAGATGGTTGATGAGGTGCGCCGTCAATTCAAAGAGAGTCCAGGTATTTTAACTGGCAAGACCAAGCCCGACTATGCAAAATGTGTAGATATTGCCACTGTGGCATCCATACGTGAGTTGTGGAAGTCTGCAATTATTGCCATAGCGTCTCCCATCATACTAGGTGTACTGTTGGGTCCGACGGCGGTGGCCGGCCTATTGATGGGTTCGGTGGTCACGGGCATATTTTTGGCGTACCATCTGGCAAACACCGGTGGCGCGTGGGACAATGCCAAGAAATTGGTAGAGATGCGCGGCGAGAAAGGTAGTGAACAACACAAGGTGGCCGTCGTCGGCGACATAATTGGGGATCCCTACAAAGACACTGCCGGTCCTGCACTAAATACTGTAATAAAACTACTAAACACTGTAGCCATAGTCTTTGTTCCCGCCTTTGTGGCGATTATAATACTATAGTCTCGAATTTCACATACACAATGTTTCATATCATTATGTAGAATCTACGAGTCGCATCACAGATGGTTGTAATTAACCATACATTATTCATCAAGTCTACCATATGTTGCATGATCTGTCACATCATGTAGGTCTTGCTCGGTTTTTATAGCGCCGTTGCGCACCCACTCCATGCATGTACAGGTATGCAACGTATCGAAACAGCTGGGAGGAGGCTCTTTATTATATGGGGGGGTGAACCTCACAGCAAAGAGTGGTGACTTTATATGCATAACCGGCCCATCGGGGTGTGGCAAGACCACGCTTTTGCGCATGATAGCTGGTTTTGAGTTACCGGATGCGGGAAGCATACTAATAGATAATGAGCCAATCAAAGGTCCCCATGGTCGAGCCGTTATGGTCTTTCAAGAAGGGGCACTCTTTCCATGGTTGAATGTGCGCAACAACATAGAGTTTGGTCTACAGATGCATGGCGTTTCGGCCGACAAACGAGCAGCAAAGTCTAAAGAGATGCTGCACATGATGAATCTGGACGGTGAAGGAAAAAAGTACTTACACGAGCTCTCCACGGGAATGAAGCAGAGGGTTGCCATCGCTCGTGCTCTAGCACTTGATCCGGACGTACTATTGATGGATGAGCCGTTCTCGGCTCTGGACTATGGGACACGAATAACCCTGATGGGTGAGATGTACCGCATATGGAAGCAGACAGGTAAAACAGTACTCTTCGTCACACACCACCTGCTGGAGGCCGTAGTGTTGGGGAGTCGCATCATACAACTCTCGGCTTTGGATGGTCGCATCACACACGACATACCAAACACACTACCATATCCCCGCGATCCTCACGACAAGACTGTACTGGATATGGTGAATAATCTGCTGGATGGTGGCCAAAACTAAGTGTCCATTACAAGATATGATAAAGGTTACAGGAGCAGCTAATCCGACAGACAATCTTATAGATGTGTTATCACCCAACTTTGTGATAGGCCTACACGCCTAAACATACTAAATCAAAATATAGTGCAAATACACTACACATGGGGGCTGTGAGGAGGAGTTAGAGTGTTGATGCACAAAATGATGACAGAGTATACCAACGCCGAGCCCCCATCATCTTTTTAATTATGCACAAATCACAGATGTATAATTGAAGTTTGAGAGACGTGACACCATACTGCTATTAGGAGCAATCATGTTGGCCATAGGCATGATACCATTTACTACGCCAGCATTTGCAATGATAACAGCAGCAGCGGTCTTTTTTGGAATCAAGTGGTTCAGTGTGTGGCGTAAACGCAGCATAATGCTTGAGGCTGGACTAGGATTCTGCGCCGAATGTGGAAGCGCCGTCACCAAAGACGGGTGCCCCCAATGCAATAATAAAAAAGAGTAATCTGCTATATCGTCATGCCATAGTTCTCAGAAAATCTTTGAAATGCTTTATACTCTTGTAAAAAGTTCTGGCCCTTGCTACTTGTCTGGTATTTACGGCCATCACGCCTAGCACACTGCTCCATCAAACCCTGAGATATCAGTATTCCCAGAATTGAGGATATCCTATTATACGATGTACTTGACTGTTGGATCATATCCGATACTGAGGCGCCATCGCCAGCACATGTAAGCATGTCGCCTATAATCTGTACTTTGCTCTTATACCCAGCCATCGTTATTACATATGTAGGTCACTAAATATGCTGCAATGTCATCATAATTTCACCAATAGTATTAAAAAACTTGACAAATACTGTACCCCACTGAAAGTTAGATTATCCAAATTGTACAATTGATGGTCGGTACGTGTATCCATATAAGGACAGTTTTGGGGGGCAAAGTCTAGCCGTAAATGCGTATGATTTTGAGCGTATATTGTGGAGGGTAAAATCGAGGTTTGGATGGAAGTCATATTTGGTACTATATAATTAGTTGAGCCGATATACCTCATAGATGCATTATTGCCCAACTGTAAAAGCTATTCAAGCCGAATTCGTTGAAATGGTATGCGGCTTACAGGTATGAATAAGAATACGAGGCCTCCTATCTTTATCATCAGCGATACAGCATAGACCATTGTACCTGGAAAGACCATCGAGTACCAACTGAGAAACTCCCCCAAGGCCAGCAGAGAGAGGCCCACGGCCACGGATATGGCCCCACGGTTTCTGCTCTCTAAATATGACAGTATGGTCTCAATTGCTCCATACACCAGTAGTACAAACGAGATGGACCTCAATATGTGGCCTAGTTGTACAGAAGAGATTAAAAACAGCGGAAATACGCCAACTGCCCGAAAGTATCTAGATTTGGGAAAGAATGTCTTTATGCCGTGCGAAAATGCAATAAAGAAGTACCCCAGTGTCTGCACACCCACTCCCAGCGTCTCCAGCCACCAACCTGCCTGGCCGGGTTTAGAAGGGAGTAGTTCCACCATGTATCCAATCCAGACTATCATAAACCCCAGACTGATTGAGAAGAACGCCAGTGACAATCGAAGTAGTGTTGGGCTGGCCGTATTTCTGAACCCTATCAGCGACATTATACCAATAACCAAACCTACCAAGAACCCTGCCAGATTCAGTATGACTTCAAGATAGGCCTCCAACTTGTAACTACTGTAAATATCGCAACATATAACAGCGACTACACTAATTTATTTTGCGCAACACGTACTATCACAGATATCGTTTATCTCATCGCCAGCTTCCTGTATCTGCACAATCAAGGCAGAGAGACGTTCACTGGATATACGATACACGACATGACGTCCACGGCTCTCAGATGATACAATCCCACACTCCTTTAGCGTCTTTAGATGGTGTGAGACCAATGGTTGATCTCTTTTTATCTTCTGTACAATCTGACCCACAGTCATCTCACCCTGGCTTAGTTGTTCAAGTATGCCAAATCGCATCTCATCACATATACATCGCAGCAGTCTAAGACCATCCATGTTATACGTAGGTATAGACATCTTGTCATATAAATGATGATTTATATAAACTACTGTTGATATGTAAATTATACAATGGTACTCTTTGTGTGTGTGGAGAATGCAGGTCGAAGTCTAATGGCAGAGGCATTTCTTAAAAAGTATGCTCCTCATGAACGTGTATCCAGTGCAGGGACGCAGCCGGCGACCAAGCCCAACAGTGTGGTGGTCGAGGCCATGCGCGAGGTCGGTATAGACATTTCTGCGCAAAAGCCCCAGATGCTCACCACCAAAATGATAGACAAATCTGAAGATGTTATAAACATGGGTTGTATGGACTCAGAGTCGTGTCCAGCCCTATTTGTTGAAAGAGTATCAGATTGGGGCATGCCCGACCCCAAGGGCAAAGACATAGAGGATGTACGCAAAATCCGGGACATGATAGAGAGTAAGGTAAAGGATATGGTAACGAGTCTGTAATGAAATTTAACATTCGTATATTTGTAGCCGAGCTTGTGGGAACCTTTGGGCTCCTGGTTGCCGCCACCGGCTCTATTGTATATGATGGGTTTAATTCACAGACTCTGGGTTTGGAGTTTATTGCCTTGATGCACCTGTTGGGCTTGTGGATACTGGTGTCTGTATTTGGCAAGTACTCGATGGCTCACTTCAACCCGGCCGTCACCATAGGTTTTGCCATAACACGCCATGCCAAATGGTCCGATGTGCCAACATACCTAGTGGCTCAAGGTATTGGAAGTATACTGGGTAGTGTCTTTGTTCTGTATACATTGGGATATCATGCAGATTTGGGACTGAATCGGCCGGACTACTCTTTGGACTTGGTGACCTTCTTTAGCATAGAGGTGCTGGCCACCATACTCTTGATGGGCGGCATACTGTGTATAGTGAGTACCAAGGTACATGGAGTGGTGGCCGGACTCGTGGTGGGAAGTGTGGTAGCCTTTGATGTCTGGTTCTTTGGGCCCATATCTGGCGCCTCCATGAACCCCATCAGGTCTCTGGCGCCTGTCATCACTACTGGTATAATGAATGACATCTGGTTATACATGACAGCACCATTACTAGGAGTACTGCCACCAGCCTTACTGTACCGCTGGCGGAAGACGGTATCTGTACAGCACTCAAATTAGTCCTGTATTTGATTTAGTATATGGCAAATCCACCCATACGAGTACGACTGCAGACCGTCGGCAGGAAGACTGGCCAGACGCACACAGTAAAGATAACTGCCGTCTTGTATAATGGAGAGTATTATTTTACACGACATAGACCGGACTCAGACTGGTTTTTAAATGCACTGTATAATCCAGAGGTTGTGATATATTTTGATCATAACAAGACAATACATGGTACGGCAGAGCGGATACACGACACATCATTGATAAGTTTGATATCCAGTATAAAGTATCCAAATGAGCTGCGCGCAGAGGAGCGGCGCGTAGCCATCAAAGTAACTCCCATATCAGACATCACTTAAAGTAGACCAGAGTCGTCTTACCGCGACTGCTAAACTCTCTATCTTCTTCCATCTCTACAAATATTGGTGTAAACGATACCAAGTCTCCGGGTGCGCAACTCTCTACGTGTAGTTGGAGTGTTATATCCATCGAGTCATATATAACATCAGGAACGTCCGGTATGCTGGCTTTGCAGGTAGCATCAATACGAAGACGACTTTGATAGTGACGTCCTAGTTTCACCCTTCGTCCGTTTTGGCCAACCGCCCGTAGCCGAATATTTACAGGTGCATCTGTGACTGAAACGTATCTGGATGTATTATTTACAAAGACACCTATCTGAAAGGGCCAACCCGCTGTAGCTTCGGCCATCTTTTGAACACCATCGTCGGTTATTACAGATAGTCCGCTACGATTCTGTGGTACCTGTGTAATCCATTGGCATGTACGAGACACCACATCATCAATCTCAGCACGTCGTTTGGCATCCTCCTCAGGCGGCAGATTGTAGTAGTCCACCCACTCTTTGTAGCCGTTTGATATATCCTGTATAAATTCAATAGACTGTCTTTTAAAGTCCTGCAGTGTGGGAGGAGGTGTCGGGTCTTCAAGGTCCGAAGGCAATACCATGATGTATAGAGCTTGCAATGTTGTAAAAAGTGTTACAGGTGTACATATAGCCTTCAAGAAACGTATTCTGACAATATTAATATAATAAAACATGCCATGAAGGATGATTGGCAGCTGCAAAGAAACACAAAGTAGTAGGCGTAGAGGTACTAAAAAAGAACGGCGTAGATGTGGATAAACTCTTAGAGACTTTGGTGTATAATGCATCTGTGGAATTTGTTGCATACTATTACTTTACAAATTTGCGAGCATTCTGTACAGGTATGGAAGGTGAGGGCATAAAGGGCGTAATTGAGGATGCCAGACTAGAGGACCTGAGTCACTTTGAATCTTGTATAGACCGAATATATCAGTTGGGCGGCGAGTTCCCCACCGATGTTACAGAGTTTTGCAAGTTGGCAGGAGCAGACTTTCTACAGTCCACAAAGAAGACCACACTCCGTCAAATACTTGAAAAGTGTCTCAAGGCCGAACAGGGCGCCATTGTAAACTGGGATATTGTTTGTAAGATGACTCATGGCAAGGATCCCACCACATATGAGATAGCATCCAGTATACTAGCAGAAGAGATAGAGCACGAGGCATGGTTTTTGGAGTTGCTGGACGGCAGGCCATCAGGGCACATGCGCCGCAGATACTCAGGTGAGAGGCCTCATACGGCCAAGCACTCACGCTCCTTGGGCGACCTGTAAATTTACTATAAGTTAGATAACATCAGTGATCAGCTCCAGGAAAGCTGGCCTCATACTCTCTTTCACGCATCTTTTTATCTTCAATGTCGGTCTCATCCTCTTCCAGCTCAGCAACCTCGATTTTGCGTATATCCTTTGTAAACCACGTGACATTGATTATACCACCTATCTCTAGGCCCAACAATATCTTGTTTAGCATATCCGTAGAGACATTATGTCCATCCTTGGAGAGTGATTTTGATAGGTCTTCGTCGGTCAGTGAGCCGGCATCTACAATCTTATCGTGTATTATGTTGCGCAGGGGCAGAGTCATTATCCATAGAACACCTTGTCTGTTTTTTTGGGAATTGTTTTTGATATGTTTTGGCCCACATTCTCGTACCAGTCATGTATATCTTGTGTTATGCTAGGTCTGATCACTTTTAGTGCTTCAGCAAAGTCCACATCGTGTATCGCACTCTGATCGTGTCGCATGGCCCGGATAGCAGTCTCCCGACATAGTGCTGCCAAGTCTGCACCAGTATAGTTACTAGTGGCTACCGCTATCTCACCAATATTTACACTAGAGTCCAGAGGCATCTTGGAGGTCAGTATCTTTATGATATCTAGACGGTTGGCCTCGTCCGGGGGCCCCACATATATTGACATATCAAGCCTTCCGGTCCGTAGCAGAGATGCATCCAATACGTCTGGTCGGTTGGTGATGCCAATCACTACAACCCCAGGAGTGGTCCCCTCTATCTCAGTGAGTAGCTGACTCAAGACGGTCTCACCGGCGCTACCTTCCCGAACTTTGGCCAATGAGTCTAGTTCATCAAATATTACAGCACATGGCGAGGATGCCTTTGCCTTACGGAATATCTCCCGAACTGCCTTCTCAGACTCGCCCAGCCACTTTGATAGTATCTCAGGGCCTCGGACCAGTATCATATTGGCGCCACTCTCTGCGGCTAATGCTCTTGATACCAATGTTTTGCCGCAGCCCGGCGGTCCGTACAACAACACTCCCTTAGGTGGCCTTATACCCATATTTGAGAACTTTGAGGGATTCTTTATCGATACTAAAAGGTTCTCTGTCAGTGTAGTCTTGACATCGTCCATGCCACCCACATCCTTCCAGAAGACTTTGGGGCGCTCCACATAAAACTCCCTCATGGCGGTGGGGACCACCTCGTGCATTCCCAAATAAAAGTCCACTAGTTTTATCTCCATGGTTTTGAGAACTTTGGTTGGTATGCGTTCAGACTCCAAATCCATCTGTGGCAGATATCTGCGTATGGCTCTTGTGGCCGCTTCACGGCATAATGATTTGATATCAGCTCCTGTATAGCCATATAGTTGTCCGGCCAAATCCTTTAGGTTTATCTCTTGTGATAGTGGCATACCGCGGGTATGTATCTGTAGTATGTCCAGTCGACCATCTACATTGGGAACAGATATCTCAAATTCACGATCGAATCGTCCGGGTCTGCGCAGTGCAGCCTCCATGCTATCGGGCCGATTTGTGGCACCTAGAACTATCACATTTCCCCGTTCGTCAAGTCCGTCCATGAGTGCCAATAGCTGGGCCACAACACGTTTTTCGACATCACCATAGGCATCATCGCGTTTTGGGGCTATTGCATCAATCTCATCTATGAATATTATACTGGGGGCGTTCTCTTTGGCCTCTTGGAATATCTCTCGAAGACGCGCCTCAGTCTCTCCATAATACTTGTTTACAATCTCTGGACCACTGATGGAGAACATGTTGGCATCAGACTCACTGGCCAGTACTTTAGCTATGAGTGTCTTACCACAGCCGGGTGGACCATACAACAAGACACCACTATGCGCCTCCACACCCAATCTGGTAAACAGTTCAGGATGGCGTAGGGGCAGCTCGACAATCTCACGCATGGCACCTATCTCTTGAGTCAGACCTCCCACCTCCTCATACGTTATGCGCGCCCTCTGATTAACCGGCGGCTCATCAGATATGACCAAAGATGTGGAGTCGGCTATGCTTATCACAGAGTTTGGGATTGTTTTACCTATACGAAACATCATTGAATTGCCTAAAATTTTAACGGATATCTCATCTCCCTGCATCAATGGAATATCAGAGAGTCGATTTTTTACAAAGTTTGTAAACTCATCATCTATGGTAACAGAGTCGTTTACGGGTATAAGAACTGCCGAACGTGCGGTCTTTACCTGCGTCTTCACCACAGATATGGTGTCGTTTATAGAGACGCCCATGTTTGTCCTGGTCTGTCCGTCTATGCGTATTATACCGGGAGTCGTCTCATCCTCATCGGCAGGCCACACTATTGCGCAGCTGGACCGCATACCGGTTATCTTTACTATATCGCCCGGAGAGGCGCCCAAAAAGTCCATGGCATCCGGGCCCATGCGGGCACGTCGCTTGCCTATGTCTCGTTTCATTGCTTCGGCCACACGCATCTGTAAGGGTTTTGAGCTTATCAAGTTACTTCATATCCACAGACATCCTGCTCATGTTTAGTACCTCAAATTCACTGACGCCCTCAACACTGCGTACAGCATCTTCTAGCGCGTCGCTTTGGCCCTCGCTATCGTCTATGATAAATTCAGCCTTTATGCACTCTAAACCAAATGCTATGGGCTCGGTGGCATACCTCTTTAGCTCCATATCATCAGGGAGTGCATCCTTTACTGTTGCAGCCAAACCTTTTAGGTCCACATCAATGGCAGTGGGAAGTATCTTTGTAATGAACAGTAGACGGGCCATCTTATGGTCCCTCAAACCCACATTGGCTACATGTGTATGGCCGCGCTGACCCACGACAACTCTCGCAGCGCCATATACGTGTTGTATCACAGTCAGGGCATTCAAATTTGACGCACTTGTCATTGGGCATTATAGGCCTAAAGCAACTACTACACGTTGGCAACGATATCTGCGAGGACATATTACTATACAACCACGTTCATCATTTATAGTTTAGGGAATTATATAGAAAAGTACACAGCCTCGGCTGTACACTCATGCCTTTTCGGACGGCCTCGTTGTATTGAACGGAGCATGGTGGGATGTTGTGTGTAGTAGCCCTCCTTATGCCCCGGCCGTCTTAGGACGACGTTCCACGCTGCCCGATGTAAAATATTCCAGGCGGCATTGACATCCGCGTGGAATACCCTCCTTGCTGGCTTAGATCGGTAGCACCTATGTTAAGGGGCGCTTGGATATGGAGGGGTCGTATATTGGCGCCCCTGTGAAACATCAAGCACTGACTGGATAACTGGGTACTCCATGTACAATCGTTCTCTGGTGTGACGTGTAATGTTACAAGCTGGGAAACAGCCGCGCTTACACAAGAACCTGTGGGTCCGTATAGTCATGCTGCCTGCCGTATGCTTTGCTCACGTCTCAAACGGTACGCTGCCAGCGCAACAAATCCGAACACCATGACAAGCCCGGCATACGCCAACACTTGACTGTACTCTATAAGAACTGCTGTGACCCCAACTCCCAATACGCCGGGCAGTAAAGACAGCAGGTAGAGCCACCAGCCGCAACACCCTAGTGGAATCAACGAAAAGAAAGAAAAGAACGATGTGGAGGCACTGGCCCCCGTATTTCCGCCAAATATGCGCCTTTTGGCGGGTAACCTACAGCCCATCGTCTTGCTTTTCTCGGAGAGGATTACTTGCAGTCCTATGCCCACACCCATACCCACTATCACTATGGCGTTGGCCTGAAACGCGGCCGAAACGGCAGGCAGCGGATCCAGAGCCGGCGTTGTAACTACAACCACCAAAAGATATATCGACATTGTGATAATAGCAACAGACACTCCCTTGATTATGGATTGCATGTTATGGATCACCATATACTAATGTCGAGGGATGAAACGTGGACCATGAAAACCAGAACCCGGGTTCAATGGGAAGTCGGACAAGCTGGGTTCCAGTAAGATTACCGGAGATAGCCTTCCCGTCATAGTTCCACACAGAACCGGTGTTCGTGTCGGTTATATTTTCAGAATCAAGTGTAAACTCTAAGGTGTTGTTGCCATACGTTCTGTCAAATACTCGTGCGTTTTCCTCAAACATGGAAAGTAGCAGTATGTCTCTGGAGTCGATGGAATCATTAATGACAACTTCGGACTCCAGATCAGCTTGTCTATACGCCTTGAACGTACCGTTAAATCCGAGCCCTACGACTATCTCCTTTGGTTGCATTCTGGGATCGTGATGATCTATTGGAAACCAAATTCCCGGACTTGTATAATACGAGCCGTACGGGTCTACACTATATGCGCGGATATGCCCTGTATCGGTTCCAAGTATTACTGTATCCGGATAAAGAGTCTGCCAGTCTTCCCAAGTCATGAGATCAAACGGGACAAGTTTCAGATGTTGCCCACTTTGTGGACCCTTTACAGCCATTCCCAGGGCCTGACTCCAGTAAGAGTCAGTGAGCCGATCATACATCAACAGGTTACTTTGGTATAATTTTCCTGTGGTTCCAAACTCCACATCTTTTTCATCTACAACCCTCTCAAATACCTGACTGGTATAACACAAGGGGCAGTACGTGACGGCCACTGAAGTTCCGTTGATGTTATCGTTTACAATCTCATGCCACACCAGAATGAATAACGGGTATGCCTTTGTTTCATTGCCTAATGTCAGTCCGATTACAATCTCTGAACCCGATACAAAGTCCGCATCTGTAGAGTTAACAAATATTGGCTCATCTATGGATGGTATCCCGTCTTTTGGCACGCCGCCATATCTTATTTTGTCCAGCGGTATGGTGTGCAATACACCGTCGGTCTCCATTATGTCGGTGCGGTTTTCAGATTGTACCTGAGCCTCACTGTCTTCGGCGTATGCGGTAATACCACCCCCCTGAAACACAAGTATTAGCACCACAAGACCGATATTTGCCATGCAGAACGCCGCAATGGTGGTATTCAACAGCAATGATAAGAATCTCAAAGCATTAAAACTGTTCGACCAAAGTTATTTCTGCAAAACTTGGTGTGATTCTAAATAGTCTAAACCTGGCATAAGGTCCTGCCCGGATGATATGTGCATTTGCCATATGGGACATAAACACAATACATGACGACAAGACTGTTCCACCGTTCAGTAATAAAAAAACTGTTGCCTGCCCACTCACCAAAATACTTGAGAATTATATCATTGGATAAACGCGTAACATACGCATACCTTCCCAGATGCTTCGTGGTGGTTTTTCTTATACACAAGATGTAATTTAGCCAAAGTAGCAAAAATTGACTAATTTTTGGGTTTTGCATCTGCAAGGGAGTAAAGATAGACTTTGATGCGTATTGCAATTATTCTCAATGTCTTTTATAGCAGTGTACTGTATGACACACATACCCCTAAATGTGTGGAAACGTATAACGTTTCTGTAGCTCAGATGAAAGACTAGCAATATTTATAATGTACGATACCGTACGCTATACAATGGAAGACATAAAACTTGACAGTTTAGAAGGTGTCGGACCAGTAACCACACGGAAACTGTCTGATGCAGGCATACACAATATGATGGATCTCATAGTTCGAGGACCTGTTGAAATTGCTAGTATTACCGGGATGGAGAAAGAGACTGCTGAAAAACTAGTCACCAAAGCTAGAAAACATCTATCCGAAAGTGGGCAACTGGCAAAAGAGTTCGTTAGTGCAGCAGACATCTACAAACGTAGACAAGAGATAGGAAAGATATCCACCGGAACCGACTGCCTCGACACACTATTTGATGGAGGTGTTGAGACGCAAGCCCTTACCGAAGTGTATGGAGAATTTGGTTGTGGGAAAACGCAGTTCTGCCACACACTATGCGTCATGGTACAAAAGAGCATACAAGAGGGCGGACTTGAAGGCGGTGTGCTGTATATAGATTCGGAGAATACCTTTAGGCCTGAGAGAATAGTCTCTATTGCCCAGGCCAATGGCATGGATCCGCAACAGATACTAGACAATATCATAGTAGCACGTGCATACAACAGCTCCCATCAGGTACTCATACTTGAGGAAGCAGGCACCATAATACGTGAGAGTAACATCAAGCTATTAGTAGCTGATTCTGCAGTGGGCCTATTCAGATCCGAGTATCTAGGACGGGGCACGCTATCAGAGAGGCAGCAGAAGCTAAACCACTTTGTACATCTGTTGGTGCGCATAGCCGAGACATACAACTGTGCGGCGGTGGCCACCAATCAGGTGATGGCATCACCAGATGTATTCTTTGGAGATCCCACAAAGCCCATTGGTGGCAATGTGGTGGCTCATACCAGTACTTATCGAGTCTACTTTAAAAAATCTGGTAAAAAGAGAATTGCACGTATGGTGGACAGTCCGCACCATCCTGAAGAGGAGGTCATATTTGGTATTGGTGAGGCCGGTATAATTGATCCCGAAGATCCCAAAGCCAAAAAGACTACCAGAAAAACAAAGACTGCACCAACCGACACAGAGAATACTACCGATCAGTAGAATTCACTTTTTTATCTTATTTTGAATACCAGTATCACGTGGGGCATCATTGGGAATCCACACCACATCGCCAATAATGGCGTTGCGCTTATACGATGTCATATCCAGACGATGCCATTGCTCATGTCTACGTTTTCTCTCCTGGATCAGCTCATCACTATCATCAAAGAGCATGTTACACAGTGAGCATCTTATCTGCATTATATTATATGATGCAGTACAAATATTATATGAAATTTTACTTTGATTACTTGTCGTTTGACCATCTTTCTGAATATTAAGGTGCCTTGATTATAAATAATGTTTATTTTGATCTATTTTCTGAATATTGCAATGTTTCTAATTGCGGCAGATTGGACTATAACATTCTTTAATGTTTTTTAAATATTAAACATGAATTTGATCATATTATACACAGATAAAATAGCAGACACAAACCTTACCACATTAATCAAAATGCATAAGTGTTTCTTACAAAAGATAGCTAGTAAGTAAAATTATGTTGTCAATTTTTAGTTTAGGTACTCGTTGTATTTTATACTGTCTATGGGCGGTTCGCCAGACTTTGGATGTAGACCACCTCTACCATTTGATGAACGCCTGAGTTTTGATTCCTGCATTGCGGCATGATGTTTTGTATAGATTCTGCACATAACGGTAACCCTTACCACTCTGACCCTAATTCTTATTCAGTCTGAATGTGATAAATCTAGATTGTTTATGCGTTCCAGTAATAGTTCAAAGATCATAAATTCGATTCTGCAGTGTGTAAGTTGTAATTCGTTTATTTGAAATATGTAATTTTAATCCTCAGTACTTGTGCCTCACCAAATATGTGAGGAAATAATACAGCCCGAATGTTTGCTGAATAGTTTGTAGAACTCGACCATATGATGTATAGCATATTTGATAATCTGTACAATCTTCCTTTTTAAAAATTTGATTTTTATTGTATATTTTGTTAATGGCTTTCTATGAGTATAGGTTTTTTTAGATAGTTATGTTTTCTAATTTTGTTTCTGGTATGATCTTTGTATTTAAACACTTCAAGTTTGCATCTTGTGACTTGGTATGATATTAGATTAAAATTAATTTTTTATTTTATTAATAAGTCAGTTTATTATATACGCCTCCATATGTCTGAATTCGGCATCGTAATCTAGTTTATAATACCTGTGGTCTGCATCATCTCAAATCTTTCATGTATACTGCCGTATTGCATCATGCATTTGTGTGTCAAGCTCCTTCCCCAAGGATGATTCATGCAGGACTGACCGCACACCAACCCCAATAAATCAATTAATAGAGAATTATATGGGCATGCCATGGTCACGAGTTGGGAGATTCCAATAGTATTTTTACGACACTATACATAATACAAGATATATACAAGTTGGTATTAGTACAACTATGTATAATATCAATACTACTCAGGGGGATACGCATCAGATACAAAGAGCCCCACATACTGGAATCAACAAAAGACTATTAATCAAACCCGTACCACAACACTCCATGAGAGGACTATGTCATGGCTGCCTTACATCAAATGTAGAGGTATCCATAGTGTGTGGCAAAATACTGTGCGATAAATGCTCCAGTATAAACGAAGAATCGGCCGGAAATGAACGTTAGTGTAATATCCCATTGTGCAATGGACAGATTACACATAGGAGACTCTACATATGAGCAGGCGGGCGGAGATGCGTGTTACTCTGGACTCATGGCCAGAGAGTTCAAGTCCAATGTTAGCATACAGACAAAATTTGGAGATGATTTTCCAAAAAAATATCTACAAAATGCCAACATTAAACATGATGCGTCATCATCAGCATTACCGACCACCAGATTCAAGATAGTGATAGATGGCTTAAAACGAAAGATGTACCTGCAAAATCAATGTGAAGATATACAGGTACAAAACGACAGCAGAGACGGGATTATAATATCACCCATATATCATGAGATAACACCAGATATAATAAAAAATCAAGATGGCTACATACTGTATAATCCACAAGGGTTGTTGCGCACTACAGGTGAAGACAACATGATACATACATCTCCTGCCACACTAGACATGACTGATGTTGATGCATTAAAAGTAAATCCCGCCGAGATACAGGCTATAACTGGAGATGACAACGAGATAGAAGGTATGAAGAGACTACAAAAGATGGGTGCCAGAACTGTAATCCGCACCAATGGTAAAGACATTGTAATGTTAGACAAGACCATGTTATACACAATAGAGCTGCCCAACAAGAAGATATATGACACTACAGGTTTGGGCGCCATACTGTGCGGCTCTTTTTTATGCACAATGCTAAAAGAGAAGGATACTCTCTGGGCGCTATGCTTTGCGGGAGGCGCAGTACAGGCAGCATTGGACTCTAAGGCGCTAGGTTTGGCAAAGATCCCCAAAAAAGGAGCCATTCAAACCAATGCATCATACTTTTACAATTTAGTCAAATATAGGCAAGTATAAACAACCTATTACGCATTGTATAATATTGGAGATTTGCATATTAGATGATGGTATAGTGCCCAATGCTGTAAAGACGTTACTGGAGAGGCTAAAGTATGATGGCATAAAGAAGGTAACACCAGACAATATATCAAGCGATATAGGGTGCATAATAGTACCGGGTGGAGATAAAGGCATACGAAGATACTTTCGTAATCCCAACGTTCCACCAGCTCCCATACTTGGAGTATCCGAGGGCGATGCAGGTGGTTTTCTGTCTCAACTAGACAGTAAAGAGATAGGATTACATATAGACCGTCTACACAACACCAAAAACTACAACATAGTAGAGATACCCCGGTTAAAGGTCATAGTTGATGACAAAAACTCCCATATAGCTTTGAATGATGCTGCGGTCTTTTCGGCAAAGAGTGCTACGCTGATAGAGTACACCTTGAGTGTCAATAAACATGAGGTATGGCACGATAGTGGGGATGGCATAATAGTATCGACTCCCATGGGCTCAACAGCATACTCCATGTCCACAGGGGGTCCGGTAATATTTCAGGGGTCAGATGTGTTTGGAATAGTTCCAGTCAACTCACAGGATGTTACGCGCCGACCCATAGTGGTTCCCAGTAGCAGTAAGATAGAGGTGTCAGAGATTGCCTCACATATACGCTGCGACACTATACTTGATGGCGTAGATCGACTAAAAGTCAAGGAGAGTGTAAAGTATTCAAAGTTCAAATCACCAGCTCATATCATACGTATGGAAGATAACACCACCAGTGTATCGGCCATGATAAAGAAAGTACATCTAGCCGAGGACCTTCTACGCATGCCGCCCAGCTCAAAGCTCATACTAAAGATGCTAGAGTATGAAGGGGAGATGTCACAGAAAGAGCTTATAGCAAAGACCTTTCTCCCAGCCAGAACAGTTCGTATTGCATTGACACGTCTATTAGAGAAGGGTCATATTCACAGAAAAGTGTCCATACTTGACTCTCGACAAAAGATATACAGTATTAGTTGAGTCGGGCTGCGGACTTTACAAATGCACGATAAGACGACTCTGGAAATCCAGGTCTGCTGCTAAACTCAGGATGGAACTGCACGCCCATGTAAAAACGACATTCTGGTATCTCTAGTATCTCCATACGTCGGGAATCATCACTATACGCAGAGAATATCATGCCGGCCACCTCTAGTTTTGTTATCATATCTTGGTTTATCTCGTAGCGATGCCGGTGGCGGCGCTGTATTGTGTGATTTTGATATATTTTATGGGCCAGTGTGTCTGGTTTGATCTTTATGGTGTGGGAGCCCAGCCTAAGAGAGCCGCCAGTGGCATGATCAGAGACTTGGTCAGGTAACAAGTGCACCACAGGGTTATTGGTGTCAGATACAATCTCAGATGTGTGCGCATCGGGAATATTCAGTGCATATCTAGCAAAGGCCACAGCAGCAAGTTGAAATCCAAAACAGATTCCAAGGTATGGTGTATCGTATATTCTAGCCTCCTGAGCTGTCTGTATTATGCCCTCGGCCCCCCGTATGCCAAAGCCACCAGGAACCAGTATGCCATCATATTTGGATACCATGCCTGTGGGAATACTCTCTGAATCTACCAGATCAATCTTTATAGATACGCCCAGGTCTGCAGCAGCATGTCTTAGCGCCTGATTCACGCTGACATAACTGTCGGTGAGTGTCACGTATTTGCCCACCATCGCAATACGAACAGTTTTGCCTTCCTGTACCATCGAGTTTACTACACCATTCCAAGTGTCCCAGTCTTTGGAAGAGTCCATCAACCCCACATGGCCAAACTTGCGAAACATAGAGTCCACTATACCCTGCTCGTACAATATGCCTGGAATCTCAAATATTGAATTTGCATCATGACATGACAATACATCAGACTCATTCACACCTGTAAAGAGGGCCAACTTCTCTTTTGTCTTCTTTTGTAGTGGTTGTGTACATCTCACCGCCAGATAGTCTGGTTGTATACCAATACGCCGCAACTCCTGAACGCTGTGCTGTGTAGGTTTAGTCTTCTGTTCGCCCACTACATCTAGTGAGGGCGCAAGTGTCACATGTACAAACAAGACATTATCACCAGCTTGGCAGGTTGCCCTCATCTGTCGGAGAGCCTCCAAGAACGGCAACGACTCTATGTCACCAACGGTCCCGCCACACTCCACAATTAGAACGTCCAGGGACTCATCTATTCCCACCATGGCTATGCGCCTCCGTATCTCTTCGGTTATGTGAGGTATGATCTGAACGCACTCACCCATATACTTGCCGTCCCGCTCTGCACTTATGACATCCGAAAACACCTGAGCCGTGGTTATATTGTGGTTTTTAGGTATGTTGATGTTCAAGAATCTCTCATAGTTGCCTATATCCATGTCACACTCTCCACCATCTTCAGTAACAAAGACCTCTCCATGAGCTATGGGGTTCATTGTGCCTGCATCATAGTTCAGATAAGGATCTATCTTGATACACGACACCTTTAGTCCTGCCAGCTGAAGTAGTTTGGCAATGGAGGAGGTGACAACGCCCTTTCCTAGGCCCGACATCACGCCTCCGGTAACAAAGATGTATTTCATATTTTTTAGTATAATGTAGGGCTATTATTTCTTGTTAGATCCCATATATTTGAAGTTGAATCGTATAAAGGATAGCAAAAATATGGCAAGCATGGCCACTCCGGTCACATATGCATACTGGAGCATGGTCTCATCCTCCATGTAATATAACAGCACGGTAACGGCCAATAACGCTAGGCCCAACATTGTCAGCTTGCGATCATACATTGTATTGTGTATTATTGTGCACACCCCCCACAAAACGATTACTAAATTCGGCGCCTTCCCGCAAGTTTATGTGATAGGTGTAGTGTTATGAATTACCACATAAGAACTAGTAAATCTGCGTGACATGAACCTGGTGGGAGGTAAGCGAGGCGTGTGGTGGGCCGCTTTAGAACACTTATCGCTGGACACCGCCAAAGCACATTAGCGCGTTCTGCTATTAGCACATCACAAAGGAGACATCAAGAACATCACTCATACAGGGCGGACAGACGATCTCAGAGATGCGGCGTAGTATCGCCCAAGCTTGTGTGGGATAAACCCCAAGCTCAGCTACAGGATTATATCACTGTATAACGTAACACATAACAGATTGATAAAATTACTAGAGTTGATCGGGTTTGCAGCCATAGGAGGAACCATCTACTCATTTTTGGGCATGATGGATAGTCCTTACAGGTGGTATGTATTTGGGGCGTGCGCGGGCGTTGCCATGGCCGTCATTTGGTACCGCAAGCGACTCCGAGATAGAATGGAAAAGGTATAATGGGCATGCTGTTGTATAATTACTGTGTCACAGAGAGTACCAAAATGGTGGAAAGGCCTAGGTAAAGAGTTGGAGATAGACATTGAATATGAAAAAGCCTCGAACGGGCTTTGAACCCGCGACCTAACGCTTACGAGGCGTTCGCTCTACCAGGCTGAGCTATCGAGGCATATTGGGCTCTACACTACACTAGAATTTATGCGTAATCGAACCTGTCTCACAGATATGTATGACTGGCACATTGACTTGTCGTATGTGGCCACCTATCATAGTGAGTTTTCGGAAGTTTGTCAAGTTGTCTGTGTACCATCTTTCTGTAGATAAAGTCTAGTTTTTTGTGTAGTCTCATAAGAGTTTTTTTTATACCCTATATTGCGCATGGTATTCTTCTCATATAGTCTGACATTACCAACCGACTGTACGGCGACTATACACACCGCATATGTCAACTCCACATATACCAGTTATTTTTCTAGGTGACATATTTTTGCATATGGTAACGTGTAACTTTTCTTGTCAGTGTTACACGTGACATCCACGATTTTATACAATTGAGACACTTTTGGCAGTATGCCTGTCTGCACTGCAAATAATATATTATATTTTGGGAAATAAGTCGTTTGGTATTACAATATCAAATAGAATATTTAGTGAACAAATAAGACATAGAACTGCCATTATACAAACCTCTAATGACATATGCAAGATGATACATGGCAACAAGATAGAATATCTGATTATTCATAGCAAGGTGTAAAAATAAATTTTCTGGTTTAACGAATGTAAGTGTCAATGTATCGTCATCATCATATATTATGTAGTTCAAGTGTGTTATTTTAAGGCGGATTTGATCTCTGCTGTTACTGTATTTTTGTCGAAAATACAGATGCACAATATTTGAATGCATGATTTAATCTTTTTCATCGATGGCCGATATTAATTTCCCATACGGAAGAGATTATTCATAAAAGTACAAGGCAAATATATAATTCCCATATGTGTTACGTTTGTACAGTGAAGGTTACAATCTCAGGAATAAGGGGGATAGTGGGAAAAGACTACACACTACAGGATACTATATCATTTTGTAGAGGGTTTGTGGGCATAATGAATAGCAAGACTTGCGTGATTGGCCGGGACACCAGACCCACAAGTAATATGATATCAAATATTGTATCTAGTGTTCTGGCAAGTTACAACATTGATACATTAGATTTAGGTGTGATGCCAACGCCGGTTATATTTCGAGAGGCACGAAGATATGGTGCTGGAATAGTCATCACATCCTCACACAACACTATAGAATGGAATGGTCTAAAATTTATAATAAATGGAAGATCTGTAAACAAGGCAGAGATAAATCGCATAAAGTCTGGCACAAATAATATATTAAATAAAAACTCCTATGGTAATACAAAATATTACACATCATCCTATGTCGATGATATACTGGATATAGTCAAAGTTGATGGTACGCCATCCATACTGATAGATGCTGGAGGTGGGGCTGCCACAGATATTGCCTCAAAGATACTCAAAAAAATAGGATGTCAGACAGATATCATTCACAATACGCACATCAGAACTGATCCCACCGCGGGCGGTCTAGAAGATTTAGTAACCAAGTCTACAAAATATGATGCAGGGGTAGCCTTTGACACGGATGGGGACAGGCTGGTCCTAGTAATGAATGGGGCGGTACAGCCGCCGGATGTAACTCTGGGTCTGGGTGTGGCAGCAGCAATAAAACAAGGATATCGCAAATTTGTCATAAGTATGGACAGTAGTGTATTAATCGAGAGATACATAACAGATAGGGGAGGGAGAGTATGGCGCGCTCCTGTTGGTGAGGCAAATGTCATAGACGCAATGACGCATAATGGTGCTTTTGTTGGTGGTGAGGGAAGTAGTGGCGGTTTTATCTTTAGTAAATTTAATTACTGTCGAGATGGGCTATTTACTTCTGCATTGATAGCATCCATGATACATGATGGTTTTGCGCACGATACACTTAATGATATTACAGGTAGTACAATAATTCGTGAAAAAATTATTGGAAGTGCAGATATAATACAAAATATAATTGACAAAATATCACAGATATCAACACAAGTGGACACCACCGATGGCATACGGACAATCATAAATGACGACACATGGATATTAATCAGACCATCCAACACCGAAGATATCATAAGAGTGTCTGCAGAGGCTCCCACATTAGACAAATGTCGCAATGTAATTAATCAGGTTAAATCAATAATATATGATGGTCAAAGAACATGACATAATACGAATATTTCGACAAAAGTTTGGTATTAACTCTGCATGGGACGATGTTGAACGAATACAAATTAACAATACAAATTTGGCCATAAATATAGACACATTGGCGTATAACACCGATGTGCCACCATCCATGTCTCTAAGGGAGGCCGCAAGAAAGAGCATGATTGCATGCGCAAGTGATTTTGCAGCAAAGGGGATCAAACCTCTCTGGGCATTAATATCAATTAGTATGCCATTAACATATCATACATTAGATTTTGAAGAGATAGCCGGCGGGCTGGCAGATGCATCCACTGAATTAGGATGTAGTATAGTTGGTGGCGACACAAAACAGAGCACAGAGATGTCCATAACTGTATGTCTAGTGGGCAGAGGCCGGCAGAAGCCTTACAGACATGGTGCCCAAATACATGATGCGGTGTTTGTGAGTGGGCCGTTTGGCACATCTGCTGCTGGACTACACATGTTGTTAAACAGCATAAACGGATCTGATGAGTATATCCGGTCGGTGCTACATCCAACAGTTCGATTGGAGTTTGGCGCAAAGATAGCAGATTACATCAATGCGTCCATGGATTCTAGTGATGGCCTATCCACAACTCTAAACGAGATATCTGCACAGAGTGGCATATCCATTATAGTGACCCACGAACCGATTGCAGACAATATAGAAGAGTTTGCAAGAAAAAATAATTTGAATATGGATGATCTCTTGTATAATGGCGGGGAAGAGTACGAGATTGTGTTTACCGCCGCATCTAAATACATACCAAAGATATGCAGCATAGCATCAGAGACAGATACCCCACTCATACAGATAGGGTTCGTAGAGGAGGGCAGTGGCGTATTTGTAAAAAAAGATGGGCAGAGTTACAAAATACATGACAAAGGGTGGCAGTCATTTAAATCATAACCTAGTGACTATAATTCGTATAATTTAAAAAATCATGAGAGTATGATGGAGTGTATTAGCAGGAGTAACATACTCTAACTTCAACACTAGTGTATTAGCCACAACACTCCGCTGGAGATGTTTAACACAACGCCAAAGAAGCAAGATCTCGTGGGTGATTGATCTCTTTAGATGTATTGTGTGGTATTTTAGAGTGGTAAATAGGTTATAATTTTCAATAGAAAGGCATTCATGCCACACTTGTAATATTCCAGTATAATTTAGCAGTGGTCTTGGTATTTTGTAGATCTACCTGTTTTATTCCAGTAATTTGTGTATAATACGTATATCATCGACTGCTTCACTAAGAAGTTTGGCAACTTGGATGACCATCCTCAAACTCTCAGGTGTCGCTTGTACCACATACTCAGCTGTTCCATTATGGTTGGTTAAATTAATGT
>VYCS01000036.1:43637-60318 GCA_009843815.1 Cenarchaeum sp. SB0675_bin_21 | reverse complement strand
GGTATGAAATCATCACCTTCGAGTAGTTATTTGTTAATTATCAAAAAATTAGTGTTTAACATTGGTATCACACATAGTGGTTTTTTATTTAAATTTAAATTATAAATTTGTAGGAACGCCAATCATTGTCGCCATACAATCTTTTATTCTCTGTCAGCATACCCTACAGTCGTTGATTCTAGTTTTCATGCCAGAAATTTTAGTCAGATGTAATGAAAATTACATTTAACATTATAATTAGAAGATTTAATTAATTATTAAAAGCACTAAATTACATAGATCATAAATTATCCAGATTAAAAGCTACACATAAACTCTATTAGGTCAAACCAAACCCCAGCATAATACAAGTAATAATTATCTAGTTATTGCGACGCCATGCCAGACTCTTTTCTGCGCGACGTATTCTGCCAAATTCAAAGACATCCTCAGCTATATCATACATATTGTGTGGGGTTACCAGGGTTATTGCATCATGCTCAGCAATAATAGATTCGACCTCAAGTAACGCTTCAATCGTTTCATCTATGATATCATTACATTCAGATATAATATTAGACCAATCAGTGTCCATCTATTTTGCAACCTGTTCCCGCAGATACGGCATTACATGATTGGCAAACTTATCGATGGAACCAACATACTCTCTTCCCCAGAATCGAATTACAAAGTGAGTGACTCCGGCCTTCATAAATCTCTCAAATGTGGGAATTACATCATCGGGCGTACCAATGGCAGTAGAGGATCGTGCCACATCATCGGGTAGTTTGGTGGCGGCCTCCCGCATTCGTACAATCCAGTTCGAGTCAGACATGGAATATTCAGTAAAGTATTTTCTAAAATCAAAGCCCTCTATTGATTTTAGGTTGTGGACTCTAAGTATCTCGGGTTTGAAGAGACTGACTTTGACGGCCTCTTTCATTTTTGCCCATGACAGTTCGGCATCCTCAGAGAAGTACACGTCTATATCCAGCGCCCATTGGAACCGTTCCTTGTCTTCCTCGGAGCGATCATTTACCTCCATAGATTTTACAATTTGGCTACGATGATCTTCAAACAACTCTGGCGTATATCCTATGGGCAACCAACCATCACCCAACCTACCAGTCATGGCCAACGTCCGTTTCCCACCAGCGGCCATATATGTTGGTATACGGGGGGCTCTTATAGATGGAGCCTGTAGACATGCAGACTGCAGCTCATAGTATTTGCCTTGATAATCTACCAAATTGTCGGGATTTGATTCGTATAGTTTGTGTATTACCTCTATCTGCTCTTCCCACTTACTGACTGGTGAGACAAACGGAATGCAGAACTCTTTGAGGTTTTGTGCCTCGCCAGCACCGATTCCCAGTATGGCTCGGCCACCAGAGATGCGGTCCAAAGTTATGGCTGCCAGGGCTATATTGGATGGATGACGCCTGATGGCATCAGTAACACATGTACCTAGCTCGACATTTTTTGTAACTGCAGCAATGGCAGATAACATCACCCAGGGGTCCAATACTATGGCTTTGCGCCACTGAGGCACGTTCGTATGATCCATATAGAATATTGAGTCATAGCCGGATTTATCAGCCAGCATGCATGCAGTTAGTATACGCTCCTCAGTGTAGCCGGCTCTTGCCACGTTTAGTCCGTTTTGGATCCCAAACTTGAGATCTACACTTGTCATAAGAGTTTTCAATTTTGTTTGTTTAAAAATCTTAGGTTATGATGGACGCAATAGCAGTAAAAACGCCTTTGAGCATATAGTGCGACATCCCTCCAAGGACAAATCTACACAATATCGCATCCATTGAGGAACAAAACTGATTACATAATTTGGCTACATAATAAACGAAACAATCACATATGCCAGCCAACTATACACATCATGAAACTGTTAGGCAAGCTGGAGATAAAGTCCCCAAAAAGGATAGCTAAATTTTGTGAGACAGAGCATGTGGGACGCATAGCCACGATAGACTCAGAAGGATATCCCCAAGTGATACCCATGAACTTTGTGTTTTTGGGTGGCTTTGTGTATATGCACTCGCACATACATGGTGAAAAATTGGACAACATAGTGCGAAATGGCAAGGCAGGTTTTGAGATAGACAGGGAACTTGAATTTTTGCCATCATACTTTACACACCCCACAGACGCATCTGTTGCAGACACACTCTACATCAGTGTGGTGATGAAAGGAGTTGCGCACATCATAACCGACAAAGTGGAAAAATGTATGGCGCTCAACGGCCTAATGGAGAAGTATCAGCCCGAGGGCGGATACGAGCCTGTAAAACCCACTGATGACACACTACACTATGTGACTGTAATACGAATAACGCCAAGTTCCATACGGGGCAAATACAAAATTGGTCAACATCTTCAGCCGAATGAAAGGAGATCATTGGCCCAAAAGATACTGGAGCGCAACTCAGATACAGCCTTGGAGACATTAAATGTCATGGGGTTTGCTGTTCGTGATGGCAGTGTCATACAAACAAATGATGAAAAGTGGTAGCGGCGCTCGGTCAAATGCCTTATCATCATTTCATCAGGCATAACTCTGATTCCTCACGGCAGCCGTAATCATCATTGTACGACTATTGATTTAAGGTGTATGGTGGGCCCGGTGGGCTTCGATCCCGCGGCTCACCGATTATGAGTCGGTTACTCTACCAAGCTGAGTTACGGGCCCTAAAAATAACGAAGGCGCATTAGCTATTAATTGTTGTTACAGTACTGCTCGTAGCAGGCATCCAGTAAGAGATTCTGGGCCTGTACAGACTTTGTAGCAGCATCAATGAGTATGTCATCATCAACGTCTGCAGATTTTAATATCTCACTCCAGTCTCGGGCATGCCGTATATCTGCCTCAGTGTGCTGTACAAAGTACTCCACATCATCAGATATGCCATAGAACTCTTGTAGTCCCTCCAGTTTGGTTTGGCTGACTTTTGGTATCTCTTTTTCAAGTGCATACATGGCAGCTGCTGCAGCATAGAATTGGTCCGTCTGCGCATACATGATGTTTACAGCCTCTTGTGTCTTTGGCAGACCCCCATACTCTTCCAGCTCAACAGTATCAACTCCTAGTTTTGCAGCAAACTCTCTCCATAGTGGCATATGATCATACTCTTCGCGCATGTTCTGTTCCATATTATCACTATGGGGGGCCAATGGCAGTATACGCTCCATCAAATCTGGTACAGCCTTTACCATCTGGTAATACTCTTTAGAGTATCCGGCCAACATGGGCAGTGTTAACTGACCCTCAGACCACATTGTATAGAACTTGTGTTTTAGTAGACTGTTGCGCTCTATTATATCATCTATCTGTTCTATTACATTCATAATACAATCTTTATGCAACCATACTAAAATCTTTCCAAAATCACCAAAATATATCTGCGCAATCTATACAATGGTGGGCACAACCCAAACGTATAGTACTACATATAGCCGCTGGACTTTTTTTTGTATTATACAGAGATGTTACTTTTTTGTGGTGAGATACTCTAAAACTTGTCTCTCCAGTGTATCTCCAACTTCGTCAGCTGGAAGGTTTCCATCAATAGATACTAAATTATATTTTTTCTTTAATATTTCAAACTCCCGGGCTAATTTTTGTTGATATATAATAAACGACTCAAACATATCATCCGAGAAGCCCATATCTGCTCCAGACTCATAGTAATCTAGTTGCTGGTGCTTTTCAAATACACGATGAACTAGCTTGAACGGATCTACATCCAAATAAAATACCAAATCCGGAACCATGGCAAAGCTATACAGCGCTGCAGACCATAAGCGGCGTATACCACGCACAGTATTACGAGCCATCAGTGTGTAGATGTACCGATCTGCCAAGACCACATAGCCAGACTGTAATGCAGGAATTATTTTATGTTCTAATTGAGATGCAAAATCAGCAGCATAAAACAGAGCGATAGTACGTTTGCCCAGTGTGATGTTGCGCTTTGCCTCTAGGATTCCATCGCCAATAAGTTGGGAGTGTCTTAAACCAGTATTCAAGACTGCAAATCCGCGAGCCTCCAACTTTGATGTCAATCGCTCAACCTGCGTACTGCGACCTGATGCATCCGGACCCTCTATAACAATGAGTTGTCCTGTTATCTTTGTATCTGCAAGGTAAGGTATGCCGCCGGTACTTCCATACCATTTTGGAAGTTTAGGTGTTTGAGACATTTTAGTATATGTCCACCTCTTCTGAAATTGTACCAAGCTTATCTAGTACTATGCGACGCATAATTTTTTGTTGTGCCTGAATACCCAGTGTAGCATCTATAACAGCAAAGTTCTCTCGTTTCTTCATTAATTCGTATTGGTGGATTATGCGACTCTGAAACAACCTATAACTCTCATATGGATCCCGACTCAATCCCAAATCCATTCCTGCTTCATAATATTTCAGTTTGGGCCTATTGGACAGTATACGATCCATGGATACATCTATGGGAACCCTAAAGTAGAATGCAATATCTGGTTTTAGTGCAAAATCATAGAGTTTACGTATCCATGTGGGGTTGCAGCCCCGGGTCACGTCACGGGAGTAAGCAGTGTATATGTAGCGGTCTGCCAACACAAAGTAACCAGAACGAAGTAATGGCATAATATTTCGCTCAAATCTATCTGCAAAATCAGTGGCGTGTAACAGACTAAATGTTGTGGGGGTGAGATTTGTCTTCTTTTTGGCTTTTGATGTTATTGACTTTACCATGGCAGATGAGTTCCATTCGGTAAGAAATACATCCATCCCATAAAACCGCAACCATTTTTCCAGCAGACGAATTTGTGTAGATTTACCCGATCCGTCAATACCCTCCACAACTATCAGTTTTCCTGGTATACCATATTCTTTCATCCATTTAGAGGGCAGTAATTATACATCATATGGCCCTTAAAAAAACTTTTCAGTACATCTAGAGAGAATTATATCAAAAGGTAGAACCCCTCTGTGCAGATGGTTTGATGTGGCGTCTATCTTTTATTACATATAATTAGTAAATGTATTAATGTCTAGAAATGGAGATCTTAATAATGTACACATAAAAACCTCAACCGTTAAAAGCCTCAATCAACAAAAGCAGTCATTCGGTGTAAATCTGGATACAATAAAATTTTAATTATTAAAAAATTAGGATTTAATTGGATAGATGCCATATTCAAGACAATTTAGAATAGATTTATTTCCAATAACATACTAGAGCGAGTATGGCTATTCTACCAATCGACGGCGGAAGATACGGAACCACCGAGATGTTGGCCATATTTGATGAGCAGAGGCGGGTAGACTATCAGATACAGATAGAGGGTGCAGTCGCCAGTGCTCAGGGAGTTCTAGACATAATACCACAGGAAGCCGCCAAAAACATCACCAAAGTGGCAACACCGGGCAGGGTAACTACAAAACGGATAGCAGAGTTGGAGGCCAAAAGCGATCATGACACTGCGGCGCTAGTTGAGGCGCTAGCCGAGTTGTGCGCAAAGACGGCAAGACCATGGATACATTATGGGCTCACCAGCAATGATCTGGTGGACACCTGTACATCCATGCAGATGAGGGACGCTCTAAACATAATCATACCAAAAGCCATCAAGCTGGCCCACAGTCTCATACATATGGCTGAGACACACGCCAAACTACCAGCGGTGGGTCGAACACATGGACAGCATGCCAGCATCATATCATTTGGTTTAAAGTTTGCAAATTGGGCAGAAGAGATAGCCGTGCATGTCGAAAGACTGCGCAGTGCATCAAAGCGTGTCAGCATATGTAAAACTTTAGGGGTTGTGGGGACCGGCTCGTTGATGGGCCAGAATGCATTGATGGTACAAGACATGGTGGCCAAAACGCTGAATCTGAGTCCCATCATGGTGGCGACACAGATAATCCCCCGAGAAAGGTATGCCGAGTACATATTTTCCCTGGCATTATTAGGGTCAACGCTGGACAAGATTGCTCTGGAGATAAGAAACCTACAAAGAACCGAGATCAATGAGGTGGCAGAGCAGTTTAAGCAGGGACAGATGGGCAGTAGTGCCGTTCCTGTAAAGCGCAACCCCATAAAGTCTGAGAGGATATCATCATTAGCAAAGCTACTACGAGGACAGGTGGGTACTGCATTTGAGAATATAGCACTTTGGCACGAGCGAGATCTCACCAACTCGGCCAATGAAAGGTTCACCATACCCACCGCATCAATCCTACTAGATGAGATGCTAGAGAGTATTTTGCGCATAATACCAACCATGGTTATAAACAAGGACAAAATAACTGAAAATCTAAACATTACACAGGGCCACATATTTGCCGAATTTGTAATGGGCGCATTAATAAAGAGAGGCATCTCTCGAATGAGCGCTTATAGAGCCGTGCAGAGTGTAGCCTTTGAGGCGCTAAAGACAGATATTCATCTTCGGGACGCACTGATGCAAGATCCTACAATATCTCAAAGCCTGAGTATACATGATTTAAACATGATATTTGATCCATCCACACGGTTGGGAGCCTCACTATCCATAATACACAATGTATCTGAACATGTAAAAAGGCTATGAAATCATATGATGATGTATTCGAGTGCCATATTGTAGAGCTTTTTTACGCTTGTAACAGACATCATGTGGCAGTCCCATCTGTTCTGCAGCAGCTCGTATAGCATGCTTTCTGGTATAATCATCAGTGCCCCGTATTTTATCGTATAATGGTATGGTAAAAGAGTAGTCGATAAAATCTTGGCTCAAAAATGGATGATGCATGGTAATATTACATATTTTAGATATTATACGTAACATTGCAACTTCATTGGATATTTTATCATGCATTACAGATAAAATGGCATCAATGCCCCTGTCGCATATACGTCGATACACATCATACCCACAGTACAACTCATCAACTCCGTTGGCGGTAATTATTGCGTTTAAATTATATTTTTTTGCCAGTTTAGAGACAAAATAAAATGCTATACAATTCTCATGCCAGGATAATGACTTTTTACCTATTTTATCGTGTATGATACTGCGGATGTGATCAAACTCGTCTCTCTGTATTACATGTATGTGATGTGGCAGTTTGAGTATGCTAGACACTTTTTTACTATACTCTACATCATGACTGTTATCAAAACCCACCGTCAGCAGAGTTATATCACAATCACACATATGACATAGCCTGGCCAATGCGGCGCTATCCACACCTCCAGAGAAAGCCACCCCAACACTATACTTGACATCGCATGCACAAAGGGCCTGACGCATTGCATCATACATTAGGCTCCTTTAAATTTGGGCCCTCATATATTACCAGTATAATGAGGAGATTAGACCACATACCACTAGATACGCTGAATGGTTGGAGCATACAGAACGAAAAACTGCACAAAGACTTTGAGTTTAAGGACTTTAAAGAGGCATTTGAGTTCATGGTGCGTGTAGCCGACATGGCTGAAGATATGAACCACCATCCAGAGTGGTTCAACGTATACAATAAGGTATCAATAGATCTGACAACTCATGATGCAGGCGGTATAACTACCAACGATGTAGAGTTTGCCAAGAGGGTAAACCAGATATAGATTAGGTTTGGGAATTGTATCAGAAGGCGGGAATTTGCGTACCGATGCCTAACTATCAGGCGTGAAGATTTTTTCAGATCCGACCTAACAACTCTATTGTTGGGAAATCTGATGGTACAATCGCCATGCTGACACTTCGTGAAAAAGATACCCTGCGTAATATTGCACGGATTCAGAAAAAGATGTCTCGTTGTAGGCGTGGCTCCCATAAGTGGTGTAGATTACACGCGCAGTTACAAAGCGTTTACAAAAAGATGGGAAACAAGCAGACAGATAGGTTGCGCAACTTCTCCAAAAAGTTGATGATACAGTGTGATAAGTTAATCATGGAGGGCATGAATTTGGCGACGATGGCCAGAAAGGGGCCCTCTGAATGGTATAGGGACCGTTCCTCGTGGACAGAACTAACGCCAACATCACTCGAAAGAGTGGTTATGTCTACTTAAAGATATAATTCCTTTATGTTTTATATTATCGTGTAACGGCCTCTATTTATGACCACCACAGATATCATAGATGCGGATTTCAAGTATGTCGACCAAGAAGGAAACTTAATGAGATCCCGTACAGAGTTATCGGTGGCAAAGTTGCTCTCCTTTCTAAACAAACCATACAAACATAATTGCATAATACCTGGACAGCCGCCGCTGGTGGCAAATTTTAAAACTCCAGATGGGTACATACAGATTCTTGATGATGAGTCAGATATAGCAGCATATTTGAATATAAAAGAGCGACTAGGCAATGAAAGAGTAATCGCCATGGGCCATCCGCGATTAGCATCCAAAATCAGAGAGATGGATGATGTCATATTGTATAATAATGCTCCAGAGACCGGTTCCATATTTTTGGAGGACTCATCATTTGCATTTGACTATTCACATATTCTACCGCTGGAGAAAAAATGCTCCATACTACATGGACACACATCATCTGTGATGGTAGAGATGACTGGTAGCATGAAAGACAACCTGCTGATAGACTTTGCAGAGGCTAAAAGAATTGTTAAAGATGTTATTAGTATTTTTGATCATAAATTTCTCATAAATAAAAAATATCTGATATCTCAAACCCAGCAACACTACAGAATTGCATTTGATGGGCCAAAAGGAACATTTGATCTGCAGTTACCTAAGCATACAACATGTCTGCTAGAAGGAGAGGTTACCGTTGAGAATCTTGCAGCTGAGATAATCAGACGAATGGCGCCTGCCCTTCCCAAGAATATAGAGGGTGTGGGCGTATACATATACGAAGGGTACAACAAGGGCGCCCATATAATATCCAGAATTCCGGTGAGATAGATGGCAATAGATGCCAAAGCATGGGATCCGAATATTGAAAAAGAGATTCTCCAGCGATGGAAGAGTGATGCAGATTACACGCCCGAGGCTGACTCTTACTTTACCATAGATACGCCCCCGCCATACCCATCAGGAAGACCCTGGCATATAGGGGCTGCTGCGCACTATGCGCAGATTGACATGATAGCCCGTACCGCCCGAATGAGTGGTAATGCAGTGTATTTTCCCATAGGTATCGACAGAAATGGACTGCCTGTAGAGATTTACACTGAAAAGAAGCTAAAGATTCGCATGAGGGACACTCCACGAGAGAAGTTTCTTGAGATGTGTAGAGAGTCACTAGATGAGTTAGAGGGCGAGATGGTCCAAATAATGGAGAGTCTTGGTCTAAGTGGCGATATAAAGAACAGATACAAGACTGACACTCCAGAGTACAGGGCCCTGACACAGGCCACGTTTATAGAACTATGGAATAAGGGGCGCATATATCAGGCTACCCGCCCAAATAATTACGACTGGGCTTCTGGTACCACCATAGCTGATGCAGAAATCACATATCAGGACATACCAACAAAGTTAGTCTCCATGAAGTTTGCCGTTGAGGATACAGATATCATAATTGCCAGTACAAGGCCCGAGTTGTTGTGCGCCTGCCAAGTCATCATAGTCAATCCAGAGGATACTCGATATAAGAGATACATAGGAAGAAAGGCCAAGGTTCCCATCTTTGGTCATGAGGTGGAGATTAAGGCTCATCCGTCGGCAAAGATAGAGTTTGGGTCGGGTGCAGTTATGGTGTGTAGTTATGGTGATCAAAACGATGTAATGTTGTTCCGAGAGATGAACTTGACCGAGATCATATCCATAGGGACCGATGGGCGCATGACCAAAGCCGCGGGAGCATATGCAGGATTGCGCCCAAAGCAGGCGCGCGCCGCCATAATACAAGACATGAAAGATGAGAACATAATAAAAGATATTCAAGATATAGTACATCGTACACCACTCTCAGAACGCAGTAAGACTCCCATAGAGATAATCCCCATGGATGAGTACTACATGAGACAGAAAGACTCCATAGAGAGACTTCGCATGTTAGGAGACGAGATACAGTTTCATCCGCCGATGCACCATCAAATACTGATAAATTGGCTGAATTCAATAAATATAGACTGGCCCATATCCCGGCGAAGATATTATGGTACCGAAGTTCCCATATGGCATTGTAGTAAGTGTAACCATCCATATCTTCCGCCACCAGGCAAGTACTATCAGCCTTGGCGGCAGAAGTGTCCTGCCAAATATTGCATAAAATGTAAAAATAGTGAGTTCATTGGTGAGAGTCGCACATTTGATACATGGATGGACTCTAGTGTATCGCCCCTCTTCATATCCAAGTATTATGATAAAGATGATACATTCTTCAAAAAGGCGTATCCAGCAGCCATTAGGCCTCAATCAAAGGATATAGTCAGAACCTGGTTATACTACACACTGTTAAGGTGTGATGCGCTGACCGGTGAGAAGCCATGGTCAGATGCATGGATTATGGGTTATGGTGTAGATGAGAGAGGTTTGAAGATGAGTAAGAGTAAGGGCAATGCTATTGATCCACTACCTGTGATCCAAAAATATGGTGCAGATGCCTTCAGACTGTGGAGCGCCAGTGAGGTAAACCACGGATATGACTTTCGATGTAACGAGCAAAAGATACAGTCCACAAAAAAATTCCTAAGTAAATTATGGAATATTTCTAGATTTTTATCCGAATTTCCTATTGTGTCATCAACAAGTTTGGAAGAGACAGATAGATGGATAATACAAGAATCGGATGACTTGATAAAAAAATGCATGAAAGGCTACAAAGAATATAACTTCTTTATACCGGCCATAGCTGTGCGCGAATTTACCTGGAATGTATTTGCAGCACATTATATAGAGATGGTAAAACGGCGAGCGCGTGGAGAGGGATTTACTACACAACAGAGGGATGCTGCTCGATACACATTACATTATGTGTTGCGTGTAGTACTAAAGTTACTAGCACCCATTATACCATTTATTACAGAATATATCTGGGGGGCAATATATTCAGAGAGTAGTATACATAAAGAGAGTCATCCTGAGCCATTAAACCACATGTATGATACAGCAGATACGGCAGATATTATATCATTTAATTCGCAGGTCTGGAACGAGAAAAAATCTAAAAATCTCTCCTTAAAGGACGATATAAGTATCGATATACCATCAAATCTTCAAGGCATGGAGTTGGACTTGAGGGCCATGCACAATATTATTTTGTAGCCATTCGTATCAGATATTTGTGAAGTTCCGTACTCCCGGATAGTTCAGGATGAAATGATGTTCCAATTATGTTGTCTCGTCTTACGGCAACAATTCGATTATCATATACGGATATTACATCTATATCCGGACTGACCGCAGTTATCGATGGTGCGCGAATAAAGACGCCAGGAAAGTCTGCGATTCCCAAAGGTTCCAAAGAGAGTGTGGTCTCAAAAGAGTCGCGTTGGCGTCCAAAGGAGTTTCGCTCCAGTTTTATATCCAAAACTTTGAGTAATGGTTGGCCGGTACCGCCCAGCATTCTATCTGTGACATCACCCGCCAACAATATCAAACCCGCACATACTCCCAAAGTTGGCATACCGCCGCGTATACGCTCGCCCAAAGTTGCCAGTGTATCGCCGGCTAGTGTCAACAGTCCTATTGTAGTGCTCTCGCCGCCAGGTATTATCATAACATCAACATCAGATATTGCCGATGGCGTCTTTACTGGGATTACATCACCAGAGATGTTCATCTCGTTTAATGCTTCATGTGAGGCGACCACATTCTCGTATACATCACCTTGTACAGATAGTACTCCCACTGTAACGCTCATGCGTCGGCTCCCCTCTCTTGCATGCGCAGATCAAGTTTTGTGGTGTCAAGGCCCAGCATAGATTGTTGCTCGTCTATCATCTCTTGCGCCTCACGTACCTTTGCGGGTCTATCCCAAAATGTTGTTGCCAAAACCACGGCGCGGGCCCGGTTCTTGGCATCATCGGACTTGAATATTCCAGATCCGACAAATATACCATCACAGCCCAGTGACATCAAGTATGCAGCATCAGCAGGTGTGGCAACTCCACCGGCAGCAAAGTTTACCACGGGTAGTCTGCCTAGGCGAGCCGTCTGGTATAAAATATCATAAGATACACGAAAGTCTCGGGCCAGTCGCATCAAGTCTTGTTTGTCCCCCGAGTCAAGTATTGACTTTGCGCGGCGTATCTCATCATTGACTCTTTTGATGTGAGTGATCGCTTCGGCCACATTGCCGGTTCCGGGCTCTCCTTTCGTGCGAATCATGGCAGCACCTTCCTCTATGCGTCGCAAGGCTTCGGCGAGGGATCTGGCACCGTTAACGAACGGTGTGGTATAGTCCCATTTCCATATGTGATGGGATTCATCAGCGGGTGTCAGCACTTCAGACTCATCAATCATGTCCACATTTATCTCAGATAGAACCCTGGCTTCATATACGTGTCCAATTCTACACTTTGCCATTACAGGTATGGTTACAGAGTCCATAATGTCACGAATCACACTGGCACTGGCAGACCTGGCAACACCCCCGGCAGCGCGCACATCAGATGGTAGCTTGTCCAGCACCATCACTGAGACGGCACCCGCTTCTTCGGCAATATTGGCCTGTTCTATGGTGGTCACATCCATTACAACACCATTCTTTAGCATGTGGGCGAATCCCCGCTTTACTTTGGCGGTACCTCGGACGCTGTCTTTGTCATGTAGAACCCCTGAAGCATCATCTCGATCTCCGGCCAGTGATATCATAGTAGTAGTAAGTATACTGTATATTTTTAGTTATCACGTGTTTGTGTCAAGAGGTCATAGAGTTTAGTTTCAACCTGAGTGATTAATGGCGGGATAAATGCATCTGTAACGTTCTGTTCCGGCCAGAATATCTGTGTACTGGCCCCATTGAGTGTTATCTTGACAGCGTGTCTTCTATATTCGGTTATACCATCTTTAACAGGAAATGTATCCTCAGGGATTGCCATAAAGCCCGTCTCTTTTATGAGAGCAAGTATTCGCATGACTTCATCTTGAGATATTTGATTACGTATTACAGGGCTGGGATAACCATCCTCTGTAATTAAGAGTCGAACATCACCATCCTCTCGTATTGTAAGTATCTGAGAGATATCCGCCCCTAGCCTCTCAGTTACACCAAATGAGACGACTCTGAGGTCATGTACCGAATACTCTATCTCTATAGAGTCGTTAGGGACGGCTGCGGAGAAGGGAATATCTTGCTGTGTTAGAAGTGGTATGCTTATCAGAATTGCTATTAGTGCGGGAATGGCTCCCAGTATAATGATGGTGGGCTTCATCGTATATGCCACCCACAAAGACCCATCATAATTTACACACCGCCTCTAGACATGGAAAGCCCGGTATTGCGTGTAGTCCTCCTGAAATCAGCACTTGATGCCATCCGTATGGTATTAGTATAATTTGTTAAACTGAGGGCCGTATCATATTGTGTCAACTTGAGTGCATAACTATACAGTATAGACTCGTATATTTTGGTAGGGACATCATACTGTATAATAGTATCTGTGATGGCCAAAGATATCTTGGTATATAGTCTACACATGATACTGTTCATCATCAAATTGACTACCACACGACATGCAAAAAAGTCTTCGGTGTGGTTTATTGGCTCGAATATATGATGAATATATCAAGAACTTGTTCTCACTTTTTTTTCTTCAAGAACGAGCCTCCCTAAAAATACGGGGCGCATTACTCGGTTCTGGGTAATCTACGTGATGTGAATTTTGGTGGAAAGCAAGTGACGTGAGAAAAAATGTGGGGTTAGACCGCCGACTTTGCGGCAGCCTAAACCCCCTTTTCATTTTAATCCTTGAGAAGATCCGCTTCTGCGTCCATGTCCCTGATTTAACACTAGATCCTATGTCCCATCAACTTGACAGAACCTTCCAAAAGGTTCTGTCAAATCCGGGGGTGATGGCATGGGCTGTCAAAAGAGGGGGATGAGGTGCGGTAACTTATCCAATATACCTAGTATGATTTTAATACCCTGCGTATCGCAGTAGCATTATGACCGACAAAAAGAAAGGCACGCTCAAAAACAGGATTGATGCACTGCATTTTGATGCAAAACGTGGCGTTCAAAACGCTCTTCACAACCCCAAACATGAATACACCAACACGGATATAATAATAGCAATGTCCATACTAAACGAGACCCTCGAAGAGATCAAGGATACCTTATCCTATATTGAGGCCAACCAGCAATAAGGTAACATACCACGAACCAACAACAAGAACCCAACATGTTTACATCTACTAATTTTTTATTTTTTGATGGTTCTGGTAAGTTAACGTGAGATTGTATATAATGGAAAGTGTGTGAGGGAACTGTCAAAAACTTGTGTGATAGAATGGACTGTCAAAAGTGTGTGATGGGATATGAACTAACCAAACAAATTCATAATTTCTATGACACTAGCAATCAATCCAACGGCATAAAGTATGTATTGGATTTTTGCACGGTATGATCGTGTCTCCTCAATATGAAAGTCCAGTTCGGGATGTGATTTGAGATATCTATTCAGTCGCTCCTTAAAATCCGTTGGATCTTTCACATTAATCTTCCATGAGTAATGGGTGTAGTGTGGTCCTGCATACATAGTATTAGTGGTAAGATCTTCATCTAACTTTAACCCCCTTTGGATCTTTCGACATAAATTTTGATCCAAGACCTGTTCTTTAAGTGATAAACGTAATAAGATGTTTGGGGGCCTGGTGGTTGGAAATACTAGTTGTTTAACTTTTGATAGATACATGTATGCCATGGATCTTATCTGGTTTAGTTTTATAGATTTTGTTGACGATGGATCGTACTTCTTGTCCATTTTTTACTTCTATATGTCCAGAAAGGTGAAATGCTGGTGAATTATTTAAATCTCTAATTGTAGTAAAACCCATCTCCTTCAACATGGCTTTAACCATAGGGCATGCTTGATGCGTACTACACAAGAACTTAAACTCAGCTTTCAATTACTCTCAACCACACTCACCTATCGGGTATATATGAACGATTGACTATATAAGTTGCAGGTGTGCATGAAAAATGAAAAAGGAAAGGTGGTTATTTTGTGGACCTGGCTGCCGCTCTAATCATCGTCAAAATCTTATTCTCGCCTTCTATGGTAATACCTGCGGCCTCGGCTGGTGTCATATTATTGGGTAATCCAAGGTGTGGACGTACAAAGTTGTGGTATATACGGAGGCCAGAGATTATGCTAGAGTCATCCTTCTTGAGTCCACGACACACCTTTTCACGGTGTCGCAGTGTAGCACCGTTGAAGGACTCCATCTGGTTGTTATGATGTATGCCGTCAAAAGCAACATCATGAATATGTTCTGTATCTTTGTGTAGGAAGTTCTTGGTCTTGTATTGTTTTTTCCATGCATGATGGAAGTTAGCCGCCTTATCACTGATTAATGTGGTTGGGACTTTACCCGCAACCTTCTTGGCTTGTTTGAACATCGGAGCGACATCGTCATTCCCTTTGTGGGTAGCAATCATTTTGGCTATCCAAAAGCGGGTTTCACTGTCTAACATGGCGAATAGATATTTGCGATTGCCCTTGATTTTCAGGTATAGTTCATCTGTTCTCCATTGCTCACCAACCTGTGGCTGTATCTTATCCATGAATTTGTCCATCAAACGTGAATATTCGGTAGTCCAATTCAATACAGTTTGATGTGTAACCTTGATGTTCATGCCCTTTAATGCAAATGCAGTCTTGCGGGTTGACAGTCCGCTAAACACCAAGTCAACGGCCATGGTAATCTGTTCGGGTGTGGCCTGTTTTCTTTCAAAGCCTAGGTTATGTCTAAATTTCTTGCCGCAGTCTTTGCACTTGTATAACTGTACACTACCGCCTTTTTTGAGTTGCTTTGTGCCGTTCTTTACAATGTTTTCAGAGCTACAAAATTTACAACTGCCTAAATCAATCTGCGGGATTATAACCGTCTTTTGTACGGCGTCCCTCATTCGTTTTGATATTTCAACAGCGTGAATGTGCTTGCAACACACATGTCTGTATTTGTGGTCTGGACATGAGCAAGTCCAACCATATTCAGTAGATATTATATCATACTGTTTGTTGTTCGATTGTGAATTTACTTTGTAGTGTGTATCATCTATGCGATATATTTGGTTCTTCATATTAGCTATGAGTTGTCCTCTTTGTTGCCTTGTACTTATATTGTGGGAAGTTGTAAAATACTCAGAGTGCAAATCTCTCGTCATTGGGGCCGATTCCCCTTTGGCTTTTGTTTTCATCATCGCATTTGTTGTTGTCATTAACCACCCTATGGTATAACGATAATATATAGTTATCCCATAGAAGGGTTAAAATAATCGGTCTGTAGATTAAGTGTATTGGGAATCACTAGAAAAACAATCAAGGGTTCAGAGTATGTCTATTTTGCCTATTATGATAACACATCAAAATCTAAACAATACAAATCATGTGGGCCTGCTACCAACAACGAATCCATGATTAAGGCTATATCACTTGAGCGCGATTACTTAGAGCGGCGTAAGGATAAACTAACTAAGGAAATTACACAGATACAGGAGAAAATAAATGGACTTGCAAAGTTATAATACGAGGCCTACGGCCAAATACGAGGCCTACGGCCAAATACGAGGCCTACGGC
>VYCS01000036.1:0-43627 GCA_009843815.1 Cenarchaeum sp. SB0675_bin_21 | reverse complement strand
AATACGAGGCCTACGGCCAAATACGAGGCCTACGGCCAAATACGAGGCCTACGGCCAAATACGAGGCCTACGGCCAAATTATGCAAGTGGCGGCATACCAGTCAATTTGTACACTGCCTTATCAACTCATCGGAGGCTGTCTATGTGAATGTCCGGCATCAAGAACCGGACAATATTCACAGGCGACAACCTAGAGATATTACGTGGCTTTCCAAATGAATTTGTTGATTTAATATATCTAGACCCACCGTTTAATTCAAAACATAACTATGCCGCCCCAATAGGTTCAAAGGCGGCCGGGGCCGCATTCAAGGATACATGGACTTTACAAGATGTTGATGTATCATGGTGGGGTGAGATTGCCGAGACAAACACTGCACTGTATAAGGCACTAGAGGCTGCCAAACATACAGCAGGCAAGAGTGCCATGTCCTATCTAATCTACATGGCAATACGCATACTAGAGATGCACCGTATACTAAAGAGTACGGGTTCCTTATACTTACACTGCGACCAAACCATGAGTCATTATCTCAAGATGGTGTTAGATGCGATATTCGATCGTGATCATTTCCGCAATGAGATAGTTTGGAAACGAAATAATGCACATAATGATGGTAAAAAATATGGTAGAATAACAGATAGCATATTATTTTATTCCAAGTCGAACAAGTACATATGGAACACAGTTTACGTGCCTTATTCTGAAGAATTTATACTAAAAAGCTTCAGGCATCAAGATGAAAAAGGTAAATATTCAGATCAGCAATTAACAGCACAAAGTCTACAAGGTGGCGGATATGAATATGAATTTCATGGTCATCATCGCGTGTGGAAACGATCTTTAGAATCCATGCAACAATTAGAAAAAGATGGGAAAATACATTTTCCAAAAAAAGGACTAGGTATCCCCAGATACAAACTCTATCTCAAGGATGCTCTAGGTATTCCACTACAAAATGTTTGGACTGATATTACAATGGCGCTAGGTAATGAACGATTGGGGTATCCGACACAAAAACCACTTGCGCTGCTAGAGCGGATCATCCAAGCATCCACACGTAAAGATGACATGATCTTAGACCCTTTCTGCGGTTGTGCGACCGCCTGTTCAGCAGCCGAACGACTAAACCGAAAATGGATCGGCATAGACATATCACCTAAAGCTGTAGAACTAATGAACGCTAGGATGGTTAGTGAGGCAGGTATAGAAAAGTGGACAAAAGGTGCTGGTGTGGTAATCCAGAGGACGGACATACCAATACGCAAAGGCAATAGATCAAAGAATATTAAACACCAATTGTTTGGTGTGCAAGAGGGCCGTTGTAATCTATGCAGACATGAGATTGAGTTTCGCCACATGGAAGTCGACCACAAGATACCCAAGGCAAGGGGTGGACCTGATGATGATGGCAACCTACAACTACTGTGCGGTCATTGTAACCGTGTTAAGGGCAAGGGGACAATGGCAGAGGCAAAGGTGAGACTGACCAAGCTGGGCATAGTGGCCCATTAGGTCACCAATTTTACACCATTACACAGATCACTTCTTTACAAAACCACATCACACAAATTTGACAGCATGTATCATCGCACACGTTCTTGACAATTCCGCATGACCACCGTTGATATATACTACCCCCACACACACCATAACTATGGTGTGCTATGGCTGTAGGATCTGCGATAGAATGGACTGAAGCCACTTGGAACCCAACCACTGGATGCTCCAAGATCTCCTCAGGATGCGCTAACTGCTATGCTGAAACACTGGCAAAACGACTCCACGCCATGGGGATGCCAAAGTACGATAGTGGGTTCACTTACACAGAACACAAATCAGCAGTAGACATTCCTTTGACTTGGAAGAAATCACGCCGAATCTTCGTCAACAGTATGTCTGACCTATTCCATGAGGATGCCACCACTGAGTTCATTGCACGTTGTTTTGATGTTATGACCAAAGCAAACTGGCACACCTACCAAATTCTCACCAAACGTCCACACCGGATGAGAGATTTTTCCCATATGTTTGAGAAATATTTTGGGGTGTTGATTCCAAACTATATCTGGATGGGTACCAGTGTGGAGAATGCAAATACCCTGTACCGATTGGATGACCTCCGCCAGGTTAGATGCAAGACAAGGTTCATTAGTTTTGAGCCGTTGCTTGGCCCTGTTGGGCAGGTCAACTTAGACGGTATTCACTGGGTTATCATTGGAGGGGAAAGCGGAACTGGTTATCGACCGGTCAAGAAGGAATGGATTATCGATATCATCTCCCAATGCCAACAGCAACACGTACCTGTCTTCTTCAAGCAATGGGGCGGCCCACGCCCAAAATCTGGCGGGCGACATATTAATGGTCGGATATACAATGAATATCCAAAGACCTAGGTAGACTTTTTTAATATATGCCCAGCAATTCTTTTGGCTAGTTTTATAGCTGTCGGACTAGGACTGCCAACACAAAACATAAACTCAAACAACACTGCGTTGTTACGTGTTTTGAATTCGTACGTCTTGTTAAGCAACTTACTTCCAAACACTCGTTTTAGTTTGCTTTGATATAGTTTGGATATAGTCTTAGCATCCTCTTCTCTTAAAGGACGTATTTCACCCGTTATTGTTCGTTGTGGGTCATCGCCGTACAACTCGGTCCATTCTTTCCCACCAAAGATGGCAGTAAGCTTATCCTCCCACCCCGCCATCTCACTTGGCAGTTTATGCACGGGGAGCATCCTAGTGATGGCAGATGTTGGGTAAAGCAGCCACATATCCAAAGCGTTTAATCTTGCTATTCGTTTTATGGTTGACCATTTAACAGACGCGCCGAACGGATCAATAAACACTACACCTCTAGTATCATTAGATAGAGTACCGAGTGATTCTATATACTCATTGAAATCAGCCTTTATGACTTCACATCTGTGTTGTGTCTTTAGTTTCTCTTTCAACAACATATACCTGTTATGATCTTTTTCTACACAATATAGTTTGTCAAATTGTCTATCTTTAACTGCCAATGCTCTCATTACTGAACCGTTGATATACTCTGTAACATAATCGTCATACCGTACGTTGACACTACCCGTACCTGCAAACCCGTCTATGTAGATAAGACGAAAATTCTTATTCTTCAGTGCAGTCGTGTAGGCATTAAGATAACTTTCCAACATATCTAATTTGTCTTGAGTCCAGGTACCTCCAAACTCTGGATCATCGTCACTTGCATTCTGTGTCATATTGTGTCATCTTACCACAAAGTTAGATAATTGTTTTGCTTTTTGGGCCATGTACCCTATCTCCCACTATGTTCTATGTACCTATAATTTCCCAATTCCTTTTAGATGGTGCGATGCGTCCCGTTGGGAGTATGGCATACCATCCCCCTCTTTTGACACTACACATCATCCCCCCAAGATTTGACAGCGCCTTCCAAAACTAAAAGTTAAATAGCAGACAATGTCAATCTGTAAAAGATATGAATACTAAAGTAATCCTATCGGTAGCTATAATGACAGTCTTTATGTTGGGTTACTATGGAGCTAGCTCTGTAGCATTTGCTCAATATATGGGAAACATAGGTTCACAAGGTGAAACAGGTCAAAACACATTAGAGGAGACTCTCTTGTTGGCCCAAAGAAGAATTGAAGCCGCCGAGTCTAATCCCTCCAGTGGTTCAGGAACACCATATCTTGATGCTGGTGGCGTAGTTGGAGCATCAATCATTGCAGGAGCCGTATTTGGTGGTATTGCCGCCGCCTTCTTCGTAAGGGCGCGCTCTGGCAAGTATGCTGCAATGGGACGAGGTTAAACTTCTTTTTCTATATTTTATTGATTCTGTCGCGGTCTCGGCTGTGGGGACCGCGAGTAGATTACAATGTTGTAACATGTAATTCCAATCTACATTAGATACATCTGTAACAATATACAGCTTGGCGATAATCATGCCGCACAAAATCCACAGTCATATGTTTGATGATTGCACCACATGCTTTAAACATCGAGGAGCGTATGTTTCATCATGTTAAGCCACATGCTGGAGAACAAACCTGCACTCTTCTCTGTCACGGCAGGTGTGGTGATAGCAATTCTGGCCGTTCCGGTGATCATCCCACATGTACTACACGGATATCATATGGCGCATATTGCGCTACACATAGTAGGTCTGACGCTTGCATTATTCCTTACAGTTCTGTCGGTAGCATCATATCGACGGACCAGAAGTAGAAGACTCATGATAAGCACTCTGGCGTTTGCATGTTTTGCTGCCTCGGAGGTGGCGCTGTTGATCTATGCAGTATGGCCATTCCTGGACAGTATAGGAATACTTCCCATAGAAGAGCTGGGCCACCTACTGGCATTCTCTGCGCTGGGACTACTTGCTATTGCGGTGTTTCGAAATGACTGACAAGCGGAACCACATACTTGAGATAATAGAGAAGAGTCCGGGTATTCGGTTCCGAGAGATAATGCGCATATCTGGTTTGAAGAACGGTGTATTGAGCCACCATCTCAGACACATGGAGGACAGAGGCAGGATTCGGGTATCCCGTGGTCCAGGAAAGGTGCATTATTCTTCGCTGAACATAACTGAAGAGCAGTTCAAGGTGGCAAGAGCACTTCAGAGATCCACCACCCGTGCCATACTACTAGCCCTAACAGCAGATGATAACCTTCGGTTTACAGAGATAGTTGAACGGTGCAAAAAATCTCCCTCGACTATATCAACATATCTTACAGATATGATAAAGGAGGGGGTGGTAAAAGTCAAGATAGTAGATGCAAAGAAGGTATACTATACAAACTACCGTAGTGAAGTAAACTTCCTTGTGGATATACAAAAGCCATCCCACATTGACCGGCCTGTGTCCGGATTTGAGGACATTATAAACTCACTATAGCTACGCTTCGGTCAGGCCAGATTACATGATATATCATACAAGATAATCTGTCAACCAACCGTACTTCATAGTTCACCATCATCCTATATAGGAGATGTACTATGACAACGAATCAACACTCGTGACGGCTCCAGTGTGGAATACCAGAAAAATGCGTGGACAGCACCGGTTAGCGCCACTCTTGTATATAATTTCCTAAAAATAAAAGTGATAAAAATATGTGCTGACTAATGCATGTGGTCGGAGTCATCATGATCTGAGACCTCGACGGTAACACTAGTCTCTATGGGTTCGCCATCCCAGTGGTATGGACTGTGGTCATAGGCAAACAAGCTTACTGTAATGGTGTGTGCTCCCGGTTCCAGTGCGGGTATTTGAATCCAGTCTCCGTAGAGGCGATTGTGATATTCACCATCAATGCTTACCACAACATACCCTTCACCAGGTACATGCTCGCCGTCAACGCCCTCACCAGATATGACAAAGTCGGTCACCTCCACCTCTAAGTTGTAGCCACTCTTAGCATCAACATGGGCAGTAGCATCAATGGACATTAGGGCGGTTCCGTCCACCGGGACAGGTTCATGTTCATAATCGTCTTCGTCCACTATCACTGTAGCCACGGCTTCCACAGGGAATCCGTTGACATACATATCATCGTGGCTGTTTGCATTAAGTGTCACTCGGATGTGGTGGCTACCTGCCTCCAACCCCGGAATATGATAGTATGGAGTATACGCACGGGTCTTTACACCATCTACGTATATGTGAGCGTGTCCTTCACCAGGGACATGATCTTCGTTTACGTTCTCCGGAGCCCATCTCCAGCCTTCTGTCAGTATGTGTATGTTGATGCCGCTGCCGTCCTCTATGGCAACATCTATGCCAATAGCTAGTGGCTCTGAGGCCTCCATTGTAGCGTGCATGTGACCGTCTGAGTCTTCATCGTGTGTATGTTCTTCATCCGACACCACAGTAATAGAGCCCGCCATCCATGGACTATCCACAATATGGAAGTTTATCTCGCCAGCCTCATTGAAGATGCGAGAGTATGTCTGTCCTGGAGCCAGGTCTAGTGGTCCAAAGTCATCTCCAGCATGATGATCTCCAGACTCGCCGCTTGTAAGTGTGATAGTCTCACTACCGTCGTTGGCCCAAATTATCTCACCGCCAACATCCAGTGTGGCAGCAGATAAGCTGACGCAGGTGACAGAGTATGCGCATTCATCCTCCGTACCCGACACCAAACTTATGGTTATCTGAACATGATCTGAGTACGATGGCGCAGCTGCAACTGCTAGCAGTACTGCCAGTACAGTAGCCGATATAACCTTTATTCTCATTAGCATATCATAGTATTATTAATTAATAATATCTGTGGTACAAATAAGAAAGTTAAAAGTATCTTGATGTACACTAGAGTCTATGCGTAATCGAATTATGAGGTATGATACCGTACACATAAATAGCACAAACCATACATCATGTGTATGGGTATGATAGTACGCACCATCCATGTAACACATGACAACGGGCATCTTTTGGGTGGCTTGTTACATTATGTGGAGGCTGCATCCAACCATGCTGCGAAGGCATTACGCAGGGGTGTGCGTGGCAAGAAATTATATCATATTGTAGTTCACCGTACCGGCGTATACCACTCGCGCTTCGCCGACTATATAATACAAAACGTGCATGGAAACCACAAGGCATGGCGTACGAATCAGTTGACTGATATGCATGTACGTGCGCCGCACTATCACAACCCTGTGGCGCAGACAGACAGGTTCAAGTTGGCATTTGATGATACATCAAAGCGGTGGAATGGCACACCATCAATATATGTACCCATATACGGCAGAGGCCGTCCAGATAAGCCATGGCTGGTCTTCCCGGTACCACCATATGTAGTGGATGAGCTCACCAAGCCTGGCAGAACGCCAAAGACTGTACTGCTAAGGGGCAATAAAATATACATTACATACAAGGAAAGCATTCCGGATTGTGAGCCTGTATCCTGGGCCGGTGTGGACATGAATGCCAAAAACAACACCTATGCATTCGCCGATGGTACTGCAATTATGCGGCCCAACCGCAATGCACATGAATACAACAAGGCACACAGCAGGATGCTAAAGGTAAAGCGGCGTAGTGATAACCGCATCATGACAAAATATACAAACAAGGCATGGAGTGTATACAAAAATCGCATCCACAACGATATGTGTGTGGAAGCTCGGAAGATGGCCAATGCCGGATACGGTATAGGGCATGAAACGTTGGGCATACACCGCTTGTACACCAAAAACGGCAAAACATCACCATTTGTGCGTGGCAAAACAAAGTCCACACTGAATACGGGCCAAAGACAGAACGCCCTCAAAAACGCAGCCGAGTCCGAGGGCCTGCCGTGTATAGGCATCGAACCACGGAATACGTCCGCTAAATGTCTCAAGTGCGGCGGGAGTCTAGAATATATCGGTACAAATACCGGTAAAATACCTACTCGCGGCATGTGGTGCCATACATGCCGTACAATTAGGGAACGGGATGCCAATGCGGGTGCCAACATACTATTTCGTACCATACTGGCCCTGATGTGTAATACCACTATGTCATCAAACGCCACACTGTATCACATAACACGGTTGCTGAAAGAGGCGGCCGCTGACCGGGCAATCACACATGGCCTGAACATTACACTTCTTAACATCATGCGGCTGTTAGAGGGCCGTAGTGCAGATGCTGAATGGCATCTGTCGGGGGCGCACAAACCGGAACGCCAGAATTCCGTCGGCGGTGAACCGATGGGCTGTACCGGGGTGGGCGATACCGGCCAGAGCGGGCCGGGACCGCCCAATGTTGCCAAGTTGTGCAATTACGCATAAACTCTACTCAAGCAGGAATACGAATATCTCCTTGGTGTATAATTAGATGAACCACATGTGGCATATGGGAACAAATAGTAGGGCTTGATTGTGTGCGACTCATGAGTGGTCTTGGATCGTTTAAATTAAAGCATACAGCGGATAATAATTGTGGGGTCGTAGCCTAGCCTGGTAGGGCGACAGTGCAAAGTCACCGCTAAGGGCTCCAGAGGTGAACTAAGCTACTGATGAAAGGATGATGTAAGTTTGGAGCTGTAGTGACCCGTAGGTCGCCGGTTCGATTCCGGTCGGCCCCACATCAAACATTAAGTGTATTTAGTGCCGAGCCGGCCCGGAACCACTCTAGTTGAGACTGACTATACGAATGATTCAAAGATATTGTGTCCTCATCGCCAGATGAGTGATGCAATACGCACGATACAGGATTGCCCGGTGAGATATCCAAGAGTCCAGTTATAGATATGTGATCATCCTCAAGCATCTTATCATAATCAGATTTATCGGCAAATGTAAGGGCTAGTACGCCTTGTTTCTTCAGATTTGTCTCATGTATGCGCGCAAAACTACGTGCAATAACTGCAACACATCCCAGATAGCGCGGTGTCATGGCAGCATGCTCACGACTGCTACCCTCACCATAATTTTCATCGCCAACTATAATCCATCGTAACCCTGCTTTTTGATACTCCCGGGCAATGGTAGAAAAGTCACCCACATCATCAGTAAGAAGATTTTTGCCAGTACCCACCTCACCGGTGTAATCGTTTACTGCACCCAACAGCATGTTATCACTGAGATTGTCAAGATGTCCCCGAAATGACAACCAAAGGCCTGCCGGAGATATATGGTCTGTGGTACACTTTCCCCGAGCCTTCACCAGCAGACGTAGATTGGCCATATCTTTGCCATCCCACGCCTCAAATGGTTGGATTCGTTGGAGCCTCTTACTGGCAGGGTCTATTATTACATCTACATTGATACCATCTTTTGGAGGCGGCACATAGACGCCGGTAGGAGTTTCAAAACCACCTTCTGGAACTTCAGGGGCGACAGGGGGCGGTTCCAACATAAAACTGGTACCGTCTGGCGACTCTAATGTATCCTGTAGAGGATTGAATGATAGACGTCCACCCAATGCCATGGCAATTACTATCTCAGGACTCCCTATGAAGTTGAGCGTGTTTCTACGGCCATCGTTTCGACCTGGAAAGTTGCGGTTGAACGATGTGATTATAGAGTTTGTCTCGTCTTGTTTTAGTTCAGGTCGACTCCATTGGCCAATACAAGGACCGCACGCATTGGCCAATACTGTGGCACCTATATCCATTAAAGATTGCATTTGACCATCACGTTGAATTGTGGATCGTATCTGTTCAGAACCTGGCGTTACCAATAATGGTACTTTAGATATCACTCCCCGAGCATGAGCCTGTCTAGCTATGCTAGCAGCCCGCGACATATCTTCATATGAAGAGTTGGTACAACTACCCACCAACGCAACAGATATGACATCAGTATACTCGCCTTGCACAACATCATCAGATAGTAAAGATATTGGTCGTGTAAGGTCGGGGGTGTGAGGACCTGCTATGTGTGGTTCAAGTTCTGATAGGTCAATGTATATTATTTCAGAGTAGTATGCAGATGGATCACTCTCCACCTCAGCATCGGGTACTAGAATATCACGGTTTTGGTTTGCCAGATTTGCAATCTCTGCGCGGTTTGTGGACTTTAGATAAGTCTCCATTCTAGCATCATATGGAAATATTGAGCATGTAGCTCCCATCTCAGCACCCATATTTGTTATGGTTGCCTTTCCGGTGCAACTTATACTAGAGACGCCAGGTCCAAAGTACTCCACTATGGCGTTAGTTCCCCCAGAGACACTTAGGTTATCCAATACCTTTAGTATTACATCTTTTGGAGATGCCCAGGATTGCAGCTTACCTGTCAGGTATACACCGATTCTGCGAGGATACAGCACCTCCCATGGAAGGCCAGCCATCACTTCGGCGGCATCAATACCACCCACACCCACTGCAATCATTCCCAACCCGCCGGCGTTAGGCGTATGAGAGTCAGTTCCAATCATAAGACCGCCAGGAAATGCATAATTTTCTAGTACCACTTGATGTATGATTCCAGCTCCCGGCTTCCAAAAGCCACATCCGTATCGGGCAGCTGCAGACTTTAGAAACTCAAAGACCTCGTTGTTCTCGTTTAATGATATCTTCATATCCGAATCACTCTCTGTTCGGGCACGAATCAAGTGATCACAGTGAACCGTTACAGGTAGTGCCACGCAGTCTAGGCCCGCCTGCATGAACTGAAGCATCACCATTTGTCCGGTGACATCCTGCAAGGCCACACGGTCTGGCTTCAAATGTACATAGTTATGTTTTCCATCCAGACTTGAGTTAGGGACACTTATCATGTGGCCTGCAAGTATCTTCTCTGTAAGTGTTAGAGGCCGCTTTACAGTATCTCGGTATAACTCTGCGTTCTTGTGTATTCTATCATATGCTGCGCAGACCATCTCTGTAGTACTGGCAATCTCCATGACTGCCGGCATCTCTAACCAAATTTAACACTTGACATTTTAGGGTTCGGCCCCATAAGATTGGGTGCGAATAAACAAAATTATGTTAATGATCTTAAATATCAGTAATAATTATTGCAGACACAAGGTAAGACAATACAAAAATCATAAGGGACGCACAGACAAAAGTGATCAAATAGATGAAAACTGATGGCATGTGGCTTCCAAAAGTCAGCCAAAATGTCGCAAGATAAAATGATACTGATAACATCCTATGAGCTGCGCAGCATTACACATGAGTGACTCTCAATGGGATAATACATGTACAAGTTTGTATACTATCGACTTTTGTATGATGTTCTGGACAACTATGGTATAGAAATTTTGGAGTTACTGGGCATCGGGCTAGGCCATGACATATACAGGTAACTGGGTGTCGGAACGTATGCTTTGTGGTTTAGGCGCACAACGCCCAACAGTCATATAGAGAACATATCTTATATTATAGACATGGTTAACAAAGGGTTTCCAACTTTTGGTACCACGCAAGATGGAGTACATGTTTCTACACTAAAAAACTACAATCTTCCAGATTTCATACTAAAGATGGTTGCTGCCGAGTGTGATTCGGATCTATTGGAGAAGGGGCGTATGGATGACAGGCTTCAGAGTATGAATGAACAAGCCCTCAAGATGTTATACAAGATATTTGTGGGTTGCGAGATAGATGCCGAGGGGAGATTTGCCCAGTACCGCTTCTTTGCGTATGTATCTAGTGCATTTCATAAATGTGAAGTATTAGTAAATGAATCCATTCCTGGTGGATCAGGAAAAAATCACAAGTTTCATGTTGCCGTAAAGAACAAAGGCATGTACATCGCAGTAGCAGACAACAAGGCTACAGGTTACCCAGTCTCCAAAAAAGAGATCACTAGATTCTATGAGGCAGTAGGCGACATAAAACACGGTGAGCATGGCACGATGATATCCGAGGCCATATACGGCTCATCGGTAGGGATAAAACAAGAGAGTATAGAAGAGCTGCGCCACCTCAGCAGTCAACGACCCTCTGATGAGGAGAATAGAATAGACTTTAGGGTTGCCAACTTTGAGAATAACATATACTCCATCACCAAGTGTTAGAGGATACTAGAGGTATCCATAGTGAGAAACCTAGGGTTTGACTTTACCTGTCTGTAATCTTCATCATATCCTACAAACGGCAGATCGGCAAAGAGGTGTTCTGTCCACACATCATGAACTATGGGTATGAACTTTCGTACACCTCTCTGTCGAAGTAGTTCATGGGTCAGTATATGAGAGACGACCGGACAGTTTGTTTGGGCCATAAAGGGTATGTCATCACCCCGAGTAGGTCGCTGCCACCACACCATACCAAAGTTTTCTGCATGATATCCTTCGCATGTGCAGTCAGTCCATAATGGTCTAAAGTACGTTAGGTAAAAGTGGTATATGTCATTGCCGCGTTGTTCATGATCTTGTAGTAGTAAGTGTGTGTCGGCCCGTTGCAACAAGCCCCTAGGTGCGCTTACCATAATGTCCGAATACACATCAAACTGTACATCAAATACCTTATGAGTCCAAAAGCCAAAGAATGCTGCCATCTCTTTTATATACTCAAACTCAATGGTACGTGATTTTAAGTCCTCTTGCTTTATAAGAAAAATAAAATGGAGATTCAAGATCAGTTCTGACCTTCTATGCCCATCAGGGTAAGGGTAGACCGAATCTTCTCAATCTTTCTTATCTTCCATGTGATCGTCTCCCGTAGCTTCTCTATGGTGTCAGACTCTATCTTGGCTAGTATATCATACGCTCCAAAGGTACCATGAACCTCTTTGAGGCCATCTATTCCACGAAGTTGTTGTATGATTGACTGTTCAGAACCCAATTCACAATTTATTAAAACAAACGCCGTTGCCATTATAGTATGTCATATAGCGGCATATATCAACAAAACGACATTATATTCTAGTGTCGACATTATTACATAAATCACTATTTTGATAATGAAATTATCTTGTCCCAAATGTGGGATGGGACTGGCACTACTGAGAGTCTACCTATCTTGAGCATCTGCCAGTCTTCAAACTCTGGTTGTTGTTTCATCTGCTCTAAGGTTACCGGTTTTTTGAATATATGATCAAACTCTACATCTACGACTACAAATCGAGGGTTGGTCTCTTCGGGGTTAGAATATGGTTCAGATATCACCCTCATGATGCCCACAGCCTGCCGTTCCTTGCCAGTATGATAGTATATTACCAGATCATCAGGTTGCATCATGCGTATATGCTTTAATGCCAGATTGTTGTGAACGCCATCCCAAACCGTCTTGTTATCTCTTTGTAGTTGTGTTATAGGGTATCCTCTAGGGCCAGCTGGTTCTTGTTTTGCCAACCAATATGATACCATAACATATCATGACAGACAACGTCGAATAAAGGTTATGCGTCGCGAGTGGCGTTTCATAATTTGTGACCTAACGCAATCTGGATAGTCTGGCCGCCATGCAGATCCCAGACCGCACGGCATAAATCATGAGGGATGTCTCGCTGCTGTGTCTCAGGTGGCAGTATACTCAATAGTCCGTTCGTCTATTCATTGCAGAGTATGGGGGATCAGCGATCAAAAAATCTATCGGGTGGGTGTCAATGGGATCAGGATCAAATTACGCAACAACCCCCCTCTTATCGTAATGCTTATAACAGCTGCATGTAACACTATTTTCAAGGGATAACATGATCAACCAAAAGATAATTGTATTAGGCCTGAGTGTAGTGCTGGTAGCCGGTACATTGGGCTTTAATTGGGTAGAGACACTCTTCCCATCTGCAGAAGCCCACGGTGTCCAAGCACAGCTTCAGAGCCGTTTTATTAGAATAGAAGGTGAGACATTCAATCGACAGTCTCTACAGACCGGCGAAATATTAACACTGCAAGGTGAGCTTGTCAGTCTGGTAGAGAGAGATCTGCGTGGTTGGATATCAATATTCTCAGAATCTACTAATGCAGGAAACAGATGGGAGATAATGGCTAGAGATCCACCTGGTAATGTCTTTGATATTCCAGGAAATAGTGTGACAGCATACTCAATCTCAGCAAGAGCACTGGAAGCAGGTGTGTATCACGTCCACACGCAACTCAATGTAGCGACCGTAGGCCCAGGTCTTGGTCCAGGACAGACAGTAGTTGTGGAAGGTGAACCAATAATCAAACCAATTCCCTATACCAACATCGCATATCAATCAATACTAATCGGTGTAGGATACGTAATCACGTTTGCAACCCGGCCCTGGCAAGTCATCTGATCGCTTTTTAATTTTATTAAACTCATCCTTCGGGATATTTTTTTACTAGGTACTTGCAATATTATGTATAATGCTATACTTCGAGATTACAAAGTTGGATATATTTCAGAGTTACTTCTTTGGTAGCACAAAATTTCGTGGAGACTCTTACAAGGTAAACATTCAAGCAGAGAGGCGGGGCAAAGTACTCAAGCTCCCATTCGACATAGTTCCAAAAAAGAAGAATGTCATAGTACGGTTAAGCGGTCCAGGTGACATATTTGTGGAAGACTATCTACCATACAAGGGAGAGTCCGAATGGCTAGAGATAGACTCTGACGCAATAACCTATTTTGTAGCAGATCATCAGGATAGGTTTGACTCTATTGAGATAATGGATTAAGATTCCAGAAATATACGTGTGGCTTCAAATAGTCTAGCAACTCTCGGTACCACATCATGCCATATAGCATATCTAAGGGGGCAACCCAAGACGGAATAATTTTTTAATGATGTGTTATGTATAACAATATGAAATGGCCAGGCACAGCTGATCCATACAAGCGACAAAAGACCATACGCTTTCTCATAATTACAGCAATAATAGGAGTATCGGTAGCAGCAGCCAGCGCCGTCATACAATTGGTTATAAACGAGGACAATCCTCTTAAGGCTTGCATTAATGATAGAACCACACCTTACAGAGTAACAGCCACCTTAGAGTTGTGGGTGGACGGTAACCAGGCCGAGATTCCAGCAAATGTTGGATTTACAGAGGGAGAGGTCGGGTCCTGTCAGAGAACAATGTACACATTGTCTGATGATGGAACCATCTACGCCGAATGGGAAGAATCCTATCCGTTTGAGATCGGACACTTTTTGTGGATGTGGGAGTTTCCGTTACGGGACATGGTACAATCCGAGTCAGTCATATATGTAAACGGTGAGAGATCTGATCTTTTCATAAATGCGCCATTCCAGAACGGCTATCATTACAAGGCCGAATTTGTATCAAAGGAATACGACGATAGTCAAGATATGGACTTTCTACCACCATCACGTGATGAATAGTTAGCAGGCTTGTCTGCCCCATCATATGATTTCCAGAAGTTGTATTGCGCTTGGCGCTCTAGGGAGACCAACGATACTCCAAATCTAATACACCAAAGTTCCAGAGACAGAATTGGGCCGCAAGCTATGACTTTGTAGTAGGGCATAGTGCTTTATGCCACCACACAAGTATCATTGTATCGACTGCCGCAGTTGGTGTTTTATCATAGATGTGTTGTTACAAATATTGTCTAGAAAAATCTGATGGTAAAGATGGGGCGACTCACGCCCATACCATGTAAAAAGAATGAAAAAATGGTGTTACCAATATTTACCGTTGTCTGGAATTAGACCGATACCTTCTCTTTCGAAATGCCTGTCCAATTCGTCAACCCATCTCTCACGATTGTCCTTATAGGCCCATCCGTGAACACGCAACCAGAATGCAATTATTCCTAGCAGGAATACTGTAAACATGATGGTTCCAAAGATGTATATCATTACATCGTAGAACAATGGATCGTAATTCGGTCCCAGCTGTCCTGTTATGGCCGGTAGAATGTTTACCAGTGCCCCAATGATTGGTATCATGTTACTATTCACCATATTCTAAGTTATATAAATTTCGGTTGGCGGGCTCTGGCAAGTTAACGGGGCGAGGTAGGGCGGGAAGTGGTAAGATGGTGTGACATTAACTCGCTAGCCGCCGACTCCGCCAACCCCCATCAGATCACCCGTCCATCATCCTCCCACACTTGAGATTATTAGATCTTCTCCCGTCCATCATGGCATATGGCGCGCCTCGGATGTTGCAACGCGCCAGATGCCGCGCATCTCTGCAGTAGGGGTCTTTGGCGTATTCAGAACATATGAAAGCGCCCGGATCCCGTGGGATCTAATCAGACGTGGAGGGTCCCGACACCAGCGCGTAGAGGCTGTCTGTCGCATGATTATACAGCGCCCTTACCTGGAACGCGCCATCCTTCATCTCATACACGTTGTAGTCAGAGCCCACCAGATCGCCGGCCTCATTGAACGTAGTCTGGAACCCTATCGCCGCCGGCAGGAGCCGGGCCACCTCCGGAATGACCGTCGCTAGCGCCTCCGCGTTCTGGCCTGTGCCGGTCTGTTTTATAGCATCTGCCAGCACATGTAGCGCGTCATACGCGTGGTACGAGTAAAAGTTCGCGCCCGGAACGTTTGCGTCAATGTGGCGGCTGAGGGTGTTCGATACGGGCAGTGTGATAACGCTAGAGTATCCGACCTTCTCCATCCATTGTATCTGTTCGGGTGATGGTCGTACGTCGGATGAAGTGAGGAAGGCGTACCACCGACCCTCCTGCAGGGCAGGATCCGTCCTGGCTATATCCACGATATCCCAGCTCTCGGAGAATCCAAACAGCATCACGGCCGCACCGGACATATCCACGCCAACGAGCCTGGACTTTAGCGCGTCTACCACCACACGATAGTCCGTCGCGGAATCCTCGGAGATGGGGGCGTAGCTTATGCCGGGGTGTACCGTAATGGCGCCGATATGAGAGGCGCGCTCGATTATACGCTCGTTGAGAGATCTGCCCCAGGGATCATCCCGGTACACTATGATGAGATCGGTAATGCCATCATGGTGCAAAAGCCTTGTGTAGACGTCCGTCACCTTCTCGTCGCTGACCCGCATTCGAAATATGTTGTCGGTCAGGGCCAGAGACGGTGACGAGGATGCATAGCCGACGGCCACCATGCCGTTGTCGTTGACAAAGTCCATCACCTGGACCGTCGAGCCGCTGCTCAGCGGTCCTATCAGGGCCCTTATACCGTCCATATGGAATGCCTCTACGTTCTCCAGAGTGGCGGGTGGGTGGGTCCCGTCGTCCTTCTTCAATATGTCAAGCCGCCAGTCCGCCCCTTCCCCTGCCAGGTCCAGATTGTAGTGGTACGTGGCAAGGCTGATGGCATCGCTTGCGGCTATCCCTAACCCCTCGGCGAGGGATCCGGTCTCGGACACCAGAACTCCGATCTTTATCTTCTCTGGGTGGGTGAACTCACGTACGCTGTCGGTGGCCGAATCATACCTATGAGTGATACTAAAGCCGTCGTCCCCTATCGAGGATATGTCATAGTCCGACCTGGCCAGATCCCCCGCCCCGTTAAGCTCGATGTTTGTCCCCAGGGCGCCCGCGTACTCGAACAAGTTGCCGGATCCGTGTGTCAGCGGATCCCGTATGTGTTGGTGTAATCCGGGACCGTGCCCAAGACGCGCCGCCTCGGGGATTGCGGCGGCTATGGCATCCCCATGGGTGGCGTTTCCAGCCATGGTTATGGCATTACCCATGATGAACAGCGCGTCATACGCAGCGTATGCATACGTTCCCGCGTCGTTGACCAGCGAGTCTATGCGTATGTTGAGGTCGTTCTCGGGATACGCTAGCGAGAGCGCCTGGTAGTCAGTCTCGATCAGGAAGGGCCGGACCGTATCATCCGCATGGAGTTCGGTCATCAGGTGATCGGGGCCATACCACCGGGTATCGTTCATGCCCAGAATGGATGCTTCAGCCACATGCCGTATTATCTCTACAATCTTGCCGGTGTAGTCAAAGACCACTATTCCCAGCTGGGAATAGTCGTCAACCGGCGGATCGGCGGCAAGTACGGCGCCGAGCTGGGCGGCCACCGCGTATGTATCGCCGGTGTCCGGGTGGAATTTAATCGTGTCCCGTATGCTGATGCCGTCTGTCATGTCCGCCTCAATCGCCTCATATATCGTATTGTTGACGGAATGCCCTATGGCATCGTCCATGAATATCACGACGACCTCTTGGATACCGTCGTCTCGAAGCAGTGCGTGCTCGGCGCGGGCGTATGTGGTGGCATCAGATATGGTCCTGAATATCCGGTCGCCTGGTATTGACAGGTCTGATGCGCCCGAGGCGTAGCTTATGGCCACCATCCCGTTGGCGGCCACATAGTCCTGTATCCCCCTCAAGTTTGAGCTCGTGGCCGGGCCCAGAAATGCCTTGATTCCCATGCCGTCAAACTCCTCGACTAGCGCCAGGGTCTCGGCGAGATCAGATTTTGTGTCCCGCTTCACCACATCAAGCCTCCAATCCGCACCGCTCTCGTAAAGATACCTGTTGAACTCGGCTAGGGCAAAGTCCACGGCTCCGTTGACCTGGTTGGAGAGCACGGTCGGCACATTGCCGGTATCTGGCACCAGCAGTCCAATGGCTCTAATCTCCGGGGACATCGGGGCATCGGCCGCGGCCGCTACCGTGAAAAGGGAGCCCGCGAGCGCGAGTACGAGTATGGGTACATATGAGTGGGGGGAAACGACGGTACCATACATGGGTACTGGAGACCAAAGATGCAATATAACAGTATATTGGCGGCGCATTCTTGTATGTCAGGTGTTGGTGTCTGCGTCTCTGGTATTGCGCGGCCGGATGACCCGGTGTTTGTACCACTTGAGACCCCAGTTCTAGACATGTGCAGAGTCTTTGCCGCTTTAGACACATTCTTTCCGTCGACCTAGATGAGTATGATTAGTTGTAGATGTTTGGCGGGATCGGCATTCTTTTCTTGTATATATTCATCAAGTATTCTTCTCTAATTCTGTTGTTAACATCTGATAATTGGGTAAGATCGAGCCCTAAAGCTTTTTCTAAAAAAAATTTAATATTAAGAGTTATCACAAATATCAAAGATGTCTACGTACTTCTGCGATGAGGCAAAGATGTGGTGGCCGTGCCGCATGAGGGGAACAGTAGTAATGCTCCTAGCCGTGGTTGCCTTGGCCCCCGCCGTCGCGTATGCGGCCGAGACGACAGACCTTGATGGCAGCGCCTTCGTGTTTGTTCCCGGCGACCCCGTCAAGGTCGTGGATGTTACCCAGCCGTATGTGCCGCTGGAGGTCGCTACAATACCCATCCAGTCATGGGAGCTCTCGCAAGTGCCCGTCAACGGGAACACCTACTTGGTCGCGATGGGAACTGACGACATCCTACACATATGGGATGTGACCGTGCCGTACAGACCGGTTCCAGCCTCCTCGCTGCCAGCACCCATCGGGGACGACCCGCTGGGGGTCACGGACGTGGACTGGGCGGAGGCTGACGGAAGGACGTTCGCGCTGATATCCGCCGGGGACAGCATCCATGTAATAGATGTGACCGACCCGCAGAACCCGTCCAGGACGGGGGAGATCCGGAACGGCGAGCGGCGCATTGACGCGCTGGGCGGAGTAGTAGATGCCGAGCAGTTCTGGGCGGATCAGATGCCATATCTGATCGTGGCCGGGTCCGATGCCGTCCAGATCATAGGATTTGATGTTCCGACCGAGCCTGAGGGCATATCAGTCATAAGACAGGGTGAGTACGGCTTTGGAACGGTGGGGGGCCTGCTGGATGTAGATATAGCGGCGTCGGAGTCCGGTGTGTACGCGCTGATAATGGGGGCGCACTCTGTGATGGTGGCCGACATAACGGACCCTGGGCACCCTGTCCACGTGGACACTTTCGTGCATATGAATCTGGTCGACATGGACGTGCTGCAGACCGAGGATACCTCATATGCACTGGCCATGTGCATAGACAAGATGCACATTATAGATATGCGCGACCCGAATCGCCCCGTGGAGATCTCCGACATCCCCATTTCCACCGCCGACGTAGCGGGCATCGAGGCGGATGGGCGCCTCTGGGCGCTGTCGGTGGGTGAGACCATAGATGCCTTGGATATCACTAACCCCGAATCGCCGATGCCCGCGTACGTGCGGGAGGGAGGGTTCTCCTACGCGCCCGAAGCGACGGAGATCGCCGTCATAGATGGGGACCTGTACGTCCTGACGGCCAGCGTTGGTCGGAGCACCATACAGATAACGGAGATTACAGATCCGGCCAACCCGGTGCCCGTATCGGCTGTGGTCGGCGGACAGCACGCCCACGGGATAATTCACGGCCCGCATGATGTGGCGGTCACCGAGGCGGACGGCAGGACGTACGCGGTGGTGCCCAACGTGTACAGCAACAGCATGGCCATCCTGGACATAACTGACCCGCGCAGCCCCACCATAGAGTCGAACGTGGAGTTCCCGACGCTAAGGGTTCCCACCTCGGTGGCGATATTCGACTCAGGATCATCCAAGTATGCGGCGGTGGCCGGCCACTATGCTGAGAGCATACGGCTTCTGGACATAACGGATCCTGGCGCGCCCGTCCTAGGAGTGTTGATACGGGACGGCCAATACGGGTTTGAGGCCGTCGGGGATCCGTTGAGCCTTGACGCAGTCACCATCGGGAATTCTTCATATATACTGGTAAGTAGTTACTTTGAGAACGCGGTACAGGTCATAGATGTCACCGACCCCGACTCGCCGGTTCCGACCGCGGCGCTGTTTGATAGAATAGACGGGTATACACTGGGCGGCCCGCACGAGATTAAGGCGGTCCAGATTGGCGGCGAGACGTTCGCAGTCGTGGCAGCCGCCTACGACAGCAGCATATCCATTATAGATATAACCGACCCCCGCTCGCCGTCGTTGGCGTCCAGGATGACTGACGGCCGCGGTGGTTTTGACCACCTCGATACCGTGCAGTATTTGGATGTGGTAAGCCACGGGGACCGCACACTGCTGGTCGCCACCAGCTACTTTGACCATACGGTCCAGTTGGCGGACATAACGGACCCCCGCGCTCCGGAGCCACTCCCCTCGGCGGTGCAGGGCCAGGACGGGTTCGACGCTCTGGTAGGCCCCACGGATGTGGCAGTGGCTAGCCACGGAGGGATAGCATACGTGGCAGTGGCAGACTACTTTGGAAACGGCATCCAGATTGCGGAGATAGACGGCCTGTCCCTGAAGGCGGCCTCGACCGTCTCCGCCGGGCCGCAGGAGTCTCTGCCTCTGGCAATCACCACCGGGGTGCAGTCGGCCACCATATCTGGCAGGACGTACGCCCTTACTGCATCCCCGGCGCAGGACGTAGTGCAGATAACGGACATCACCAACCCGATCACCCCCACCGCGGTGTCGTTGATCCGCCACGGGGAAGACGGCTTTGTGATGGACAACCCGGCGGGTATAGAGGTAGGGGAGATATCTGGCGGACATTACGCGTTTGTCGCTGGAGTGGACAGCGAGAGTGTACAGGTGGTAGACATCAGCGAACCTGATGATCCCAAGCCAGTATACCTGATGAGGGACGGTCTGGGCTGGGTGGTCGAGACGGAGTTTCTGTTGATAGACCGGATGCCGTACCTGGTGATGGTGGACAGGACGAATGATACTCTACACATCATGGATGTCAGCGATCCTGCCGGTCCCGAGCGCGTGGCAGTCCTGCCCGATGTCATCTCATCTGCACAGGGTGTGGATGTGATCCGGACGGCCGAGAAAGTCCTGGCGCTGGTCTTCAGCTTTGATCACCATACAGTGCATATCATAGACATCACCGATCCTGCCAACCCCCATCAGGTCTCGGCCATATCCGGCGAGAAGTACCTGCAGGCGGTGACCGACCTAGACTCGATAACCATTGGAACCAGGACGCTGTCCGCCATATCCAGTTACAAGACGGACACCGTCTCTGTGGTGGACATTACGGATCCGCTCAATCCCGTGCTGCTCTCATCGGTACAGGGCGGCGAGGGCGGACACTACCTCCACAGTCCTGAGAGCCTGCAGGTGGCGGCCATAGGGGACGGCGTATTCGTTGCTGTGGCCAACGGCAACGACAGCCTCCAGCTGATGGACATTACGGATCCGCTCCGGCCGGTATTGGCAGCCCCGATAGGGATGGTAAACGGCTCTTCCATATACGGCACCACCGATGTCGAGATAGTCAAGATAGGCGCCGACTGGTACGTGCTGTTCCAGACCATTGACGGAAACATCACGCCGCTACTGGACATAACAGACCCATACGGACCGGTGGACATGTCCTTAATACCACCCCTCCACCATCTGGAGCAGCTCAGATAGGGGCGCCATTGCGCATCCCAATGGACGCTCCATTGCATGTTGCAACAGGCCGGGCCGCGGCTACATGCCCGAGCCGGCGCCCAAGGGTGGCCCGAAGCGGGCGCCCCCACTGGATCGATAAATCTCCAACTGCAGAGACTGAACCCATGACGGAGATTAACATGACTCAGCCACCTCTTAGTGGAAAGAAGCAACTTGATGGCAGACGTACTGCTCGACAACTGAGTAACGAGGATCGCAAAACTCCAGAAAGAGAGGATGTGAACAGCGGTGATAAGCCTTTTAGGTTATTATTTGTATTTGTAAGAGACGTCTGATGTACAAGGCCAGAATGTATATTATTATGTAATGCAATAATGTGTAACTACAATGCTAAACAATGAAACATGTTAAAAATATAGTAAAAAAATTACTAAAATTATAAATAAATAAAAATTTTTTCATATAAATAAACAATATAAATTGTAAAAATCATAGAAAAGTTACAAGAAAGCTAATCAATGTCAATATATAGAATAGACACCAACCTATATTATGGCACAAATGCCCGCACTTATCCCAAAAGAGGTCGAGATTCAGAGACTCAAGAAGATCTGGCTCATCGTAATCGCAATGGGATCAACCGCTGCATCCGTCGAAGTAGACAACTTTGTCGACGGTTCATTGCACCAGACATCTATTCGTGATAGCGCCTTTACACCAGCTCACTGGTGGCTATACAGCCACTTTGTGGCATTGCCACTAGGTTGGGGTGCAGCTGCTATCTACGATCGTAAGGTACCAGTTCTCCGAGGTCCAAACAACTCTATGAACACCGGTCTAAAGATGACCATACTAGGTTATCTAGCAACCATGTTCACGATTGGAGTTAACGAGATGTGGCACTTTTGGTTCGTGGAAGAGATATTCGCAGTACCAAATCACTGGATGTTCAACATGGGTGTAGTTGTAGCATTTATGGGTGCCCTCGCATATGTAGTTCGAGTATATGCTCGACTCGTAGAGCTCGGTGCGGAGACTCCTGGTGAGAATCCATACGTAGCCGAGATGTACAAGATGGCCCTAGAGGGCAAACTGTACAGCAGGGCAATACCTTAGACGCTTTCTGCATTTTTTTTAATTTCAAAAAGATACTTCTTGTATCATGTAGTTGGTCTTTGCTAATTATTGGTATCAGGGGTCGGATGATCTTGCGATTATAATCTGCGCATGTCAACTCTGACCACATAGGTTGGGACATACATGAGTTGACTGATACATTGATTTGACATTGCCAGTGGCCATACATCGCTTGGTTAATACAAGAGTATCCACTAATTTTGAAAATCTAGAAAGATTTAAAAGGATTCTTGTGTGAAGAAACACAGAATGACATTACCAAAAGGATTTGGTTCAGGCGGCTCGGGCGGAACGTCAAGCGCTGATGTAGAGCGCATGATCGGCAGACGCGTCGAGAATATGGCCGGAATAATTACAGCCTCTTACATTGCTGCATGGTTGGCAACGTTCGGTGGAACAGCTGCAGGATACTTTTACTACCCATGGGCATACCCAACACCTAGTGGACACTATGCATTCATAGTCCTAACAATCATCGAAGCCATAGGCTACATATTCTGCGTAAAAGTTATGCAGGAAGGCTCCAATAAGAACAGCAATGGAATGGTTGCTGCAGCTGTAGCAGGAACTGCGGTGGGAACAATATTCATCTCACTATACGTAGGCAATTAGAAGGGTACCCTTCAGAAAACCTCTTTTTCATTTTAAAATAGCCGTTTTGGCTTGGTCTGTATCAAGCTACTCAATGGACTGTGTATTTGGCAATAGACGAATTCTTTCAAAGCCTGCTCGGATTGAAGATCTCTACACAATACTACTCATTAGGAACAATTCAGATAAACAGACTGTCTGCAAGAGATGACCATTCGTCTTTGTTGGAGCATGCAGCACCATCCAGTCCTTTTAAAAAATTTTATATACGGTGTGTATGTGATTGATATAATGGTATGGCTTAGACGATGTACCCACTACTTGTTCATAGTGGTAGTTGCAGTAAACTCTACACTGCTTACGATCAATGCAGGAGACTATATCTTCTACACTGATTGGGCTTGGACATCATATGTGGTATTCTCAATATCACAGACCTTGATGCTTGTAGTTGGTGCAACGTATTACTTGACGTTTACAGGGGTACCTGGAACAGCCACTTACTACTGTCTGATAATGACGGTATATACGTGGGTAGCCAAAGGCGCTTGGTTCGCACTAGGATACCCATACGACTTCATAGTGACACCAGTCTGGTTACCTTCAGGGATGCTTCTTGACTTGGTATACTGGGCCACCAAAAAGAATAAGCACAGTCTGATACTATTCGGAGGTGTGCTGGTAGGAATGTCCCTACCATTGTTCAACATGGTGAACTTGATCACAGTGGCAGACCCGCTTGAAACCGCATTCAAGTATCCAAGGCCGACATTACCACCATACATGACACCAATAGAGCCTCAAGTAGGCAAGTTCTATAATAGCCCAGTAGCGCTAGGTGCAGGAGCAGGAGCAGTGCTATCTGTAACCATGGCAGCGCTGGGCTGTAAGCTGAATACGTGGACGTATAGGTGGATGGCAGCCTGGTCCAAGTGGGATTAATCCCTTTTCTTTCATTTTATTATTCTTGGTTCTGCCCCCAGAGTTGGGGCGGAGTATGATGAATTATCATACATAATGAATAGAGTCATAGTCTAACACCGTATTATATTACATCGTATGAGAAGAATAGTCGAACAATAACACGCCCATACTGAAAAAGGGGCATAAAGTCATGTCTAGCATATGGCAGCACCAATGCATGTAAGAACGTCCACTATATCAATATGACATAATCTGTGGTTCTGGCCCCAAAACATATTTACCATAACCCAGACTGCCATACAAGAAATAAGTAGAAATAATATTGTTTGCAGATGTAGGCTATGTACGTATCAAGATATGGCCGTGAGGTTTTGGCCAGTCTGAAAGTTCGCCGTGGCATGATGCAACACCGCACATTCTGGAGGGCGGACAGACCATATCACAGAGGGGTGATGTAGTATAACTCAACTTTGTGGAAGGAGCTTCAGTGTCATACCAAAACCTTTTGTCAAGTGGGCTGGAGGAAAGAGGCAGTTACTAAACACAATAAGAAGCATGCTTCCCGCAAAGTATGGGGCGTATTATGAGCCATTTCTGGGTGGCGGTGCCGTATTCCTCGACATGCTAAGACACCAACCATCCCGCAAATATTTTGTGTCCGACTTGAATCAAGAGTTGATACTTGCCTATGAGGCGATTCGAGACAATGTCGATGATCTCATCAAAATACTAAAGGAGCATGCGGTTTCCTTCAACAACAGCAGAGAGTATTATAACAGAGTGCGCAGTCAAAGTCCAGACAGACGGGTGGAAGAGGCAGCCAGACTACTATTCCTAAACAAGACCTGTTTTAATGGTCTGTATCGTGTAAACAGCAAGAACCAATTCAACGTTCCCATGGGCAGTTATCACAATCCCGAGATAGTGCACGAAGACAATCTAAGAAGCATTAATGCCATCTTAAACTCGGACAATGTAACCATACGATGTGGTGACTTTGAGGAGTCTGTAAAGTATGCCAAAAGTGGAGATATGATATACTTTGATCCGCCATATCAGCCAGTAAACAGCACCAGCAGCTTTACTCAATATACAAGGTATGGTTTTTCATACGAGGATTTGAAGAGGTTGGCAAGAGTGTGTGAAACTCTGCACAGTGCCGGTTGCATGGTGATGTTATCCAACTCAAATGTGGATGCTGTTGAGCAGTTATTCGACAGAGAGATCTGGTACATCAAAAGGGTAAGGGCGGCCAGGGCCATTAATTCGGTGGGAACAAAGAGGGTTGGACACCAAGAGTTGATCATAACAAACTATATAACTCCAAGATAACTTTTGATCAGCTCATATAAGCGCAAACGTTTAATTTTGTAACCATAATGATACGGTATTATGGGAAGGATGCATACACACCGACATGGTAAGTCACACTCTCGAAGGCCTGTAGAGGTTCGTATACCACAATGGATACCATATACGCCAAAACAGGTGGAGGAGTTGGTTGTAAAGTATGCCCGGGACGGTCTGACGCCCAGTCAGATAGGCATAAAGTTGCGAGACCAACATGCCATACCGCTGGTAAAACCCATAGTGGGAAAGACAATTGGAAGTATACTAGAGCAGAATGAGTTAAAACCAGATATGCCAGAGGACTTGGATAACATAGTGAAGAAGGCGGTGGGTCTGCAGAGGCACCTTCGCGAGAATCGAGGAGATAGAAGAAATGTGAGATCGTTAGAGTTGATAGAAGCCAAGGTACACAGGCTCTCAGTATACTACAAAAGAATGGGGAGCATACCTAGTAACTGGAAATACAAGTCAGTAGTGGCTCAGCTGGAATGACATCCCTGTCCAAATCACTGTCCATGTTTGCGGACAGAACGATGGACTGCATAAAGAGTAAGAGGCCAATAATGGTGCTCACACATATGGACTGTGATGGGTTGACATCCGGTTCCATAATCGGCAAGGCCCTCATACGAGCTGGTGCCAACTGTACCATACGTTCATCCATAGAGTTTAGCCCCAAAGTAGCCAAATCACTATCCAAAGATAGTAGGGCATTCCACATAATAACAGATTTGGGAGGTGGATTTGCAGATGATCTAGACAGGGAGTTGGGAGATCAATGGCTAGTGTTAGACCATCACCACATACCAGATACAGAGTTCGATAATGAGCGGGTGATAAACTCTTGGAAGTTTGACATAGATGGTGGGGTAGACATATGCGCCGGGGGTATGACGTATTTAGCAGCAGTCTCTTTGGACAAGAACAACTCAGACCTATCGCCATTGGCAGTTGTTGCTGCATTAGGAGACCGGCAAGACCAAGGCGAAAAAAGGTCACTAACTGGCAAGAATAAAGAGATATCCAAAGTAGCCGAGGAGTTAGAACTCTTAGAGATTGATATGGATCTGCTTTTGTATGGCCGAGAGACTCGCCCTATAGCAGATGCGTTGGCTTATACATCACAGCCATACATAAAGGGAGTAACCTGGGAACGAGGGAATTGCGCCTCATTACTCAAAAACGCAGGTATAGAACTAAAGGAGAGTGGCAGGTGGCGCGTCCCTGCCGAGTTGACGCAGGACGAGAAGGTTGCCATCATAGACGCAATTGCCAAGTATGCATCCGGCCCTGGGATTACCGAGTCGATGGCAGAGATAATAGGTCACACTTATACTTTGATTGGCGAGGAGAGTGGGAGTTTCCTGAGAGATTGTAGGGAGTTTGGAACCATGCTTAATTCGTGTGGGCGTATAGGAAAGCCTGGTGTCGGTATAGCCGTCAGTATGGGCGATAGAAACAATATGTTGACTGCGGCCGAGGAGACACTCAAAGAGTATAAGGGTCGCATAAGAGAGTACATGAATATAATATCTAATGATCGATGGAGGGTAACTGTACATGACCATCTAGTGATGGTCAATGCCGAGGGCGTAGTTCCCGAGACCATGAGTGGCACAATTGCATCAATGATATCAGGTTCACCAAAGTATAATGGAAAGATAATAATATTAAGAACCAGTGGTGCAGAGAACACCATCAAGTTTTCGTCCCGCAAGGCTCAAAGGTGTACCATCGCAGTCAGTTTGAGTGATCTATTACAGAAGGGGACAGAACGTTTTGGCGGAATGAGTGGAGGGCATGATATGGCAGCAGGTGCCCGTATAGATAAAGAGAAATTGGACGAGTATTTAGACTATCTAGAAGCCAATGTCAATAACATCCAGAGTGACCATACTCCTAAATCTTAATGAGGGTGTAGCCGACATGCTGTACAAGTCTTTGGGCCCTGACAATGTAAAGATACCATCAGATATGGACATAAAGATGAATGTGACCAATGACGTACTCTGTATAATGGTGAGTAGTTCGAATAATCCATCCCGGGTTACACACACAGTCGATGAGATACTATCTCATGCTCAAATGATATTGGATGTGACTCAGACATGATTGATCCATACATCATACGCGAGAGGCCAGATGACATTCGGCGCATGTTGCAGTCTAGGGTAGTGGATTATGATCTTAATGAGCTCATACTGTGTGAGCAAGAGCGACGTAGATACATAGCAGATACGGACAAGTTGCGACAGGAGAGAAATGACTGTGGCAAGACAATATCAGAGCTGAAAAAGTCTAGAGAAGATGCGACCGATATGATAAACCATATGAAGAGGGTATCAGCAGAACTACGAGCTCAAGAGAGTATGCAGACTGCAAATGAAGAAAAGTATCAGAGATTGATTCGCGCCATGCCCAACATGATACACGATACTGTACCTTTGGGTCCAGACGATACGACCAATGTAGAGATAAACAGATGGGGCCTGACAGATAGCAAGCCTAAAAACCACGTAGATGTGGCCGGAGATCTCTTAGATATTGAGCGGGCGGCCAAGGTTGCGGGATCCCGATTCTATTATCTCAAAGATGGTCTAGTACGACTAAATTATGCTATTATATCATATGCGCTGGATCATCTCTTGGAGTATGGATATACTTTGGTACAGCCGCCATATATGATCAATCGCCAGTCCATGGAAGGAGCCATTATTGCCGAGGACTTTGAAGATGTAATCTATAAAATTCAGGATAAGGACCTATACATGGTTGGGACCTCCGAGCATGCCATGGCGGCTATGCATTCAGATGAGATAATGGATGGTCATACGTTACCTGTCAGGTATGCCGGAGTTAGTCCGTGTTTTCGCAAGGAGGCGGGCGCCCATGGTAAAGATCAGAAGGGCATATTTCGTGTACATCAGTTCGAGAAGGTAGAGCAGTTTGTGTATGCAAGGCCCGAACAGTCCTGGGTTGAGCATCAAAGAATGTTGCGCATATCCGAAAAGTTCTACGAAAGTCTCAGCATACCATACAGAACAGTCATACTATCCAGTGGAGATATGGGCAAGGTGGCATCCAAAACATATGATATAGAGGCATGGATGGCAGGACAGTCTGCATATAGGGAGATAGTGTCATGCTCCAACTGTACAGACTATCAAGCCAGAAGATTGATGATTCGATATAGGGATCGCACCAACGACAAACCCCAGTATCTGCACACCCTAAACAGCACATTGGTGGCTACTACACGAACCATGGTGGCCATAATGGAGAACCACCAAAGGAGAGACGGCCACATTGATGTACCAAAGCCTCTACAGTCATACATGAATCTCAAAATAATATAGAATGTATTACAGATTTTGTGTAGACAGAGTCTCCTACCAAATATACGTGATGAATGCAAGAAAGGTATATGCTCAGGTCCTTTTCTATTTCTACCGCACCTATCTGGTACTGTCCGACGCATATCAATCCATCTTGCACATGCGATTTGTAATGACAGCCTTGGGCCTGCCAGGGAGTCGGCCATGGCCTAGTACGACAAAGGTAGAGACGCAATATTTCAAATTCTGAATGGCCCGCGCGACACCACATACCACGATGCCGAGTTATACGTCCTTGTGGTGAACGAGAACCATATCATAGTGGCGCACGGCGCAGATCCCGGCGCAGTGGGGGCCGTATGCACATCGTGTTACACACCTGACGCTACAAGCGGTGCGGCAACGCTACAAATACCACATGATGACACGTCCGAAGTGTTGGCCCCACATATAGAGGAGAACCCGGTCAGCAGGAGTGCCGAATACAAGGTATCTTGGATAAAGGGGCATGATGGCCACATATTCGGGGCGGTCCCATACCCGTTGATCACATGCGGTAGGCCACACCCGAATGGCCGTGACACGATATTAAATTATATAGAATTCGATTGGCGTCAGGGTAATGAGAAAGAAGATCATAATAACGGCAATTCTCGCAATTGCGTCTGTAGCGGCGCTGACCGTGGTACTTCAACCATCTGGGGGAGACCTAGCCATACTGCAGGGTGCCGGAGACCAGACAACGGATGATATGCCCAACGGCCACAACTACACCGATACTAATTTGGAGTGGCCCAACATGCACGCCAACGTGGTGACCAGTTTCAATCCGGAAATAGCCGAACCGTCCGTGGAACCCAGCGCGTTCATACACCCGTTCGCCATTGTCATCGGAAACTGCCACATCGGGAAGTGGGTAGCCATGTCGCCGACCGCCGTATGCAGGGCGGACGAGGGCACACCCATATTGATAGGAGACGGCTCCAATATTCAAGACGGCGTACTCCTGCACGCGTTGGAGACCGTAGAGCACGGACACAACATTGACGACCGCAGGTTCTCCATGGACGGAGAAAGACTAAAGGGGGATGATCCTGCATTTTTGGACGGCTATGCCGTGTATGTAGGGAACAATACCAGTCTTGCCCACGGATCCCTTATTCATGGTCCGGCATGGGTTGGAAGCAACACCTTCATAGGCATGGAGGCACTGGTCTTTAACGCAAAGGTGGGAAACAACGTAGCAGTGGGGGTATCGGCCACCATCACCGGCGGCGTATCCATCGCCGACGGCAAGTTCGTGCCACCGGGGGCGGTCATAGTCACCCAAGAGCAGGCCGATGCTTTGCCGGAGCGGATAGGAAGCGCATACGAGACCATAAACGATGCCGTAACAAATGTCAACCTGGAGCTGGCAGAAGGGTACAATCAGCTTGATCTAGAAAGACTGGCCATTGAGCGCGAAAAAGAGATGGAGAAGAATATGCTGGAAACCTCAATGCCGGGTCCTTAATACACTTTTTTTCTTTTCCAATAGGACAGATTTGGCGTCAAATTCGCATATTATTGTAGTTTTAGAGATTCCTTATAGCGTCAAACCGCGCATAACTTTTCCGCCTTTGGGACAACATAGGTACCACCCTTTGTCAGTATACCCTTATATTTTGGTGATAAAAGAAAAAGAAAATGGTACGTAGAAAAGGTCGAACACGAGATAAGTGGCGAGATAAGCGTTGGATAAATGTAGTGGCACCTGAATCCATGAACCATATACAATTGGCACACATTCCCATAACCACAGATGAGGGAGCAAAGGGCCGTGTGATCGAAAAGACACTACATGATATACTCAAAGGAGACCCGACCCAGTACAGCGTAAAGCTATACTTTCAGATAGACCGTATAGAGGGAGATACGGCATATACCATATTCAAGAGATACGAGTACTCAAAAGAGTATCTCAAGAGCTTGGTACGTCGGGACTCCTCAAAGATCAATTTCATAATGGATGCCGAGACCAAAGACGGTTATGTCTTTCGTATAAACATCATAGCCCTCACACACAAGCGATTGAACAGTTCCCGAAAGCATGCTCTTCGACTAGCTGCTCAAAGAATACTAAACAGGGATATACCAAAGTTAGACATACATCAGTTTGTCCAAAAGACATGTTATGGGGATATGCATGCCAGTATACTCTCCGAAGGTAAAAAACTCGTCCGACTCAGACATGTAGGTCTAGAGAAGGTAAAGTTGGTACGTACTGCCGAAAAGCAGATAACGTTGCTTGAGGCCTAAGCTGTGACAGACACTCCAGTTATACGTCTAGACATCATAATACATGCTACAGAAGATGCAGACAAAATCTTTGAGTCAATTTATCAAACTTTGGGTATTAATCCAGAGATCTTTGATACTACTCAAACCAGAGGCCACTATCGCAATCCCATAATAATGGCCACAGCCACCCTACGTAAGACAGATGCAACTCGATTCATCAGTATATTCTCTGATAAGTTAGGTATTTATCAAAGAGATGAGATCACACAGACAATCTCTACCCGGATAAGCAACTCTTCTTTATACTTGAGGTTAGATAGGCAAGAAATAATACGTAATGGAAGTGTGATACTACAAGATTCGGGTACGATAAGGATCAAAATACACGTGCCCATCCATAACAGGCGCGCCGAGGATGTATTTGCGGACATATTGTGTCTATATTAATAAGGTCAGAAACAATACACATATGGGAATGAGGAGATAGTAGCCGCTCCAGACCGAGCATAATGCTTTGAGGATCCCGCGACGACCTGACCCAAAATATACAAGTACACGCTCAGCATCAGATACAGACAGATATGAAAGTCCCAAGTCTGTTATTTTGGGACGCGTAAAAGTCTACCATATTGTATGCCCCTTAACATGTACTCATCATTTAACAGGAAATCAAGTCATCTATTATCTAGATGTCTACAGATGTATGTATCACACCAAAAGACGTATCGGGAGTTGATATTAGCAGAGTATCACTGTAATGAGCAAGAGTACCATTGTTCAATTTGTTGTATACCAAATGTATAGAGATGTAGTATCACCAAAGTTTGTGTAAGAGGGGACCGCTTGTATGAAATCTAATACATCTGCAATAGTATGTTGAACAGATACCTCAAAACATGCAATTATTTTAAATACGGAGAGAAAACATTTGCGCATATTGGACTATGATGTTATAGTAGCGGGTGGGGGATTGGCCGGTACCGTGGCGGCGCAAGCGGTGGCCCGATATGCTGATGGAGCAAGCATACTTGTGATAGACCGAAGTCCACCCTTTATGCCTGGTAGAAAGAGTGTCAGTGGATGGATATGCGGGGATGCCGTCAGTAAAGAAGCCGTTGATTACATGTCAGAGAAGATAAGAGTGTCCTGGGGAGAACCCGAGATAGAGCACAAAGTCAAGGGTGTGATGGCATTCTCGCCAGACAAATCAACGGCCATACCTTTTGATGGAGATGGATATATGTTGAACCGTCAACTGTTGCCAGAGCGACAGAACCAACGAGCCATAGATATGGGAGTACAGTTCGATTACGAGATAAATCTCACAGGTCTAATGTATGATAATGGACAGGTTGTTGGGGTTACTGGTATAGACAAATCTAAGAACATCTACAAAAGGAGCTGTAAGGTGGTAGTTGATGCAACGGGTATGACATCTATGCTGCGCAACCAGATATCCAACACGGACAAGATGGAGAGAAAGGTGGATCGTCAGGATGTAGAATCCACAGGCAGACACATAATGTACTTTGAGAAAGGGGAGAGAGATCTCACCGAGTTTGATCCCGACTATTGCATAATACACTTGGATCAGGATATTGCCCCGGGCGGATACGGATGGGTCTTTCCAAAGGGAGATGACAAGGTCAACATAGGATTAGGCGTTGAAAAGACACTACTGACCAAACGCAACAAGCGACTAAAAAGAAATGACAACGTAACGACTCTCATTGAGGAGTATGTGCAGAGAAACCGAGCCATTAAGAATCCCCGCCTCTCTACGGATCAGGAAGATATCAACAATGCCACTGGTAACTTTCAGGTGTCTGTGAGAAGGCAGAATGACTGTCTTGTGGCAGGCGGATTCATTTTAGTGGGAGACTCAGCATGGATGCCAAAGCCTTTGGATGCTGGGGGGATAGGTCCTGCACTGGTGGCAGGAACAATAGCGGGCAAGTGTATCGCCGAGGCCCTAGAAGCCGGAGATACCAGCGAAGCAGGTTTGTGGAAGTACAACAAAGAGTTCATCAATGAATATGGATACAAGACGGCAGGTTTAGAGATATTTCGGCGCCTCATACAGACCTTGAGTAATGAGCAGATCAACTACGGCATGAAACACTTTCTAAAAAATTTGGATGTGGAGGCAATATCCAAAGGTGAACATCCAGACTTTGGTACGTTGGGAAAGTTAGGTATGATAATTCGTGGTGCATTAAATAAAAGACTGGCCGATGGCCTCCGATTTACATCAAAGCAGAACAAGAAACTCACTGCTCACTACTACAACTTTCCAGATACGCCCGATGGTTTTACAGACTGGCATAAAAGACTACACCAAGTACTAGATGAATCAAATACAAATTTGAAAAAATATCAATAGGCTTATAATCTCTTCTACGCCTTCGAATATACGGTTTGGAGATCAGAGAGGGCCTAACATTTGATGATGTGCTTTTGGTCCCAAAGTATTCAGATGTTACTACCCGCAGTCAGACCAACCTATCTACAAAACTTTCCAGAAACATAAGCCTTAACATACCATTTATCAGTGCCAATATGGATACGGTCTCTGAGGCATCCATGGCAGTCGCCATGGCTCGGGCCGGAGGTATTGGTATCATACACAGGTTCCTTACAATACAAGAGGAGAGTGCTCAGGTACTCAAGGTAAAGAGATCCAGTAGTGTGGTGATAGAAAATCCATACACAATATCCATGAACAGTACCGTGCGCAAGGCATACGACTATGCTGATGATATGGGCGTGTCTGGACTGTTGGTCTTAGATGATGATAATCGTCTGGTGGGCATAGTTACCGACAGAGACTTTCTCTTCTGTGGAGACAATGATCTACGGGTCTCAGATATCATGACAAAGGATGTAGTAACCACACCACCAGGTACAACGGCTGAAGATGCCAAAAGAATGCTTCGAGACAACCGAGTAGAGAAGCTACCCATCGTTGATAGTGATGGGTACGTTCGGGGTCTTTTCACCTCCAAGGACATTACCAATATGGAAAACTATCCCATGGCAGTCAAGGATGCCAAGGGCAGACCCATGGTGGGTGCTGCTGTGGGAGTCAAGGGAGACTTTATGGAACGGGCAGAAGCGTTACTGGAGGCAGAGGTGGATGTCCTAGTTGTAGATATAGCTCATGGGCACAGTCAGAATGCCATCAGAACTGTCAAAAACATAAAGAAAGCATTTCCAGATTGTGAGATAATAGCTGGGAATGTTGCCACTGCAGCAGGTACACTAGATTTAATCCGGGCAGGGGTAGACGCGGTAAAGGTGGGCGTAGGGTCCGGTTCCATATGTATAACTCGAGTCATAACCGGCTCTGGCGTACCTCAGCTTACTGCCGTAATGGACTGCGCCCGGGTAGGCAAAGAGAACGACATACCCATAATATCGGATGGCGGTACGCGAACATCGGGGGATGCCACAAAAGCCTTGGCGGCAGGAGCATCAACTGTGATGCTAGGTAGCATTCTAGGCGGTACTGACGAATCACCAGGGACAGTACTTACAAAGAACAATAAACGCTACAAAGTGTATAGAGGAATGGCATCATTGGCCGCATCTATAGGGCGCAAGTCAAAAGAGACCGGCATGACAGCATTAGAGGATGACCTCAATGACTATGTGGCCGAGGGTGTGGAAGCCATGGTTCCCTACAAAGGTAGTGTAACAGACATACTAAAGCAGTTGACTGGCGGGGTCAGGTCTGGCTTGAGTTATTGTGGAGCACATACAATATCTGCTATGCAACAAGAGTCTGAATTCATAAAGATATCCCGGGCCGGCTTAGCCGAGAGTCAGCCACACGACGTTTCAGTTATGTGATGTATAAAGTGTGGTCAGGTCCTCGCTTACAGATACATCAAAAAGATCATAACCAATAGTCAACACAACCAAAATGTCTTTAATACTGATACTCCAAGTATTTGGTGATGTTCAGTACTCGTACCATAATAGGTATAGCTGTGGGAGCTGTCATAGTTGGTGTCCCACTAGTATCCTTGGTAGTAGACCTGACAGGAGGCCCTCTTGTAATATCCGAAGAGTATGGTATAGGTGAGACTGCATCATATTCGATAACAGGAGATGAGGGTGCCGTTCACTCCATGACCATAACGGCGGACAGGTTCCAATTAAAACTAGAGAGCCCTGGCGAGGGCTTTAGCATACCTTCAAGTGAGTTTGAAGACTTCCACAGTATGGAGTGGGTACACCAAGAGTCAGGCCGTACACTGATACAGATACAAAACATTGGTGAGGATGTAATGAACATAGATGCAACACTGGAGATATCCGAAGATCCCTTATGGTTTGCATATAGATTGGTAGTCATAACAACTGGTGTGATAATAATCGGTTTGAGTTTGGGGTTCAGTGTTAGAAAGCCTAGAGGGTTTTAGATGTGGTCATAACCTTCTGCACATATACACGATAATCGCCATAAACAAATCGTTATACCTGTCTGTTCCATATGACTTCAGGGGCAGAATTTATCAGGGGTGGTTTTCTAGTAGTATAGCATGACGGCCTCAACACATCTACACCATATGGCAAAAGGTATACCAAAGATTGGTATGTTTTTAGATGCACATATTATACAAATGAATTATACACCACACACAAGATTGTACAACTAGTTCACTGTCTGTGTTTATGAAAAGAGTCTTGATCAAAGACCAAAAAGTCAGATGTGCCGAATTTGTTGGAGAGTACCCTCTCATCAATCCACGAGCATTCGATACATTTTATTGCATCACGTACAGGGACCACACCACCGCCACACTTTACGCACTTTGTCTGTAAAACGCCCAACGAGTGATCATCCATAACAGCATGTATGGTGCCATTCAGATGAGACTCTATACGAAGCATGACAATATCATTCACCAACGCTATATTTTTTCGACGTATGTGTCGGGTTGAACATATACACTCTACATTGGATAGTGTGCGTCTACCGTTGACATATTGTATCGATACGGCAAACATCATGGACATGACCGCCGCCACTGTTCCTATAATGATATCACCAGGTTCAGGTACACTGGTCCTCTTGTGACTCAATATGTTGGCAACATGGTTAGACGCATCAATGGAAGTATGTCCCACCACTGTGGAGCGGATCATATCACCGTCATCAAAAGCGTTGGAACCAGCTTCGTACTCCTCAATGGAGGCTATAGTGTCGCCGGGCAGTACCTGAGACATAGTAAAAATATCTTTGTTGTGATTATAACTGTTAGGGTTCTGTCGCAAACGCGGTTGATACGACAAAACCCTTGTGCGTTCACTCATAAAAGTGATAAAAATATTGATGGTATAATGAATGATACTGTATGAACCGATTTGTTGTGTTGGTATTTGTAACAGCGCTCGTACTAGGAGTATCGTATGGTATGCACGGGCCAGTAGTGCCAGTCTTTGCCAAGGACAGTGTGGGTGCCACATACGCCGAGCTGGGACTGATTGGAATGGCCAACTTTCTCCCATACATGATAATTCCCATCTTTGTGGGCATACTACTAGACCGCATTAACAACAGATACTTGTTGACCGTTGGCGTGATACTCAATGCGATATCACTATACCTGACATCCACAGCAAATACAGTAGAGGAGATAATAGCCTATCGTCTTATAGCAGGTGTGGCTCATGCTTTCTTCTGGCCAACCTCAGAGTCCATACTGTCAGGAGATGAGGAGTCTCGTGTAAAGTACATCTCGTGGTTTATCATGTTCTTTGTGGTGGGATTCATGGTGGGTCCACTTCTAGGCTCAGTAGTACTAGATATGGTTGGGTCGGACTATCGTATGTTATTCCAGATTACTGCATTTGTGATGGCCGTAGCCATGACAACCTCAGTAATTGCATCCCCAAAGACCTCAAAGCCGGTACATGGAGGCTTGAATCTCAAATCCTTTGGTGCAATAGCCAGATTCCCGGTAGTAGTAACACTGCTGTTATACAGCACTGCAGCTTTTGGTGTGATACTTACGATATATCCGGCATTCATGAGTGATCGTGGCATGGGCGATAACAGCATACTGTTATTGTTCTTCATATTTGGCATAACGCGAGTAGGTGCACTGTTAGTTGCAGGATTTTTGTCCAAACGGGCAGTACCTACCTTTGCAGCATCGACAATTTTGGTATCAGTTGGAATGGGGATAACAGCCATTGGTACATCATTTATCGATTTTACCATCGCCTTACTACTACTAGGATTTGGATGTTCTATATTATACCCATTGGCACTGGAAGTCATTCTGTCAGGTACAAAGAAGAGTGCCTCGGGTAGGATGATTGGTGCTTATGAGGCCATATTCGGTGTGGGTTGGGCTGCAGGTCCGGCTATCAATGGTTATGCCACAGATGCATTTGGCGAGGCGTCGCCGTATTGGTTGTTCTGTATACTAGGTATGATGGTGACAGTAATGGTGGTAGTGTTTCGTAGAAGATTAGAGAGGGTCAGCTCGGAACGTGTCCAAGATTAGTAATAAAATACCATATGGATTGTACTTGTTAGCCTCCAGCAACTGCAGGCAATATATACACCTCATCGCCATCTTTCAGTGGCGCGTCCATTCCTCCTGTAAATTTTGCATTCTTACCGTTTATGTACACGTTTATCAGCGAACGGGGACTGCCATCCGGTTCTAGTACCCGCCGGGCAAAGTCATCACCCATTATATCAGTACATTTTGTAAACGCATCAGATAATGATGATGCATCCAAATCTAGTCGTCGTTCACCGCCACCTTTGTTCAATACAGAGGGGACTACAAATGCTATGCTGGCCATCTACTTTATCACCGCTGCTATCGCTGCCACATCGGGGCGCATCACATGAGGTTTTGGTAATACGGACATTACAGTATCAGTAGCCTTTAGTCCGTTGCCGGTAATATAACAAACGGTAGTCTCATCGGCAGATATCATGCCTTCCTGAACCATCTTTTGAAGCACTGCCACGGCGACACCACCGGCCGGCTCTGTAAATATACCCTCAGTTTTGGCCAGTAATGTGAGCGCATCTAAAATTTCATCGTCGGTGCACTCAGCAGCACTACCACCATATTGTTGTAGTCGTTTCAGAACGTATCTGCCATCTCCTGGGTCTCCAATGGCAAGACTCTTGGCTATTGTATCGGGGACAGATACTGGAGTTACAGTACCGCCACTCTGGAAGGCATCAACGACAGGTGCACAGCCATGAGGTTGCGCAGCGTAGGGGTGCATTCTGGACGCATCATCAACCAGTGAGGCAGCCTCTAGTTCTTCAAACCCTTTGCATATGGCGTTTAGCATGGCGCCGCTACCCACAGGAATTACCAGATGATCTGGCATCTCCCAGTTTAGCTGTTCGGCCACCTCAAATGCCAGCGTCTTTGATCCTTCTACATAGTATGATCTCATGTTAATATTCACAATTCCTATACGATAGCGATCTCCTATCTGCGCAGCTATTGTGTTTGCATCATCATACGTACCCTCAACAGCCACAAAGTTAGCTCCGTACGACATGGCCTGTACTGTCTTTGCCATCTCTATATCACTAGGTGCAAATATGTGGCAGTCCAAACCAGCTTTGGCAGCATGCGCCGCAGTAGCCGATGCCAAATTTCCTGTGGACGCACATCCCACTGCAGTGAGGCCCAACTCTCTAGCCTTTGAGACGGCAACCCCAGCAGGGCGGTCCTTGAATGAAAATGTTGGATTGACAGAGTCATTTTTTATGTATAAATTGTGTAGTCCTAACTTTTCGCCTAATCGTTCGGCACGAATCAATGGCGTCATGCCCGCGCCAATACTCACAATATTGGATTTGTCACGTATGGGAAGTAGTTCATGGTAACGCCAATACGTCTGCTCCCGATGTGTGAATAGATCAGGGGATAATGTCGGTATATCATACGATACATCAAGTGGTCCAAAACATTCTTCGCAGATATAATGGAACTTCATATCATGCTCGCGCCCGCATTCTCTACATTTTAGAGACTTTACACTCATGGTGTTCAGTGACACATTACCATTGATATATTGTCCTAATATTAAATTTAGTTATACTTAATTTTATACTAATAATATTCAATAAAATTACATTATTGTGTTAAAAAAGCAGAGTCTACGCCCAGTATGGCAGGCAGGGCCAGTTGGGTTTACCAGATATATGATAGCATCCAAATCACAGTCAGAGAGTATACCAGTTATATTCTGAATATTGCCGGACTCTTCACCCTTCATCCAGAGTTTTCGCCTGGATCTACTCCAAAACCATGACTTTTTAGTTTTAATTGTACGCTCCAACGCCTCACGGTTACAGTATGCCAGTGTCAGTACCTCTCGGGTCTTTTCATCTTGTACTATTACTGGGATTAAGCCATCACCTTTGTTAAAGTCCAAGCTTGCGATTTCCACCTTCATCGTATCATATATCACACATGTTGTAAATTTATAACTTGGGGGTCGTGCAGTCTTTTTTCTAAATGTAAGGCAACTCCAGTCTACATGAGTTTGAGCAGGATTGACACATAGATGATTAGTGTATCATGATACCGCACATGTCTGGCTTGGTAGACCCATCTGATAAAATATCGCCTGACTACTCGGTTAAGGATATAACGTGTGATCTATCTAAAATAATACAGATGGGCAAGGCCAAACAACAAACCATGCTTATAACCTGACAGAGACTCCGCGTTTCTGCAGATATTCTTTTACAGATTTGATGGCATCATCTTTATAATGAAATATGGATGCGGCCAGGGCTGCGGATGCATCAGTATGTATTAAAACATCAGCCATGTGATCAGGTTCTCCACAACCCCCCGAGGCTATAACTGGTATAGAGACTGCATCAGATACTGCACCAGTCAGCGTCACATCATACCCTTGGCGCGTGCCATCAGCGTCTATGCTAGTCAATAAAATCTCACCAGCTCCCAAACTTGCAGCCTGGCAGGCCCATTGTACGGCATCCAATCCAGTAGGCTTCTTTCCACCGTATATGTACACTTCAAACCAGAACTCTCTTGTGCCCTCGCAGAATAGTGTATGGTTTGTAGGAGGCGGACCATAATTACGTTGGGCATCAATGGCGACCACCACACATTGACGACCAAACGTCTCCATCATGGATGTAATCAATCTTGGATTTTTCACAGCGCCGGTATTGGTTCCGGCCTTGTCGGCACCATTTAGTAGGATGGTCCGGGCATCATCAACAGATGATACGCCGCCCCCCACAGTAAATGGTATGTCCAAGACTGATGCCACATCACGGACCAGTTTGGCTAAAGTCTTTCGTCGCTCCTCAGAGGCGGTAATATCCAAAAACACAAGCTCATCAGCACCCTCAGCACCATATCTGGTGGCTAACTCAACTGGGTCTCCAGCATCACGTATGGAACGAAACCTTAGACCCTTGACTACGCGGCCAGACTTGACATCCAAACAGGGGATCACTCTCTTTGTTAACATTCCAGTGCCTCAGGGATGGTGATTAAACCCTCGTATAGTGCCTTTCCGAGTATTATGCCGTACGGGGACAGCTCTGCCACATCCCGTACATCCGAAACGCCCGACACGCCACCACTGGCTATAACATTAGATATGCGACACGCCTTTGAGAGTGTTTGAATGTCAGGGCCAGATAGTGTGCCGTCACGTGAAATGTTAGTGATTAAAAATTGAGTAACACCCAATGCTACCAGTGACTTCATGGTGGGGATTATCATATTGTCTGTGGCCTGCTGCCAGCCGTGACTCATAATATGGCCATCATTGTGGTCCAATGACACCACCAGTCGATCATCGTATCTTTGTATCAGTTTGTGCAATACTTTGGTGTTTAGTGCCAGTGTACCCACTACAACGCGATCTGCATACTGTAAAGTGTCATGTACTAAATCTTCACTGCGTCGCCCACCTGCAACCTGTATTGGGACTGAGATGGTACTTGCCATATCCTGTATTATATCGGTATTATCTCCCAAGGATAGTGTGGCATCCAAATCCACCACATGTAACATATGAGCACCTTGACCCTCCCATTGTTTTGCAATGCGTATGGGATCGTTATAGTATATGGTCTTGTCTTTTGGGTCTCCACGCAAGAGGCGCACCACCTTGCCGTCCATTATATCAATGGCGGGAATTATCTTCAGTGTGAGCACTCCCGCATAAAGTTGTCAAGTATTATGCCGCCAGACGCGCCTGATTTTTCAGGATGAAATTGTGTACCAAAATAGTTGCGATACTCTACTACAGCAGGTACTCTTATCCCATAATCGGATGTAGCCGTTACCAAAGAGTCATCATTAGGTTTGGCCATATACGAGTGCACAAAGTACATCCATGAACCATCATCCATACCATCCAAAAGGGTTCCAGAGTGTTGTATGTGTAATGAATTCCAGCCCATGTGGGGCACCTTCATCGTATCAGGGAGTGATACAACCTCACCATTCATTATGGACAGTCCCTTACATGAACCCTCTTGGCTACGCTCAAAGAACATCTCCATACCCAAGCAGATGCCCAGAACCGGCATTGTATCTTTCACATACGAATGTATCATATCAGCAGATAGTGAATGCATGGCAGTGTCAAAGCTCCCCACGCCCGGTAGCAACAATCCTGAATAATTATTATCATCATTAGACAATGAGTTTATGACTTGCACAGTAGCACCCCGCTTCTCAAAGGAGTTTTTAAGGCTGAATATGTTACCCGCACCATAATCATACAAGGCCAGACGGACCATTACATCTTACCCTTGGTACTGGCAGGACCCATCCTCTTGACATCAAGCGATGCGGCATTGCGCAATGAGACGGCCAGTGCTTTTGTGGCAGCTTCGGCAATGTGATGATCGTTGTTGCCGTGTATCGCTCGTATGTGTACGCATACTTCCATATTCTGCAAGAGTGAGGTGAAAAAGTGCTCCAAATCCTCCTGTGGGACTCCTTCAGTGGCAGGTCCGGACAAGCCAAGTTGCACTACATTATATGGGCGGCGCACCAAGTCTATAGAGCATTCTGCCAATGACTCGTCCATCGGTATGCAACAGTGCGCAAAACGAAGTATATTATTTCTCTCTCCCAGAGCATCGCGTAGCGCCATTCCCAGTGTTATGGCTGTATCCTCTATAACGTGGTGTAGCATCCCATCATGGGATTTGCTCTTCACTGTAATGTCAATCATCGAATGGCGAGCCAATGATGTGATGATGTGATCAATAAATCCAACAGTCGAGTCTACGTTCGCCTGGCCGGTACCATCTAGATTTACAGATACATATATTCCAGTCTCAGATGTTTCCCTGGTCATCTCAGCCTTTCTCTCCATTACATTATACAAAACAATCAGGGATTTAACAGCTTTGCAGCTACATAGGGTAAACGTCAGGATATACCAAAAGAGTGTTCTGTAGAGTATTATTTGGTATCATGAGGATAGTCATACAGGTTGGTGACCTGCAGGTTTCTAAATGGTATTGACAGATAGAATTTCTATACTGGATGCATTAGTGGTTCAAAGAGTGATAGTATGACAGCCTCATCACAGGGCGCATCATATCTAATACACATTCACAAAAGCTGATTTGCGCAACATCTATTGCTCTGATTTATTGAGTAGGATACTCACGATACACCGTTGATTTATTATGTTTTGAGAATATTATAGGCTAGATATTTTTTGTCTGACAAATTACAGCATATGTATTACAGTTCGGATTTCATACTACAAGTGACATATCTAGTTATTCAGAGTACCAACTATATGTTAATCACGCATAAAATTTCTTATTAATAGAATAATTTCCAGTAAGGGTCATCTCAAAAACCATACAATGCATTAGATTTGAGGTACTCAAGTCTCGTCGTAGGAAACACAGTCATCAATGAATCCGGTCTAAAGGGTGCGACATGTATCGTTATAATAATGATTGAACTCAAGAGTCGCTTGACAACAACCAAAGGGATTTTAGAAAAATTTGAAAATAGTGTCAATATCATATATCAAATTTTAAAAAAAACTTGAAATTAAAGACTGCAAAATAAGCTCCATACCATCTAGCAAATCATTCCTCCATCGTTCCTCACGGTATAATGGCCAACTTTGCAAAATTAAGAGCGAAAATACAATACAGTCATACACAAGATCAAATGCGGGGAATATTTGAGCGACTTTTTATGACAGGTTTTTTACCCATTATGCACATCGCAAAGACCTGTAGATGCAACTGAAAAGATACTGGTAAAATCTTTGGAGGCCATACGTATAACATTCATCAATGATTTTTAGACAATAAATACGAAATAAATT
>VYCS01000010.1 GCA_009843815.1 Cenarchaeum sp. SB0675_bin_21 | reverse complement strand
CTGTTAGGATTCTGCATTAAAAGGTAGGTTCAATCTCTCGGATATAGCAACCATCTGTTCATAGTCAGGCAATGCCAGTATCGGGTTTAGTTGGGCATCGTATATTCGATGGAGTAATTTATCCACATATAAGCCTGGAAAAATGATTCTAGATATAGGTAATGTTATGTGTGATATATTGTGATCTTTTGCGATATTAATGGCTAGTTCGGTGGCAAGTATCACCATATTTAAAAATCCTTGACCTCCTGATGATACTTTATGTATGGTTAATTGTATTTTTTTGTGTATTAAGTATGGAAGTATTTTATTGATTATCTTTGCCAGATTTGTCAAATCACTCTCCTTTCTGTATAATGCAAGAATTTTGGTATTGTAACCCATCCGTATGGTCTCCAAACATGCCATGGCAGACATTTCATCAAATATGCACGATACCGCCTTGCCCTGCACCCCCATTGGCAAGCCTCCAAAGCACTTGTCTTCAAATATGGATATGTAAGCATTACTCTGTGTCATGTATACATATAGTAGTTTATCATGTCGGTCTTGTGTACCAGGTCGTACATTTTGTGATGACTTTTCTTCTATTATGGATGAAGTTATTGCCATCTCGGCATCTTTTGGTAGAAATCCTCTAGAGTATCCTTCTACCTGCACATAAAATGTCTCGTTTCCCAATAATAGATTTCCACCTACTTCAGTGGCGGTCTCTACAATGTCGTTGTAATCATTCTTTATCTGTCTGGCTATGAGCACTTTTTCTATGCCGTATAGCCGCTCAATGGCCGATGACGCAAAGACCGGATCATGAGCTTCGACCAGTATAAGGTGCTCATCTCTACATATTGAGGTGTATGGTTCGTCTTCAATCTTTAGGACGTTTTTTATGCATCGTATTAACGTGCGTATATACTTTTTAGCGTGTAGTGATGTAAATACAACCACAAACGATTTTGTTGCCATCGTGTACATGACTACACCCCCCACATAATTTCTTTTTGGAGTCGTGTCTATGATATGAACTATGCCTATAAGTAGCGGGGTTCCTCCCGCAAAGTCGGGTGATTACACCCCCGCCATACGAGATAGTCTGTCAGCCAAGTTGCTCCAGCAACCCTGTATGAGTGGTGTGGGATCGAGGATTACATCCACATCACGACGGACTTCGCCGCGACAACCCCGTCCCGTATGGCGGTCTGCGTTATGGACGAATATACTTTGGGTCAGGACCGCGCATTATACGATACATCAATGCGTTAACACCATAGGTATCCTTCCCCGTGTTATTTGCTATAATATATGCTACTTCTGCCACCTTCTTGACATGTTCAAACACGTATTGTATGCCCAAATTTTTTGTGTATGGACGTGTTATCGCCCTGCTATTTTTGACAAGAGCCATCAGATAGTACGGTTCAATGACGTATTTAACATTATCTAACAATATATCAACCATCACCTAACTTTGCGGGAGGAACCAGTAGCGGTAAGGCTTTTATGGATTGTAAAAACCGCATATTATGATGCCCAGTTGCCCTGAATGCACTGCCACCGAGAAGAAGAAGGTTCAAGCTAGATACGAAGCTAGTGTTCCCGAGGAGGATCGCCGACGTGATGATTTGTACAAACTCTTTGATGCCATAGACTTTCCCATGAAGGCGGATCCAAGCACTAAGCACTTTATCTGTAAACGATGTGGATTATACGCTACCAGAGAGCAAGTATCCGATATACGAGCCAGACTGAACCGTCGGGTAAAGACCCGTCAGGACATACAGGATGACTATTTAGACTGGTGGCAAAAGAGCAAGAAAGACAAAAATTTAGCTTGATATTATTTATTAATTGATTTTCTAAAGACTTTAGCTATTATACTATCTGTTAGAAACGGTATTGCGTGTTTTATTATTACGCCGGCCCTGGCTATAGTGGGAACCGTTATCTCTGCCCGGGGAGAGTTTGAAGCTCGCAGTATGGCTTTGGCAACTGATTGTGGACTTAAAGCATATCCGGATTTGTCTACAAATCCGGTGCGCACCATTATGGGACTGACCACCGTCACGCCTATACCGCTTTCTAATAATTCATGTCGCAGTCCCTCTGAAAATCCCAGCATTGCAGATTTTGATGCGCAGTATGCAGATATCATGGGAAGTCCAAAACTGGCGGCTAGTGATGCTACATTGACTATGTGCCCACTCCCCCTTTGCACCATATGTGGTAAAAGACCCTTTGTCATGTATACCATGCCAAAATAATTTGTATTCATTATTTGTTTTATTTTAGAGATATCTGTATTTATGACAGTATCAATCTCTATTATGCCTGCATTATTTACCAATATGTCAGGGCAGCCTATTTGATCCAGTACGCGTTTTATAGTCTGGTTTACCTGTTGTTGATCTGTTACATCACATTTTATTATAGTTATTTGGCCACTATCTTTTTTTATTTTTTTGTATAACGACTCTAAGAGATCTTCTCTTCGTGCTATGGCGATTACATGGGCCTTTTTATTGGCAAAGAGCAAGCTCGTCTCCCACCCTATACCTGAAGATGCACCGGTTACAAGGACTATTTTGTCATCAAATTTGGCCATGTATCATATTATCGCATATGGGTTATTTTGATTTTTTTATCACATGCATGAGATATAGACTATGGCAATCAATTCGACACTAATCGTGGAGTAATTCTTCTTTCCATAGAAACATGCCTGAAGCCTCAGAGATGCGTTGGCATCTTTCTCTTTTTTGCATATTTCACGTATTGTTATATTGGCATGAAGTCGTCACCTTTGGGAAGTCATTTGTTATTTATCATAAAATTAGTAGTTAACGCCGGTACTGTATATAGTAGTTTTTTATGCGAGTTTAAATTATGATTTTGTAAGAACTTCAATCATGGCCACCATACAGTAGTGTTGATGTAAAAGTGAATTTTTATCAAGTTTTTATTTTTATTTTTATTTTTTAAAAAAATAAGTTATTTCCTAAACTACCAAAGAAAGAATGTTAGACGTAAACTCTCCAATATTGGTAGTATACAAGACAATGATACCCATCACTATGCTAAATACTCCTGCCGCATACCTAAAGAGTAATCGTACCCTCTTATGACGGCCTGCCAATACCAAAGGAATACCCAATAGACCACCCACCAGAGACATTCCAATTGTGGCACCTAAACCAAAGACAAGTGTGAATGCCAGTACAATGTCAGGCCCTTCCAGTGTAGCGGCAGTCAAGACTATAACGCCTCCACTTCCGGCTAGACCATGCACAAGTCCTATTATGTATGACTTGTGGGCATGGTGGTGTATTCTATTATTATGCTCATGTTCGTGGGAATGAACTATTCCATTATTATGCCTGTGAAGGTGCTTGTGAGCAAATTCTAAAGGTGTCTTACCAAACACTACAGTTACACCCAATATTAACAGTATCACACCCACCAGTATCTCTAGTCCAGAAAACATCCAACCTTGAATTAGTGATGCGGCCACATAAGCCAGTATTGAAAACAGTGCCAAAGTTGTGGCATGACCTGCTCCCCATACTGCACCTAGTATGGAGAAGCGTTGCATGCCCTCTCGAATTCTTGTTCGTCGTGATTTATCGACATGTTCTGCTCTAGCACTTAGGGCGCTCACTGTGGCAATATGATCTGGTTCCAGCGCATGCTGTAAACCCAAAATCAAACCCAGTCCCAATGCAAATGCAGGTGTAAGCATACCCACATCTGGAGATACATCCACCATGTATGGTGTGTAGCATAGTATATTAAATTTGTAGAAATAAATTAACGGTGCGTGTGGTTGAACGGGATAATAGTGGCAAAGTCATCAGAAATTTAGTGGCCAAGACTGGTAGGAATATTGAACCTCAATTGTGTGCGCACCGACTATATCAGAACAAAGCTGTATGGGCTATGTCGTGATGTTATATCACTGAAATTATAACACGTTATGGGAGGAAAACCAGCATGAGAATATCTGTCAGATAATATAGGCACTGCGCATCTTTAAAGGCGTTACAACAATACAAACCATATGGACAAGCAGTACGCCATGGCAGTCATACTGATACTAATCGGACTAGGACTGACTCAGATTGGTGGCGAGCAGGCAATATTTCTTTTTGGTCTGGGTATTGGTGTTGTCATTATGGCTATAGTGTGGATTGTGGTCATCATAATCAAGGATATACGGCGTAACTAGTAGTAGTGATGCATCTGTCTCTGTTCAATGCCCTCCTGCTCCCAGTAGTTGTGGTTTCTTCCGGGGTCTTTGTGAGTATGAACCTTACCATCAATGTGGGAGTGTGTATTATCCATTATGTCCTTCATGAATACATCATCGACTCTCAGTATTTGGTTGGCGGCCTCTACAGCAGTCTTTAGGGCCTGTCTCTTTACTGCGCAAGTATCCACTATATTGCGTATATGTTTTACACTGTGAGATATTGTATCAATACCCCACCATTTATTCGGCTCTGCAGCACTCTTTGCTCTTAGGGCAGTTATTGTATCTAGTGCATCCATTCCCGCGTTTATTGCCAATGTACATGGTATCTCCTCAAGTACATCTGCAAATGCCTCTGCCGCTAGCTGTTCGCGACCTTCTATACCATATGACCAACTCCGTATCTTCTTTGCCAATATTATCTCGCAAGACCCCCCACCATACACGATACGAGGCTCCTCAACAAAGTTTTGAAGGGAGCGTACTGCATTAAGTGTCGTGCGATGAAACTCATCTAGATAACGTTTGGATGTGGCACGCAACAACAATGTAACAGAGGATGGCACATTAGACTCTACAAAGACCATCTGATCATCACCCACAGTCTTTTGATATACGGCACTAGCAAATCCCAGCTCATCGGATGATATGTCATATACACTAGAACATGTCTTTGCGCCAGTAGACTTTTCAAGCCACCATATGTCATTATATTTAGCACGTCGAATTGAGACGATTCCCTGGCGGGCCAACTGTTCCTGAGCCAACTCACTTATACCTTTACGTGATATGACAAGGCCAGCTCCGCTATCAATCACTTTCTGTACAACATCCAATATGTCAGAGTCTTGTTGTTGCGCAAATGTCATCATATCATATGGGGATGTTATCTCTATTGAGGACTCAGTCTTTGTACGTGTAGCCTCAAGGGGATCATTGAGCAGTAACACGCGTACATTATTCAGTGTGTGGGGCATTTGTGGACTATCAAGGGGTTTGTCAATTACAGTTCCCCGAATTAGCTGTATGTCTGCAGAGTTTCCCATCTTCTCTTCTATCTTTATTAGGTCTGTATCTACACGGCCAGTTCCATCGGTAACACATTTTACAGCATCAATTATTAGATTAGTTAATCTTCTACTGTCGACCAGTGAGTTGTACATGGCCGTACCGAACAGAGATGTCGATACAACATTATAGTCATTTTGAGAGTCTGGTTTTACTGCTATCTGCTCTAAAATTACCAACGCCTGTTGTAGGGCCATCTCAAATCCACGTATAACCTTGGAGACAGGAATCTTTTGAATCATTAATTTTTTCGCCCTTATGAGTAATGCTCTTATGAGTAACGCAGATGTAATGGTACCATCTCCCACATGCGTATCCACCGTATTGACTGCATCAACAACGGCCTTTGCAGCGGGATGGTCCACGTCAATCTTTCGTAGAAACGCCCCGCCGTGTTTGGTGATGGTCTCCTCCCCGATTATGTCCACATACATCTTCTCCATGCCTCTAGGGCCAAAGGATGTCTTTACCATTCCAGCCATCAATATTGCCGCTTCAATGTTGTATGCTCGAGATTCGGCCAGACCAACTCGGGATATATCGGGGTTAAAGATGTCTGGATACTTCATTACAATATACGTATATTCAAAGCCAATTAAAATTATAAAGTTGCCTAGTTGTCAATGGGTTTATCTGGTATATCATCAGCCTTGAAGTGTTTCAGGTCTTCACCGGATATGACATCCTCTTCGGGTGGTACATAGTCCCGTACATCGTGACGGGCCTTGCCTGGATACTTGTTCTGGGTTGCCAGAGCCACCAGTATGAATAGTATGAATGAGACTATGGGGCATATCATGGTCTCCAGTCCTGCCAGATCCGCGGGCATCACAAAGAAGAACATCATGCGAAGGCCAGTACCAACCAACAAAGATACTATTGTAGCGGGCATATTTGCCTTCTTCCAGAATAGGCCCATAGTCAGTGGGGCTAGTGCGCCAGCAAAAACAAGATCAAAGGCCAGTATCAAGTATATGCCAGGAGCTGGAAGGAAGTATCCCAGAGTCATGCCTGCACCAATCATGGGAAAGAGGGCAAATCGTGTCATTAAAAGCATCTTATGATCGCTAGTCCCGGGCCTGCCCAGCCATCGTTGACGTATTATACGATTCACCAAATTACGTGACACGACACTGGATATGGCAAGTAGACCGCCACTAGCAGTAGACATCGAGGCGCCCACAACTCCCATTAAGATGGCCGCACCTATGGCAAACGGCATATACTCAACACTAAGTAGTGGTAAAGCCAAATCCGGAATTGTGTCTGCGGGAAGGTAGTATAATGCCACAATACCCAACATGCTGGTGGGGACAACGGTAAATATGGTGAGTGCACCGCCCATAAAGGCACCCCGCTGCGCAGTCTTTGGATTTCGAGCGGCAAAGACCCTCTCCATAAAGTCCATGGCAATTATATCACCAAGAGCCAACGCTAAAAAGCCGCCCCAGTTTATCAGCGCACCATTTGCCACATCAAACAGACCAGATAGGTCCATGAACTCGGGAGGAGCGCTGCCCACTATAGTCTCCCATGGCGTTCCTGAGAACCCACCAACAAAGAATATGAATCCAGCCCAGAAGGCGCCTATGGCGATATAAACTTGAAACAAATTAGTATATGCAGATGCAAAGAGTCCCCCTGCCGTCGTATATGCCAACACAACAAGTGACGCTATCAGTATTCCCCAAAAGTAGTCGATACCAAATACAGTCTCCAGTATGAATCCACAAGCTGCCAGATTGCCGGCGACCAGTATAATAAAACTAATTATCATGAGTACAGAGGATATGCCCTCGGCACCGTTACCAAATCGACGATAATAAAAGTCCGGTAATGTTATCATCGACATCTTGTTTAGTGGTTTAGCATAGAATGCGGCCACAACCAAAAGGCACGAACCTAGACCCAATGGTATCATGGCGCCCGCCCAGAATCCAAACTGAAAGACCAAAGAGACGTTGCCCAGTGATGAGTTACCATCAACCGCCTGGGCTGCCAACATGGTACCCACCATTACTAGTGGGAGACTCTTGCCAGCAATAATTAGCCGCTTTCCGCTCTTTTGTACAAGTTTGGTGGTCAGTATACCTACTGCCAGCGTTACAGCAATGAATACTGCAACTGCAATCCCAAAGTCGCTAAACTCGGCCAATATAAACTATGCTTTTTATATTATATAAAGATCTTGTGTTCAATGTGGAAAATCACATACTTGAGGAAACCGCGTGGTATGAGTACCTTCCTAGATACATAATTCCTCAATTTGAGCCAAAATGATGCGAGGAACATCTACCACAAGTAATGATAGGCAGGTTCGGCCATACCCCACAAGACGCTAAATTATATCATTGATAGTTTAAAACTAGTTCACGTATATCATTCGCAGATATCTCATTATTTAGAGTCAGTGAGAGTATATTTAGCAAAGCATCATTCAGCTTGGGGTTTGTAAAGAGCATATCCGCATCACTAGTTGATATGTCATCAATACCATCATCTAGTAGCTGCAACATAACTCTTAGAAGCGTTACCCTTTCAGACTCGGTAAGACCAAGCAGGGCATCGTTGATTGCAGTATGACTACATATACCCGCCACAACATCCGAAGAGTAGACATCCGGTATTATCACATTATTAGATACGGCAAATAGTAGCAACGTGGCTGGGCATGTAGACTCGCCGGTCGGTATCATTATTTGATCCATACCCGTGGACGGCATCTCGCCTGTATGCACTATTTCGCCATCGTGTGTCAAAAAGTAGCGCAGTGTATCAGTATCCATTGAGTCTACATTTATGATGAGGGATTCATTTGAGGATGCAGCATCAAACTCAACACTAGTTACATGTGGATATGTAGGTTCAACGAAATGAGACCACATTCCGACTTTATACGGATAAGAGTCATCTCTGAACTCCCGTATTAGGGCTATACCATCTTTATCATTGTATGATGAAAGATAAAATGATCCATGACCAATCTCGGCGTGGCCGTGTTGGTCTATCCACTTTATGCTGGCCAAATACCTATCAGTGTAATACGAGTTGTCCAGGCCGGCTATAGCTTTTGGAGCTATGGCATAATTTGCGAAATGTTCTAGGTATGCACGAATTAGGATAACATCATCACTATCAATCACAGACAGCCATGGGACACTCTTGCTGGTGGACTCGGTCGACGAAAATGCTCCCTTATCATCTTTAACAATCTGCTCCATTGCAAAGAATATCTCCCATGGTGTGCTTGTCCATCGTGTGGCCGTGGTTCCAATCTCATCTTCATCAAAGTGCCAATAGTTGACATACACCTCTAGTGTGTCATCATCTAGTTGGCGAACTGCTACAAAGGTGTCTTCAAGGAACGGCCCTACTGTAGTCGTATACTCAGAGTCTTTTGTATTGTCTGAGACTCCAGTGTTAGTACCCCATTCATACATAAAGTAAACACCAAAGAGTATGTCCCGCATGTCAATGGTAGGGCCATGATGCCAATCACTGAAGGTGTAATCCATCGTTACAACACTAATAGCAGTGGTACCAGAGCCTACAGGGGTCCATTTTTGTATGTATGAATTCCAAGTTATGGCATCAGAGGGCACTTCCAAGGTGCCATCAGGGCCAGCAGTGTCAACTGAGCGTTCTACTCTCACTGGGATTATACCACCAGTATATGGATGTGAGATTGCTGCAGAGTCTGAGAGAGGGTTGACTATATGGCGACTGTACACATCACCGTATCCGGCCACAGGGTTCCAGGATGACTGGCCAAGATGTTTCATGCCAACTCGGAGTACAACATCACCTGTCTGAACATTGTTTAAAGTGAGAGGGTTGGTTATGCCGCCACTTACAGAGTTTATCACACCTTTAACATTATTGTTCACTACAAATGTGTCATATGGTGCAGCCACAAATACGCGCACTGCCTCCTGTACGCCCAAAGTTAGAGCCTCGCGGAGCAGTTGTGTACGTTCATCCTCGTCTTCATATTCACCATTATACACTGTACGGGTGATTCTATCGAGTTTGTCGTTCTCATATGACCAAAATTCAGGGTTCTGAGCGCCAGGCATATTGGTACGCCATGGTGCATAGAATACTGCCAAACTACTATCATCATACTTGTTAAAACTGCCTCCCCAACCTTCCGTATATACATGCCAGCCTAAATCTGCGGGATTAGAGCCATATACCACCTCGTATGCCAGTGCCAGGTTCCCATACATTCTCTCCACTACAAACCCCATATTCTCAAGATTAGAGGCTAGTGTGTTCCCAATGGAGTGTCGTATCGGGTCATCATCCCGGATAAATAACTTTAGTGTGACAGGTTTGTCATCCATCATCCAGACATCTTTCTTCATGGTGGCGCCAGCTTCGGTCATGGCGGCATCAATCATTGTCTTGGCGGTGGCTAGATTGTACTGTATACCAAAGGATGCAATCGGCTCTAACATTCTGGTGTAGTCAGGATCAAATGGTGCATAGGGGGATATAATAGCGGAGCCGTACCCATCCAGTAGTTGGGATACAATATCTTCTCTGTCTATCATGTAATTTATGGCAGACCGTATCTTTGTAATGCTAAATGGATTAAATTCATCAGTAGGTGCTGGATTCAACAGTATGCTAAGGGTACCTCCAGCTGGGTTTGTGTATACATCAAGGTTGTCAAATCCTTCCAAGAGATGCGCAGGTACATTATGATAGTACATATCTAATAGGCCATCATCAACCAGTTCCAGGGCATGCTCGGCACTGTCCACACGATAGAACAGTACAGAGTCAACGTAGGGAAGGGCTGCAGCTGATGATACTGTCGATACTACGCATAATAGAGCAGTCAGTACTAAGATCTGCGTATTCACGGTTCTAAATGCATAATTGTATGTTAAAAGCGTTTTGAAGAGTTATATGGGAATCACATGTTTGAGTCCGAGCGATACTATGATGGTATGGTTCTTGTGCAAACACGGTTGTTTCCCAGCTTGCAACATTACCCATCACGCCAGAGAACGATGGTACATGGAACACCTCGCTCTTTGGCATGACGTGTAATGTGGTGGGCGCAGTATCAACCGTATTTACGAGAGAACCTAAATTCTGTCAATTGGTAGTCTATCGTCTTATGAAGTGGGAGACTAAAACATTAGAGCAGATAATACAGGACACTAAAGGTGAATACAGATTATGTTCGGCAACGACATTTCAGACGAGTGTCACACATCAAAGTACAGGTAGAACTCGTGGGGATGGGGCCGTACAGATATCTCCAATTGATCTTGCTTTCCCAACTCTATCAGTCTCTCAATAACATCGTGAGTAAATATTGGATTTAGAAAGTCACAGTCACTCTCTAGCGAGTCTAGTGCTTCACCCAAAGTAGCTGGTAATGTATCTATACCCCTCTGCCTACGTTCCTTCTTACTCATCTTGAAGATGTCTTCCTGAACGGGGTCAGCAGGACTTGTCTTCTTTCTGACACCATCCATACCCGCAGCAGTAACTGCTGAAAAGACCAGATACGGATTTGATGACGGATCCGGTGCTCTAAACTCCAGCCGTTTCAATTTGGCATGTCTAGAACCCTTGAAGTGTTTTGGTACACGAACTATTGCAGAACGGTTACTTGAACTCCATGCAATATAGGCAGGAGCTTCATAGCCAGGAACCAGTCGATGATAAGAGTTTGTAGTAGGATTACAGATTGCAGATAGTGCTTTTGCGTGATCCATAATGCCCCCACAAAAGTACAAGGCCAACTGGCTTAATTCATCAGGCGCATTCTCATCAAAGAATGCGTTCTCATCACCCTTCCAAAGACTGACGTTGGTGTGCATACCGCTTCCCGCATCCATGGTTATAGGTTTGGGCATCATCGTGGCCACCTTGTTGAATTTTTGCGCCACGTTTCTGACAATAAACTTGTAGGACTGGGCCGAGTCGGCGGCATTGGTCAGCTTATCATACATAATATCTATCTCACATTGACCTGCAGTAGCCACTTCATGGTGATGATTATCACATAATATGCCAAAACTAGAGTTCAGTATGTTGACACACTCATTACGGAAGGGTGTCAATGTGTCTGAAGGAGTGCTAGGATAGTAGCCGCGTTTGAGTCCCATCGGATAGCCAGTACCCTCCTGATTCCATGGAGCTTCTTGGGATTCTATAGAGTAAGACTGTCCTTTATAGGGTGTCAATACATCCCAATGTATCTTATCAAAGACAAAGAATTCAACTTCCGGACCCCAAAAGCTCCCGTATCCGGCATCTGTAATGAATTGTTCAGCCTTTTGCGCAATACCTCTAGGATCTCGGGACAGCCTTCCGCGACCCTCGCCCCAGTATACATCACAGATTAACCGTGCTGTCCTGTTTTCGGTAAGCCAGGGTATTATGGCGTATGTGTTCGGGTCAGGCTTTAGTACAAGATCTGAATCCTCTATGCTGGCAAATCCCACTATGGATGAACCGTCCAGCTTTGGTAGACCGTATTTCATCTGTTCTGGAGTAAAGGTTTTTCTGGATATTGTGGTGTGATGGAAACGGCCAGGTAGGCTGGTAAACTGCATATCAATGAATCTAATCCTGTCCTGTTCTAGCATCTCAAATACTTGTTCTGAAGTGTATGTGATACGTTTAGGGTCTCCACCGTTGAATCTGTAAGGCAATTATTAATTCAGTTATATAGAACCGTGATTTAAGCTTTAAGAACAACATGGGAGATATTACTGTAAACCAACTGCACGGAATTGTCTTGCGTGAATCGGAGAGTGATGCCATATTAGAGATAGATGCCAATACATATCAGAGTATATCAGAGCTTTTGAGTCGTCTACGAAGACAAGCCTTTGATGGTATGGAGAATGATCTACGAGACAGTCTAGTAAATGCAATGTCTGATCTAAGTGGAATGTTGTTGCGCATGCGATTGGAGAAAGCCTCTAAATCTGCTAATGTAGACACCAACAATTTGGTGGACGAGGAGAGATACATTCTGGATGCTTATGAGGAACAACAAGAGAGATTGGCCTTGGTAGCCGCAGCAACATCCAAGGGGAAGACGCAGTTGCTGAAATATGTTTCAGATAGATATAGAAGTAGAATGATCACGGTGAGACTTCTCAAAGATGTTGATACATTGACCGGATCAGACTATGAGTCTTATGGTCCCTTTGAGGCGGAAGATGTTGCGACCATTCCATATGTCAACGCGCGAGCATTGATGTCGCAGGGCAGCGCCACTCGTATCAGATGGACGGATTGAATTAGTACAGACTCGTCTGTCTTGTCACACCCATGGATTAAATAAATGAGGCACATCTACTGAAGCGTAGTGTCTCATACGGGTGTGGATGTAATAGATTTTCTATACTATACAATATATCCCGTACTAGGTATATTCGTGGTAGAAGGAATCAGCCGTCTGGCACGAATACCAAAGTGGATAAAGTTGTGGGCACAAGCAGGAGTCTCCATGGGGTTTGGCATATATTATTGGTTCATACTGCCAGCCCCCCAAAACTTTCCACTGACAGGTCTTGTATTACTCGCTTTAGCTGTAGCCCTCATATATCAGGGTAAGCGCGCCCGCATCTCTCCAGACAAGAGTCCATACTAACGTCCCAGAAATCGTTTAAAGAAGCCCTTTTTGTCGGTATTACCGTCTCGTATAACCTTCTTTTGACCAAACTTTTTTGCCCGTATGAGTGTAAGTTTTACGCATCGGTGCTCTTCAGGAAGGCGATGTTCTGGACAAAAATAGTCCCCACAGTAGTTACATTGAAACGGCATATCGGTCATCTCTCCACAGTAACAACACCGCTCTTGCATCATAATGCAAGAATAGCTCTTCTAACTAATATAGTTTCAAGATATTAGGAATATCAGATATATGGAACCACCCATCAAGCTAAAGCCCAGGCCCATATATACAACCCGATTATTCTTGTCATATGTTGACTTCCAGAGTAGTACGCCTCCTAAAAGGCCCAAGAGCAGCACAAATACGCCGGCAATAAGCATGTCACCATCGGTACCAGATACTAGAGGCTGAAAAAGGCCTGACAACAGCATAAAGAATACTATCAAGTATACGTACTTGAAGGAGGATAATGATTTTGTTGTATTTTCAGGCAACTACAAACAGTACGAACAAAAGTCGGTAATAAATTTAGGGAATTATATACGAAGTTGACACCAATTGGTGTTAATCTTGCCTTTTCCTAGAGCCTTTGATAGTGGCGCGTATGGTGTTGCATCTTTCGAGATCAGTAGTTGCTGCCAAGTGTCTGCCGCCAACACCAACACCCCACATATTGCCAGTCTTTTTTGGTTTGTACGACACTACTATGCATTTGGTTATCTCCCCGCCAAGTAGGTATGATGAGACAGTGTTGTTGTAAACGTACCATAAAATGTATGATTCGTGCGGACGGTCCACTCGTATAGTTTTATGTTATGCTGTAATCTTACCTTGTAGACCGTGTCATGCGTTGTCATCGGTTCCTTTTAGAGGTGACTTAGTATATTGCGCTACTTTCGTGTATGATTCCCTAAATTTACATCATGCCGCCCATATCAGGCATACCACCCATACCGGGCATTCCTCCCATACCACCCATACCAGGCATACCGCCTTCGGCTCCAGGTGGAGGTCCTGCAGACTTTGCAGTGGTAATAACATCATCTATGCGCAATAGCATACAGGCAGCTTCGGTGGCAGCCATGACTACTTGTAGTTTGACAGAGAGTGGTTCAATAATCTCGCTCTCCTTCATATCAGAGACCGCAGCCTTTGTTACATCAATACCAACCCATCGCTCACCCTTCAAATGGCGGCTTCGTAGGGAGGTCAGTGTATCAATGGGATCCATGCCTGCATTCTCTGCCAAAGCCAGTGGTATGGACTCCATGCTGTCGGCGAACTTTTCTGCAGCCAACTGTTCACGGCCATCTAGCGTATTAGACCAATTCTGTAAGCTTGTGGCTACAAATGTCTCGGGAGCTCCACCCCCAGCCACAACTGATGGTCTTAGTGTAACGTCTCGAACCACCATCAACGCATCATGTACAGAACGTTCTACTTCATCTACAACTCTTTGTGAGCCTCCCCGGAGTAGTATGGTAACGGATTTTGGATTGTCACAACCTCGTATAAAGACCCACTTGTCTTCTTCAATCTTTTGTTCCTCAACAACTTCTGCTACGCCTAGCTTGACACTGGGCAAGTCGTCGAGATTGGTAACTATCTGTGTGCCGGTAGCCTTGGCTAACTTTGTCAAGTCACTCTCTTTGATACGACGTACCGCCAAGACACCTGCCTTTGCTAGATAGTGTTGAGCCATATCATCGATTCCTTTCTGGCACAAGACTACGTTGGCGCCGCTGCCAACAATCTTGTCAACCATGGACTTTAACATTCGGTTCTCTTCTTCCAAAAAGATCTTTATTTGTTGGGGGTTTGAGATGTTTATCTTGGCATCCGTCTCGGTCTTATTTATCTCCAAAGCAGAGTTTAACAGTGCAATTCGGGCATTTGATACTCTGCGTGGCATTCCACCATGGACTATCTCTTTGTCCAAAACCACTCCCTTTACAATCTCAGAGTTTTTAATTGAGGCACCTGCCTTCTTCTCCACCTTTATATCATCAACATCTACCTTGTAATCACCATCATCTTTCTCTGTAACTGACATTACAGCTTGTACCACAATATCTGCGAGTTGATCTGAATCGCTCTTTACCAGTTTTGTTTGCATGGCAGTTCGTGCCACCTTCTTTAGAGTATCCACATCATCAGCAGACACAGTCTCGCTGATCTCAGCCAAGAAGGAACCTGCCTGCTTTGAGGCCTTTCTGTAGCCATCCACAATTATGGTAGGGTGTACATCCTGATTAACCAAAACCTCAGCATTCTCCAATAGGGCACCTGCCAGGACTACTGCAGATGTAGTTCCATCACCCACCTCATTATCGGTAGTCTTTGAGATCTCGACGAGCATCTTTGCGGCAGGGTGTTGTACATCTATCTCTTTGAGTATGGTGGCGCCATCATTGGTTATTGTGACATCGCCCAAAGAGTCCACCAACATCTTGTCCATTCCTCGAGGGCCTAGACTCGTACGTACTATCTCGGCGATTATCTTTGATGCTGCAATGTTGTTCTTGTGAGCATCACGTCCTTTTGTCTCAGTAGAACCATCTTTTAGTAGCACTACGGGCATCTTTCCCTGAGAAGCCATTTGTACACTCATCGAAATTACCTTCTACAGGCCTCTTTTATATGTTCTGAAAAACGTATGCTTTCTTACATTTTATTATAAATTATGTATAGTATGTAATTTTTGTTGGGCAGATGTAATTAGTTGTAATCTGTTTTTATACATGACATAGTAACTTCAAACCATGTATGATAAAGGACTTTTGATAGGTCGTTTTCAACCATTTCACAATGGACATATGCATGCCATCAAGTATGTCTTGGGTCAGGTCAGCCATCTGTTACTGGGAATTGGTAGTTCCAATCGCTCCATGGAGAGAGAAAATCCCTTTACTGCGCAAGAACGCAAAGAGATGATACAGGGATCATTAACCCAACAACAACACGACAGAGTCACCATCTGTTTCATACCCGATGTGCAGAACCATATAAAGTGGATTGCCCTTATACAGCAGACCCTACCGCAGTTTGATGTTGTATTTACCAATGATGAGATTACACGTAGATTGTATACGCAGAAGAAGATGCCGGTGTGTAGTATACCGTTTCTGGACAGGGCGCATCTTTCAGGTACAAGTATACGCCATGGTATATCTGTTGGAGAGAGATGGCATCATCTTGTACCGCCCGGCACAGTGACAGTCGTAGAACCCCTACAAGATAGGATATGTGAGTAGGTGATTCAACAAAGCCACAAGTGTAGTAGATTCTGGCTCAAACAATCTGCTTTTGGTCTATCGGAAATTTCAACACTATAAATAGCGCTAAAATCAATTTACATTGATTTGGAATATCTGGTAATGCTTCCTGGTCCCACCAATGTGCCAGAGAGAGTGGCAAGGGCCATGTATGTACCCATGATTAATCACCGAAGTGCTGATTTTGTAGACTTGTACGTACCATGTATAGAGAAGACAAAACAGGTCTTCAAGACGGAGGGAGATGCAGTCTGCCTCTCCGCGTCAGGAACAGGTGCGGTTGAAGCAAGTGTGGTAAATCTAGTTAAAAAGGGAGACAAGGTCATAGTACCAGTAAACGGAGAGTTCAGCAATCGCTTGGCTCAGATGATAGAGTGGGCCGGTGGTCAGACTATTCGCGTAGAGACCAAGCCGGGCGTTACTGCCACATTGGATCAAGTTCGTGAAGCCTTTGACAACAATCCAGATGTTAAGGCGTTCTATTGTGTGTGGAATGAGACCTCCACTGGTACAATGATAAAGTATCTAGATAGGATAAAGGATTTAACCTCGCGCAATGATGCATTCTACGTTGTAGATGGTGTCTCCATTGTAGGAGGTGAAGAGTTAGAGATGGACAAATGGGGTGTCGACATAGCAATGACTGGTGCGCAGAAGGCATTCGCTGCCCCTCCAGGTATATCACCCATCTGTGTTAATGAACGTACTAAAAAGTACATGATGAATAATCCACCAGATACCATGTACTTTAATCTGCCCCGTTACTTTAGATATTATGATGAGTCCAAACATACACCATTTACACCTGCCTTGCCACTCTTATACGCGTATAATGAGGCCATGGACATAATACTCGAGGAAGGCATTGACAATCGCATACAGCGACATAGAACCTGCTCGGCCGCCCTATACGCGGGATTGAGTGCCATTGGCCTTACGCCTTTTGCTAATGAGGACTCACGTTCCACTGTGGTCATTGCTTTAAACTATCTGCCAAATTTGGAGGATGCAACATTCAGAAATACATTGGCAAAAGAGTTTCGTGTGCTGGTGGCTGGTGGTTTTGGTAATCTGAAAGGCAAGGTCTTTCGTGTCGGCTGCATGGGAGAGGTACACAGATATCATGTCATGAGAACCATCTCGGCAATATCGTCCACATTAGCCATGATGGGGTACGATACGGATCCTGAGGCTGGATTAAAAGTTGCCAGCCAAAAACTATCGTCATTATAAGATTTAGGCGTGGCCAAAATTGATTTAAAGGCAGTAATAGTATGATGAGTGGTATAGACATACTGTTAGAGGACCATCGTCAGATAAGACGTTTGGGCCATGTCATTTTACAATGTCATAAGCAGTTAGAGGCGGGTCATGACATACCCATAGATGACATGGAACTAATATCAAGCATAATAGATGATTTTCTGGACTCAATACACTACTCCCGGGAGGAAGACTCTTACTTTCCGTGTGTGGCCAGCTATAATACACTAAACAGTGATATACGTAAACTCTTGATTGAGCATGAATTTTCCAGAAGGGTGTCTCGCCAGATATCCAGACATTTGGCAGCCTGGCGCGAAGGTCATGACTCCCGAGAGCCAGTAGGCCGCTACATGAAGACGTATTGGATATATCTTAATGATCACATGGATAAAGAGGAAAAGTTCTTTGAGGAGGCACAGAGACAACACATATCCAGAGAGGAAGGCCTGGAGATGTCTGCGCAGTTTCAAACTACAAAGGCTGCCATACAGTTGGATCGTATTCTAGATGATATATCATATCTGGAAGGCTGTAGCTGGTGTAAGGAATACCCCAAGAAATAAAAATCCCAGATTGTGTAACTTCAACAATGAAACCATTTGTAATATGGATGACCGGGCTTCCGTGCTCGGGCAAAAGCACCATCGTCCGACATCTTCAAAAGAAGATACCCAACTTGGCCATGTTGGATGGTGATGAGTTACGAGAGTGGTTCTCTCCTCAGGACTTTTCAAAGGCAGGACGGGACGAACATAACAGACGTGTTGCGCACTTGGCCAAGATGCTCCTAAAACACAAGGTGCCTGCAATAGTATCTCTGGTATCACCCTACAGGGAGAATCGTGAAGTAGCCCGTCAAATAATAGACGCGGGGCCGGCATTTGCTGAATGTTACGTGCGATGTTCTCTAGAGAAGTGTGAAGAACGGGATGTAAAAGGCATGTACGCAAAGGCCAGACGGGGCGAGATAAAGGGTTTCACAGGAATTGATGATCCGTATGAGGCGCCAGAGAGTCCAGATATTATAATAGATACAGAGTTAGATACGCTGGAAGCCAGCTCGGCTCAACTTGTCGACTTTTTGCGGGCACGTAATCTACTATAAGACTTCACCATACAATCATGAAGATGTCCGTTTGTAGCCAGTATGCCGTTTTGGTGGCAGACATCCGCCTGGTTATACACAAGACGGCATCCTTGCATATCAGTCATCACACCGCCGGCCTCGTGTAGTATACAGTATGAAGCAGCTGTATCCCACTCTTTTATGCGGTTTGAGAATGTAATGTATGCATCGGCCTCGCCGGAGCTTACCGCCATCACCTTGAGAGAACTTCCCTTGGACTGCAGACTCTTTACATGTAACTCCTCTATAAAATTACGTTCAGATTCAGGGTTGTGGGTTCGTGATACAAGCACTCTGGACTGTAGTACGTTACTGATCTTGGATACTCCGATTCTGCTCCACATGCCCTTCTGATACATCCAGGCACCTTGTCCTAACTCGGCCGCATATGTTAAGCCTTCATGAGGGGAGTCAATCACGCCCACCACCGGCACTCCATTCTTTACCAACGAGACCATAACGGTAAATTCACCTGTGCGGTTTACAAACTCCGCAGTGCCATCTAAAGGGTCAACCACCCACACGTATTCAGCATCAAGACGGGATGCATCATCAGCACCCTCTTCGGTCAATATGGGATAATCTCCAGCTGTCAGTATATCGCTAATTATATCATTACTCTGTATGTCAGCATCTGTGACAGGCGAGTCATCACTCTTTAACTCATATGTTATGGTTTTATCATACAGTCTCATAACTGCCTCTCCACCCTGTCTAGCAGCCTTTATCGCCAGCTGGGTATCTGCAGACCAATTCATGTGGCCAACTCGGGTTTGAGCATCCAGACCACTGCTAACATTACAAATGGTATAGACACAATTCCGATTATGCCCAGTATGGTAAACACTTGAGACTCTGGAATGTCAGGGTTCCCCACTACCCAAGGCAGAGGCAGTGTCACCACTACCCATATAACACCCAAGAGTATCAAAAGTCGTATCTTGCCTTTTTTGTTTAACATTATATTGTAGTCTCCATATACGCTTTAAAATCCATACCATGCGGCAGATAAACAAAAGTTTATGCATAATGGGTTCCTCTCGCAAAGACGGGTGGTGACGATAGTGTCTCGTATGATAGTCCCCAGTAAGGACACCGCGACAGACTGCGCAAAGTTTGGAAGTATGATAGGGGTTCATTTTAACGGCTTCGGCCCCTAGTGTTTGTCCTTATTCCATACGTATTGCTTGCCGAGCCTATGTCTTAAATAGTGAACTGATTTCAGGATTATAGATCATAAATTTGTTTTAAAAACATTTTTATAGTAAAAATTACCGGTAAATATATCTTTTTAAGTAATTACAACGTATTAAGTATAGTGGTTGATACATATAATACCACACATCACGATCAAAGATGCCAATCCTCTACCTTCATAACCGATTATGAGCGAGGGGAGGTCATCTGTAGTGTGTGTGGGGAAGTGATGGCAGTCTCTCTAACAGATGGAGCTCGTCCTGATCAACTATACACGTCCGAACAATTTATGAAACGGGCACAAAATGGCCCAACTTCATCTTTGGTGATGTATGATCAAGGACTCTCCACCGTTATTGGTACCAATAGAGACTCTGCTGGAAACGCCCTTTCGGTAAAATCAAAGTATGAGTTTAATCGGCTCCGTATGTGGGATAGACGAAGTAAGTCCCGCTCATCAGTCTCATTAAGTAAGGCCTTCACACTGTTAAACTCAATGAAGACAAAGCTGGCCATACCCGACAGTGTAGTGGAGAGGACCGCCTTCATATACCGCAAGGTGGTGGCTGCAAATCTGACTCGGGGTAGAACCATAGCATCCTTGTTGACCGCGGCTTTGTATATTGCCTGTCGTGAGAGTGACATACCACGTACGCTAGATGAGTTAGTAGCCATATCAAATATAGAAAAGAAGGCACTCTTTCGGGACTTGTCGGTCATCTTAAAGCGTCTGGACATAACTTTGGGGCAGTACGATACATCCTCGTTTGTAGTGAAACTGTCCAATAACATGAAACTCTCAGAGAAGACCAAGAGGATGGCATTAGAGATACTGCGACGTAGTAAGAAGAAGAGACTTACGGCAGGTAAGCATCCGGTAGCGATGGCCGCAGCATCAGTCTACATGTCCACATTATTGAATAATGAGAATATAACCCAGAGTTTACTATCCCGGAATGCTGGTGTCAGTGATGTAACAATTCGTAGTAGTGTCAATCTAATACGTAACGCCTTAAACATTAAAGACAGCTTACCCGAGTATGCGTAGAGGGCGCATTACCCCTTTTTTTTAAAATGAAAAAATCGTTAAGATAGAAGGTTGTCTAGAGCGTCGTGTAGTTCATTGTTGGTTATCTGACCACCCTCATACAGTTCAAACAGTTCTGAGGCAGCACTTATCATGTTGAGGAATGTCGACTGATCAATCTCATCGTCTTCATACATCTCATTTACAGTATCGATGTAATCTTCAATATCATCAGATACAGTATCACTAACCCAAACGTTGGTGGGGCCTGTGTACACTGGTTCACCATCATATGTAACTTGTGAAAGGCCGTCAAGGCCTATGTTCTTTACCAAATCTGCAATGGGCACATACAACAGTTGTGAGCTGTATTGTTGTCCATCGGTGATCATCCAAGCAATCATATCAGCTATTGCAGATGCATGCTCAAGGTTGTCGGCAGAGTCTTTCAGGTCAGGGTGAATTATGAGGTATGAAAAGCTGGTGATCGGATATGAATTAAAGCCGGGTGCGGCCAAAAGATCCACATCTCTCCAACTCTCCTCGGCGTTGGGTAGCCAAAATGCTGCAGAACCAGAAGCGGCACTAGCCGTATCAAGTGATGGGGGTACAAAGTTTGTGTGGTCACCATTCTGTAGATCTGCAACAGTCATGTCATTCTGGAAGGCATATGCCAATGTAACATAGCCTATAGAGTTAGGTGTAGAGTTGATTGTTCCAGCTACACCCTCATTACCAGGAGAACCTAGTCCGCTAGGCCAGGGTACTGACTTTGCGGCACCAACTTGCTCATCCCATTCTGGACACACTTTAGTCAGATAGCTGGTAAAGGCAAATGTCGTACCTGAACCATCTGAGCGGTGAACAGTCTGTATGGCGGCATTGGGTAGTTCAACACCGGGGTTGTCATCTTTGATCTCATCATCACTCCAATTTGTTATCTCACCCAAGAATATACCACATATGGCTTCCTCGGATATATTTAGTCCGCTACCAACGTTATCTACATTATACGCAATGGATATGGCGCCAACCATTTCAGGTATTGTGATAGTACCAGGAGCTGCATCATATTCGGCATCAGTAAGTGGTGCATCGGTGGCGCCAAATTGGCCCAACTTATTTATGTGATCTTTAACTCCGCCTCCGCTTCCTATAGACTGGTAGTTGAACGCAATGTTCGGCTCTACCTCAGAGTATTGTACTCTCCACAAGTCCAAGAGTGGAAATGCAAAGGTGGCGCCAGATGCCTCAATTAGTGTTTGGGCAAAGGCGGACTGTGTAGAGGGTATAGCTGCAGTCAGTAAAACTGCTATGGTTGCTATTGCGATTATCTTTCTCATTATATCAGTTAGAAATATTGTGGTATAATCATAGATTGACTGTAGATTACAAAATATAATAACAAATCAGAGGGGTATAGACTACTATATAGTGTTATTACTTGTGGTTACTCGGTTTACTTCGGCCGGTGTTGATGGTAGGCGGGCATTCACCGAATCCGATGCCACTGCGGCGGCTTCAGACATTATATTCTCAACATCCAAAGTCAACGAACTCGTATTAACATTGAACTCTATCTGGTTCTGAGTCTGTGACATGTAACTGCCCAACATCTCAGTCATCTCTGTTACCTCACCAGCAACACTTGGTAGAAATCCTCTCAGTGAAGACTTTAGATTCTTCATGAGTACAATTATGGGCTCTATGGTCACAGCCATATCTCCAATACCATCATACGCTACAAATCGGTGTTCTGTCTTCTCTATCATGATTCTCAGGCTCTGCATCATTCGTTTGGTTTCGCGTGCTTGTGCTAGTTCGTTGGCTAGTGTTTTGGCTTGATACATGTTTCCTGACTGTTTGGCTTTAGCTACATCCCTCAACATCTTTTGGTCGTGGTAATCCATCTTTGATATTATACCATCTAGTTTCGTCTTTTGAGATGCAAGTATGTGTGTACCTTCCCTTAGGCGTGGTTTGAGTGGTCCTTGATCATGTAATGAATCAGATATTTTGTCAGTTGTGCTAGGCTTATACGGCGGGTTCCAGCTATTCGTGAACTTTTCCATATATGGCTATCATATATTGAGTACTTAGGGAGGCTTGTGAAATTTTTTTTACTCTTTGGTCAAACCTCAGTTATAAAGGCCAAAGATCACGCATCTATAATGATGAGATACCTTTTATTTTCAGTACCAGTTATTGCAGTGGCCGTACTCTTGATATCTCTGGGAGTTAGTGGTGGCAATGATGATACTCTATTTCATGTTACATTAGCAGGCTCTGCGCAGTACTCTGAAGGCGTATATACAGATGAGTTCACTCTGCCTTCAGGTGAACACATATTACGATTTGTTCCCAACGGAGACAGTCCGCAATACTTGACCATAACTATAAGTGGTTCGGCTCTCTTGTTTGAGGAGCAGTTCAAGTTGAATGGAATCATACATGACACTGGTATCTCTGAATATTACACATGGGAATATATCGGAGATAGTCAGGTAGTAATACCATCTGAGCAGCAAGTAAGAATAACCATAGACCCGCATGGCAATACAATGGGGCCGGTATCTGTAACTTTGATTAAGAATTAAGGGCGCAACCCTGCGAAAGCCATGAGAGAGTCCTCTCAATGTCGGACGTATCCGACGCACTACTACGCTTTGCAGGATTGCGCAGTTCTAGTCGATTGATATTACTATCATCGCCATCGTATTATACTATGAATATTAGTATTTAAGATTAGATATCAAATATAGTTTTTTAATTAGTTAAATATGTAAAAATCTCAAATTTTTGTATAAATTATTCAGAAATATAGCAAAACTACTCGAATTTCAAAAGATTTAGTGCTGCTCTACACAGAATGCTCTACAGTATATGTAGATGCAACCTTGCAATATCATCAAATTTGTACAGTGTCTCGTCTTAGTACTAGACAGGGTAGTTTTATGTATACTGTATAATGAGTCCTGCCTTGACGGGTGATGTCAGCACAATATATCTTTAGGACCGTCACTGTTTCCCCATTTTGCCTTTATAGCATCAGCTGAATTTACAATATTTCTCCTTTTAGTATATAAAGAACATAGTATTGTTTATGGGAATTATAGACTTGGGTAGGCAAGGCAAGTCCTGTAATGGGTACATGTTTATAAAGTATTATGGTGTATAAGACTACATGTATCGGTCTTATGGCTTCCGCGTAAACCTGACGCGCTCTCAGGCGCGTTACATATCCAAAATACGGGACTCACAACGGTTCGTGTACAACTGGGCCGTGGAGCGGCTGCTTACTAACCCCACACTTACTACATATGACCTCTCCAGAGAGTTCACCAAGGTGAGGCGTTCCGTGCAGTGACTGCAAACAGTAGAGCGCATATACCAAAATACGGCCATCCATCAGGCCCGCACTGCTGCGGATGTCTCGAACAAATACGGCAACGGCGAGCTGAGTTTCCGCGCCAGAAAGCGCGATAATACAAAGGCAGTATCATGTGATGTACAGCCGCGATTTGTGGACAACAGGCACGCGTCATTGCCGGGCCTTGGTGTTGTTGAGTTGCCTGAGGAGCAGCCATATCAATTTCCACACAACTGGCTGTATGGCTCAAGGTCTTTCCATTTGGTGCAGGTTACACCAAAGTCGTGGGGGCACGTCAAGTCATGTGACCATATCTACCGGCTGCACATAACATATGACGTACCGGTACCCGAACGGCGCGCCAAGACCGGTGTTGTTGTCGGCATAGATCGAGGGGTATCAAATCCGACCGTCGTGTGCAAGACAGACCATAACACCTCAAATATAACATCATACGATACCGCAACCGCATTCCGCACGAACCGTACATGGAATGATGAGACGCGCCGTACTATATCACACCGCAATAAACACTCCAACTCGACGTGTAAAATTAAACGCAAGCGAGAAAAGTACAATCGTGGTAATGCGAACGACCGCGAGTATGCAGAGTGGTTATTGGCCAAGAAGATATGCGAGGGCGTGGATGTAATATATGTCGAGCAGCTCAACCTTGAGGCCATGAGCAGGCGCGGTGGCAGGCACAAGAAGGGTCTGAACAGGGGAATGATGTTTATTCGGCATTATGCAATACTGCGAAAGATCCACATCATCGCAGAGCGGTTGGTCATCCGTGTAGTAGAGGTAAGTCCAAAACACACGAGCCAGGAGTGCAGTGTGTGCGGCTACATATCCAAGGAGAACCGAAATGGGGAGATGTTCAAGTGTCTCAGATGTAACCACGTGGCAAACGCCGACGGCAATGCGTCGGTAAACATCATACAACGGGGAACCAGACGAGAGGTTCCCGCGGGGGAAGGAATAGCCCTCGAAAGGCGTGAAATGGGCCGGACCCGGAAGCCACCTGTTTGTGCAGTTCCGGACGCCAGACGGCGGCGTGAGAATCAAGCGTGCAATCGACCCAAAACATCAAGCGCCATGAAGCACCTAGGAATGTACGCGTATGTTACGCGTGCATACCCAGGTATATAATTCCCTTGTTCATGAAACAGTTGTTCCACACAGGCGTAAAGAAGTGTTTCATAACACTCCTCTTAATACCTCTTGATGTATACTCAGTATGGTAAAGAAACAGTACAGGTCCGAGATTGGAATAGTCGGAGACATACTTGATGTTACAGCAGATGCAGGGAGAGATGGTGCCCTAGTTTCAGAGATTACAAGATGCGCCAACCTCTCACACTATGTAACTCTAGCAAAATGTGACAAACTGGTTAGTGCTGGCTTGGTAAAGCCAGACAGAAATGGACGTAGTCGTGTATTTCTGATAACTGACAAGGGTCGACAGTTTATCCATGAGTTAGAGAGATTTCGTATCACCGCCCAAGGCCTTAATTTGAGGTTTTGATATGTCTGCGCAGGCTGTCGTATGTGTAACGACAAACTTTGATCTAGGGAATAGTTTTTGTAACAATCATGTTAATATCATACCTGATGCTGTCCTTGAAAGTTGTTTTTATTGTGGTGATTGTTTGCAGTGTAATGGGTATGGCATATGGCTCAACCCAGACAATGAGTGTGGAGGTGTATTCGGATGGTCTTGCCCACATATCCACATACATAACACCAGAAGAGGAGAGTCCAGCCTTGAATATCGCCCTTTTAGGTTCGGAGATAGACAACTTTATAGCAATGGGACAGAACGACGTATTGCTGGCCGCCGAGGTTGCGGGGGATTCAGCTTTGCTTAACACATTCGACTCGGGTACTGTATCTGTAAAGTATGATGTGCATGATCTGATATCCAAAGATGGGCGTGTCTGGACTTTTGCTCTCAACTCTACCATAAAATATACGCTGATAATGCCCAGTGGGGCGGTCATTGTGGGGATGAACATCATACCAATATCATTAGATATGATAGATGGAAAGACGCATCTAGAGTTACCATCAGGAGATGCGGTAATAACATACATTCTTAGCGCAGTCCGAGACTCTGTTGAGTCTGACATGAGTTCTGATAATACATCTGAGGATAGCACAGTATTATGGGTGTTGATTGCTTTTGGTGCTGTGGGCGCTTTTATAGCTGTATGGTACTACAAGAGGCCTGCTGCAGGTGTACAAGTCAATGATACCACACCAGAGAAGACCAGAGAAATGTATATGTCTGAAGGTGTACAAGTCAATGATACCACACCCACGCCTGAGAGTATCTTTGAGCGCATACCTGATTTGAGGGAGGATGATAAGGAGATAGTTAGGTATCTCTTTCAAAATGGCGGAGAAGCATCCGAGAGTAGTATTCGTAAAAAGTTCCTACAACCGCGCACCACTATGTGGAGGACGATAAAAAGATTAGAGAGGGTTGGAGCCGTCAGTGTCGTAAAAAAGGACTCTCTTAATGTTGTAAGATTAAAGTCTAATTCGGAGGTCGTACCATGATTATACCAACACTGGTAGTTACGGTTTTGGTGGCAGTTCTAATACCCATGGCCAGTGCGGAGACGGAGACTGAGACTGACCCGGCAATACTACATAAACTGGCAACGGAGGCGCAGATTCACGTTGAGGAGCAGATACAAGAGTCTGATGCGCCTCAGGTGTGGAATCTTTTGAACAATGGTACTGCACATGTAAATTTTATACTCAATGCTACAACCGTTGAGGAGTCATCAGATCATTTTCTAGCTGCCATGGAGGCGTTTAGACAGGCAGTCGAGATAATGGGGAAGGATACGCCTATTGAGGATATATCTGACTATTCAGAGAGGCTTGAAAGAGATGCTCGATACTTTGAGCAGTTGTTGTACCTGGTCGACGCATACGACATGAGTATAGATGTAGCAGAGCTAGAAGGCCTGTTTAGTACGGCCAGAGCCATGCTGCAAGATAATGATGGGGACGTTGAAGAGGTGCTAGACAGTATAGCATTAGGTATTGAGAGTCTGCGGGAAGAGATAACAGTAGTTGCCACAGAGAAGGAACAAGAACGCGCCATTCAATACGCCCAGGAGTATCTGATTCAGCTGGACAGGTTTTTGGAGGTCGCCGATGACTCGGACATACCAGATGATGTTATAGAAGAGATACAGGCATTGCGTAGTAAATTAGAGGAGGCCACACAGTCCGATGTCATTGTATCTATAATACTAGAGATAATATCCATAAAGGAGGGCTTAAGTTTGGATACTGTTGATCAGTTACAGTTATGGGGCCTGCAACTTGAGGATACTGTCAGGCAATTTTGGATAGATGACAAAATAGATGATGCCGAATATACATCGGCTTTAGTGACACTAGAAAAGTGCCGATTCTTTTTGGATATAGAAGAGATAGATGAGGCCGAAACGCTACTAGATGAGTTGAACAACTGGCTTGTGGATATAGAAGGTTAGTGGTGAGCAGACCAAAAATTCATATATTTTCCAATTGTGTCAACTTTATGGCATCTAGGGCTATTACAGTTGGGGTAGGAATACCCATGATTGTGGTGGGCGCCCTTATGGCAGTATTATGGGCTCCGTTGGAGGGGGATATACAGCCAACAGTTGAGTTTGTAGGTAGTCTGATTGGAATATTAGGGGTGGTCTTTTTCATATCTGGACTCTTTTACACAAAAGAGCCGGTACTACATTAGATATAATGAGACGTTTGTATGATGTGTGGGAGACATGAGTGTTCGCGTATTTGAGGTGTTTACATCGATTGAGGGTGAGGGTATATTGTGTGGAACAAAGACACTCTTCTTTAGGCTGGCTGGTTGTCCGTTCTCGTGTTTTTACTGTGACACTACTGAGGCACTGCCTGCTGACTCGGGGGTTGAGTATTCACTGCATGATGCACAGGTTTTGATAGACAAAAATCTACAAGAACACACCCATAAAGTAAATTTTACAGGTGGAGATCCTTTAATACAGTATAAATCCGTGGCATTACTAGCCAAATATGTTCAGACGTTGGGAGTATTCACATATCTGGAATCCGCGTGTTTTGATTCAAAACGATTCGCTCATGTGCTACCTTACTTTGACTACATCAAGATAGAGTTCAAGACTCCGGATTCAGAATTTGTTAAATCGCATAATTATAGCACGGTATATGAAAATATGTTACAGTGTTTGGCCAAGTCGGTTCAGTCTGATAAAACCACCTATATCAAAGTGGTGGTGAGTAGTCGTACCACTTTAGAGTACATGCAAAGGCTCATTCAGGACATATGTGGTGTTGCAACCCCGCAGGAGTTATCTGGATTTATTATACAGCCAACGTATGGTGTTGAAGAGCCATCATTAGGTAGTCTATTAGAGATGTATGATACAATACATACAAGATACTCGGATGTTAGAGTAGTGCCCCAATTGCACAAGTATTTAGGCGCTCCATAACATTTGTGTTCTAACTTTTTGTTATCATGCGCACGGTTCAAATAACACAGTACAATATTATATTACATGGATAGCGAGAGAGTACAAAAACTTGTTCGAGAGTTGATAATAGAGATAGGTGAGGACCCCACACGTGAGGGGCTTCGGGACACCCCTGCAAGAATAGCAAATATGTATAAGGAGATATTTGCAGGATATGATGCCCCATCTGAATTGGAGGTACAGTTCTGTGAAGATTCAGATGTCGTAGTGGTCCGGGACATACAGTTCTACTCAATGTGTGAACATCATATGATGCCATTTTATGGTAAGGTCAGCATCGCATACTCCCCCAATGGCCGAGTCTTTGGAATATCAAAGTTGGTGCGCGTAGTAGAAAAGTATGCAAAACGTCTCCAGATACAGGAGCGACTCACAAAAAATGTTGCAGACGAGTTATACTCCCGAGGAGTCCGGGGTGTGGCAGTATTTGCTGATGCCGAGCATCTCTGTATGAAGATGCGGGGTGTGCGCAGCCATGCCAAAGTGACTTCGGCTGCATATCGTGGAATATTTGAGAGTCGTGAGGAGAAGGATGCCATCCTCTCAATGGTGCGTCGCCGTGCCGCGGATCCCGTTTGAGTGTCTTCGGGTAGATCCAGTATTGTAAATTCTACTAAAATTATAACTTTCATGGTCCGACTTTGGCACAAGTCCTCCTCCGCACAAGTTTGGGGGTTCAAGTAAACATTTTTAGAGACCAAAATTGCACGCAACGTGTTGACTGATAAAGTTGCCATAGTCACTGGTGCCAGTAGTGGTATTGGTCGTGCTACAGCTCAAAGTCTGGCAAAGAAAGGAGTTCGAGTAGTCTTGGGAGCTAGAAGGCGTGATAGACTAGATGAGTTGGCGTCTGAGATTCAAAGTGTTGGAGGTCAGGCCTTATCGTTTGTAACTGATGTTGCGCAACGACAGAGTTGTGAGGATTTAATACGGTACGCCATAGAACAGTGGGGCCGTATAGACATCTTAGTGAACAATGCTGGCCTTATGCCTCTCAGTTTCATAAAGAATCTACATGTAGACGAATGGGATAGGATGATTGATGTAAACATCAAGGGTGTGCTGTATTGTACGGCTGCCGCCTTACCCCACATGCTAACTGCAAAGTCCGGTCACATAGTCAACGTCTCGTCAGTTGCGGGCCGCATAGTGTTTCCGGCCGGCAGTGTTTACTGCGCAACAAAGCATGCGGTTACAGCCTTTAGTGAAGGGTTACGACAAGAGTTAAGCACACGAAAGAATATTCGGGTGACATGTATTGAACCGGGGGTTGTTGCGACCGAGCTTACCAGTACAATAACAGATGAGTCGCTACAGGAATATGTTGAGGGCGCAAAGAAGATGGCGGCCTTACAGTCTCAAGATATAGCAGATGCTATACTATATGCAGTATTCTCACCCAATCACGTTAATGTCAACGAGATACTAATTCGCCCCACCGCTCAGGAGCGATAGAGTGGCAAAGATTCCTCATATTGTGATATTAGGTGGTGGATTTGGAGGGCTATCTGCCGCATTAGAGATTCGTACTCGGTTGTCTGCTGCGCAGGCTCGCGTGACAGTTGTGGATAGAAAGGATTGGTTCATGGTGGGTTTTGCCAAGCTCTGGATAATTCGAGGGACACGTACATTTGAAGAGTCCACCGCCCCTTTGGAGAACCTCTCAAAAAAGGATATAGAATTTGTCAAAGCAGAAGTACTAGAGTTAAACACTATACAGAAACATGTGGAGACATCCAAAGGACGACTATCCTATGACTATCTGATAGTGGCCATGGGTGCCCACTTGGCACCAAATAGTATACCGGGTCTGGCCGAGTATGGTCTCAACCTGTATGATCATGACCATCTAGAAACCATACGTAAAAGATTAATGGATATAAAGTCCGGTTCAGTTGCCATCGTCATATCATCCATGCCTTACAAATGCCCGCCGGCTCCCTTTGAGGCGGCCATGTTGATAGACTCGCTACTCAACGAAATAGGTAGTCGTAAAAGCATATCGATAGAGGTGTATGGTCCAGGGCCCATTACACTGCCTGCAGCAGGTCCAGAGATCAGCGGCCGCATCTTAGATATGATACGGCAGAGAGATATACAGTTTCATGGATCTCACAAGTTGGTTTCAGTGAAAGAGTCCGACATTATATTTGAAGATGTAACCAAAAAGTTCGATGTATTGCTTGTTGTTCCACCCCATGTAGTGCCACCAGTAGTATCGGTTTTAACAGATTCAGAACCATTTATTAAAATAGATCGTTTTGGAAGAACACGTCTACATAATGTCTATGCAGTGGGCGACATCACCACACTACCTGGTGGCAAGGGTCCGGTTCCAAAGGCGGGTGTATTTGCCGAAGGGGAAGGGGCGGTGGTTGCCAGAGATATCATAGCAAAGATAACAGATGGTGATGGTCCTGAGCCCTACGATGGTAAGGGAGGCTGTTTTATAGAGTCTGGCCAGAGTACAGCATCCATAATACAGGTAGATGCTTTTGAGCCGTCAACCACACTGAGTGAGCCCACACAGTCTAATCTTGAAGCAAAGCTGCAGTTTGAGAAAGACCATCTGCAGGGCTGGCTGGGCTAGTTTGTATCACTTTTATTCATATGTTCCAAGAGGGCCTGGAGCTCCTTTCCAAGCTTAATATCGCTGGAGCCCAAATTTGTTATAGCCTTCTTCTTCAAGTCCTCATTCTCCATCTCCAACCTTGCTTTCTCTATGCAGTCTATGTGGTCTCTGCCTGTGGCAGATATGCGATTGCAGATTGAACACAACATGTTATAGTTATTAAAAAAAACGACAATTTAATAATTTCAAAATATGTGCTGTATAGTATGGGACCGTCGTCTAGCTTGGCCATGATGCTAGCCTGGGGTGCTAGAGGTCGTGAGTTCGAATCTCACCGGTCCCACCATTCTGTGGTATTATTATAGAGGGGAAGGATTAGTTCAAAAAATTGATAGTCCTTTGTGCTCGGCCTAGCGTACAGCAAACTACCTTTGGTGTTGCATATAGTATTTTTTAGTGATCTATATTGTTAAATAGCATTATATACATGAATAAACATTCATATATAATTCCCTTAAATTTGTCCCTGTTTTTCGCTTTCAGATGTGGTTGAGGCATCACCGCCCATAACTACGTCTAGTAGTCTTTGAAACGTCTCGTATGATGGATTGCGTTTGTAAATGCGTAGTTCAGGTATCAGTGTGGAGGGTTTTGGCGAATCATATATTGTATGTATCTTTGATGCCAGTGCCGAGTTTATCAGCATGCTTTGAGTTGCTGAGGTTACATTGGATACGCGTCTATCCAGACTACTACTCTCAAAGTCGATTAGTGTAGGAGTATTATTATTTATGATGACATGTTTGTATATGTTGGTTAGCTCACCATGATCCAACCCCAGGCAATCCAGACGGAAACAATCTTTCAATATATTACGTATTACGCGCTTTAGTTGCTGAGCATTACTAACAATATTTAATATCCATTCACCAATACCAAATCCACTCAGATACTCCATGACAATAATATCATCATGAAACTCCAATAAACGCGGACCCACATCCACCCCATTTGCCAGCTTTAACAGTCTGGCCTCGGGTACCATCGTATCCCTAACAGAGTCGGAGCGCTTAATCTTTAGTGCCACTCTTTGGTTGTTTAAGAGTGCCAGTAAAACTATACCAGAGTGACCTTTGCCCAATATGGGAATCCCCTGTAATTGAATACGACCAGCAAATGATATACCATCTACTCCCATATCAGACAGAATAGATATTCTGTCCAAGCTAATGCCAAAGTCTGCGCGGGGGTAGTCAAAGATGATACTGTATCGTTTGGCATCTAGTGTATCAATGGGAAGAAACTGCGGCTCCATCATCAGACATCAAAGGGGCGGCGTATTGTTTAATTAAATCATTAAATTGCTCTCCGCCTGTTAGTGTGTACGTCTTTATATCGTTGTGCAGACCAGCAGGGATTCCTGCTGCAGTAGGGTTTGTTAAAAGATGATCTAATATCTCAAATATGCTGGTGTACTGCCTGTCCTCCAGGCATAGCAATGTCATGTCATCAGAGACCCAAATAATATTATTATTTTTTGCAATAAAACTAGTTGTAGCGTTCTTTAAAAATACACTCGGGCCTTGGCGGATAAATATTTTAGATAGGTAGAATGACTCCAAAAAAAGAAATATGTATATCTGCTGCTCAAGTATGGCAATATGGTGTTTTATTACTATAAAATTGTGTAATTGTAACTGGCGTTTCAATGCCGAAAGTGTCTTTTTGGTCTGTCCCCACACCACATCAAGAGATTTATCGGTATGTCTAAATTTTATACATATCACATTACTCCAATTGTTATGATTTTTGGTATGTCTATTCTCAAATGTATAACGAGACGGATTTTTTAAAAAAGCTCGGCAAGCAAGTATGAATAATGCAATATTTCTCTTGGATATGGCGGCTGCCAGATTGCGATTATTATCTATGGGGTCTGTAATGGTAACTGCGGTATCAAAGTTTTTAGATGTAATACCAATAACGCCACCAGGTTTTATGTGGGCAATGTTTTGTATTACGTTTAAAAATCCTCCAAAGTTTAGTATTAATGTCTCAGCAGCATATCCACTAAATCCTTGGCTTGCTATCTCTGCGCCATATATGTTATAATTTTTAAGAAATTTTTTTAGAGTGCGTACCTCGTCTTTTTGAGATTCTGTAAGGTGTTCTTGCATGTGTCTTGTATGATATGGGGACCTATCTGCGGCGCTCTGCCATCTGCCTTTTTCAACATCATAACATGGTACTACATTTATTATTACACCATCAACCTCTGCAATGAGATATGGGTGTTCGGCATACTTCTCATATGGATCAAAGTCTTTGAGGGCATTATACCCCACCCTTTTTGATAGTTTTGTAAACATCTCTCGGCGTACATCCTTGTTAAATTTTACAAAAACATCAATATCCGCCGAGTTAGCCAACCATGTACCCTTGGCGTATGACCCACCCACTTCTATACCAGATATCTGGGGCACCTTCTCTGCTTCGTTTGATATCAATGTTAAAACTTTATCCACCGTACAGGATTTTTCTTTTATCTCTTCTTCTGTGGGCCGTGCCTCTTGAATTATGTCTTGTATGTTTATCAATTGCAAGTCACCTCGGCCATATCAGTATATACAGGTCCTGTCGGAGCTAGAACACTTCTTTTTATTTTAAATCTGTCCATATGTTGTACGCCCCAAGTGTAATCCTTGTATGGTGTGATGTTAATTTTATCGTTCTTCTTTAAGCGGGAGATTGTAAGGTGGGGCGTAAATTTTTTATTAGATTTTTGTTCTAGTGTATGGCCTATACTGTCGGAGAGCTCTTGGAGTGGTGTGTGATCAGTTACGCCGACCCAGATTAATCTAGCTGGCCTTCCAAATGTACCAATGCCATGTAGTGTCACATCAAACCCATCAAATTTTATAGTTTGAAGTTTATTAATTATATCTGGAATAGATGACTCATCTACCTCCCCCAAAAACTGTAGTGTAAAATGTAGATTTTCCTGTTTGACATTTCGTCCTCCTATAACGCTTTGCGCAGATATTATATTGTTTATAAGGACATTATCAGTTATGTCAGCTGCCACAAATACTCTCATCATATAGTACGTTTAATTAGACATTAATAGAATTTACCATCTTTTTGTTATGAATTATTTGTGGATGTGTTTTCTGTCAGTCTTTTAGTTGGTTCTAGATTATGTGGGCAATACCAACCCAAAGAGTAAGAATGCAAATAAACACCACAACACCGAACCAAGTAAATATGAGGTAGAATGTTCATCCATTATGCCAAAGTTAATTGTCTGTCTTGTGGGAATGCCCGGGGCAGGTAAATCCACAATTGCCAATGGCTTGGCCAGTCAAGGATATGATATGGTAAATATGGGCGACTCTATTCGCGCAGAGGCTACAAAGCGCCAGATAGAACCCACTAGTAAAAATTTAGGCAAGATAATGGTGGAGATGCGTTCACATTATGGGCCAGGAGCCGTTGCTCATCTAATAAAACCACAGGTTATTAGCGCCCAATCAGATATTGTAATAGTAGATGGAATACGTTCCTCAGATGAGATCAAAGTGTTGCAGGAGTGTGGTGTTGTAAAGGTGCTAGCCATTCATGCATCTCAGGATACACGATTTACATTTCTAAAGAAGAGGAGACGTTCTGATGATCCAGACAGCCAAGAGATGCTTCAAAAACGGGATCAGAGAGAGATGGGTATTGGTATCAGTGATCCTATAGCTCTTGCTGATGAATCCATATCAAATAATAATTTAGATAAAAATATGCTAATAAGCACAGCAGCAGATACAATACAAAGATGGAGACAATTATAGACTGTCAAGTACACGCAGAGTCTCAGATTAGTCCATCAGAGAGTCACAAAAAGGTGTTAAAGGCCATGCTCAATATACTACCGGATTGTGAGTACAGAACCACACACAATACAGTTCAGGTACACTCCAAAAATATTATGGATTTAGATACCATACGCAAATCGATGTTATCCAGGCAGTTATCAAACAGTTTAAGGAAGAGTCTATTGCGCAATGCAGATGATACAAGCACGTGGCTCTTTTTGAATCGCCAAGCTGCCTTTGTGGGTATTGCTGCCATATGTGAAGAGGCCGACGAGTCCCCACTAGGCCCCATTAAAATTACACTAACATCTCCAGATATACAAGGTGTCATAGAGTGGTTTTCACATATTTAATGTGAAAAGAACGTTGTGTTTTTAAGCAGTTTTGTGTGATATGTAATATGCTGATAAAGCTTCTCTTAATAGCAACAGTACTGGTAGCTGGCGCCATAATATTTCAGACCCAGTTACAAACGATACTTCCCAATACAGTATCCACAATACCTGACACAATCAGAGAAGATGTGGATGCCATCACATCGAGAATAGAGGAGCAGGCAAGTGATGCGCTAGATACAATTACCGAAGAAGTTCTAAACACCACTGCTAATATTATACAGCCTTAGCCCATTGCCAGGGGTAGTTCATATACGAGTCAGATTTATTCTGATCAATCACCATTACGGTCATATCTGAAAACTCTCTTCCTATCAATTCAGCCATACTGCCCTCAAAGACCTTCTCTGTAGGCATTGTAAGATACTCATATACTAGTACCCTCTGTTGCTTTGTGTCAAACCCCTTATCAGCTAAATACTTTGAGACATCTGATGGCATAAAAGACAAGTCCGGTCTGCTAGGCCAGGGTCTTGGTACTAATATCACACTAAGTTTATCTTTTAGAGCTTGTATCATGCGATGTTTCTTATCTTCAATATCCCCTGTTATATGCATCGATATAACTTGACATTTATCAGTGGGAATACAAGCTCGAGAGGCGGCCACCTGAGTGGAGCTGACACCAGGTATTAGTGTCACATCACTAAATATCTGTATGAGTCTGTCTATCACCTCGGACTCGGAGAAGTTAACATCTCCTGTAAATGGTATCACCAAGGTTTCATCTCTCAAGTCTTTTGCCAGTCTTTGATATGCATTCTCCTGATTGCTCATTGTAATGTGGTGTACTTTTTTTCCGATTAAATGCTGGTTTATTGTATTTAATGTGTAGTCGTATCCAGCCACCACATCAGCGTTCTGTATTATATCCATGACTATTTTTGTGATATATTCGGGAGAGCCAGGCCCCACACCGACCGCGTATACTTTTGCCAATCTATCTTGTTATCCTCTGGCGCTCTTTTATGAATGCGACAAATGGTTGCCAATCCACATGCATAAATTTGAGGGCATCCTTCATGGGATACTTTACCCAATCCTGAGCTATGCTGTATTGATATTTCTGGGCCGTGCCATTATGTGTATACTCTATATACAATACACTGCCCCAATCTTTTTCGTCATACCACACATCAGATATGTCATCAAAGTTCAGCTTCTCATTCTTTGGATTTTCCATATCGACTTTGAGGTTATCCTCATCGTACCCATCATGTAATATCATGACATCTTTGGACTTCATAAAATTCAAGGCTTGTCGTCGCCGTATCGCCTGCCACCATGCCGACTTGGCTTTGGTCTTTTGTATAAAGTATAGGTGCTTATCAGTTAGCACCAACATTCCCTCTCGCCCCCCTAAACTAAAGAATTTTGCTGACTCTCGCCATACAGACACCAAATGCGCCTCCATTGTTTCATCATAATCTGGCATGTTGATAGGGAGACATACTCCATTAAAAAGGATGGTTATGTATCAGATACTGCAATGTTGACCAACCTGCCATATGTTCAATTATGAGTGTGTGTCGCGCATTGGCATCATACCAAGATGTACATCATCTGATTTTACATTAGTTGGCACTAGAAAGATTGTCATATTATCGCTAAAATATGATTAACAACACATTATACATATGAAATCCTCGGTAATAATAGTAGGCGCAGGTGTTGGAGGGTTATCCATGGGGGCCCTTTTGGCACGTGACGGATATGCAGTCACCATATTTGAGAAGGACAAGAAGATAGGTGGTCGTACAGCGTCAACCACCTACAAAAACCACACACTGGATAATGGATTTCACATAATGCCATTCTACAAAAAGTCCGCCTTGTATGATGTGCTGTCCATGACGGGCATACTACACAAGACTGGTCTATCACCAGTATCTGATATTGCATTCTACTCCAAGAATAAATTTCACAGGTATCCAAAAGGCATACTGGACATACTTAGGATGAGTCTTATTCCATTCAAGAGTAGAATGGTACTACTTCGAATATTGTTACCCATGGCGTTTAGTACAATGACCGCTGCCGAGAAGAAGGATAACATGTCGTTGTCGTCCATAACCACATCCATGGACAGTCGTACCCGGGCTTTCTTTGATGCCGTATGTATGTTAGCCTTTGCAGACACACCTGATCGTGTCTCGTTGGGGGAGTTCATTCGAACCATAATAAGGGCCAATCCTTTTCGGGGTGGAACCAGCCAATTTGCCTATCCAGCCAAGGGATACGACACCATATGTAAAATGTTGGCTACATATATAGAGAGTCATGGTGGCCGGATACTCTTATCATCACCCATACAAAAGATAGAGATACGTCAAGATTCCGCATGTGGTGTAATTGACTCTAAAGGGAACATAATAAAGGCAAGTTGTGTGGTAGCATCACCGCCTGCCTACCAGATACCTAATCTTTTAGATGACCACATATTGAATAATAGTACAAAACGCCACATAGACAGCCTAAAGAGTAGTACTGCCGTTGTGGAGGTACACTACGCCACTAACAGGCGAATCGATACCCGTCAGATAGTCTTTCCTGTGGGCGACTATACCGCCAAGGGCATATTCTTTACATCCAACATATCCTCCCAACTCTGTCCTTCTGGAGAGCACCAGCTCATATGTGGAGCGCCCATAGATCCTAATCATATGACCGGTTCAAAACTCCGACAGACTACCAGTGAGATGCGTCAGGATTTAGAGTCAATATATCCCGGATTCCAAGATAGTATCATCTGGGAGAGGCCGCAGGCGTGGAAGTTGGTGGAATCGGTTGCAAAGATGCCTGGCATGGTCTGGCGGTCCAAGATGCCTCACTATACATCCGAGGTGAATGGGTTGTTTTTTGTGGGTGACTCGACCATAAGCTATGGCATAGGTACAGATTCGGCGGCTCACAGCGCGCTACTGTGCTACCCCCACGTAAAGGCGCATATTTTGGGGGCGGCGCCCATCATATCAGCGCCAGCCTAGATATACACACAGTATAATGTTGTAAATTCAACATTTAATAGAAAAAACCAAAGATAATCTTCTGTTTTATTCCAAGTGTGTACATCTCTTGTTTACGATGACCAGAGTACTATAATAAATTCTGATGTATTTGATGTGTAATTCGTTGAGGTCTGTCGGCGTTCTGATATCAGGTGCTGGGAGTGGCTTCTCAGTATATGCAGAACACTAGAGCTTTTATAGAGTGGGTATTTTTAACAGTCATTGAATGGTATTGTGTTTGTCTTAATAGCGGCACTGATATTGGGCTCAACGAGTCTGGTGTATGGCCAGAATACAGACACAGTAGTGGTACTGCAGACAGAGCAAGGTCCACTGGTTATCGAGTTCTTCCCTGAAGATGCACCAAATCATGTAGCAAACTTTATTGAACTATCTCGTAGTGGCTTTTATGACAACACCTTATTTCATCGCATCATACCTAACTTTATGATACAGGGTGGAGATCCGCACACAAAGCCCGATTCCGGAGTCGGACAAGACCGGTGGGGCATGGGCGGACCCGATACCACCTTAGATGCAGAGTTTAACGATATAATGCACAATCGCGGCATAGTATCCATGGCCCGCTCCAGTGACCCAAATAGTGCAGGTTCACAGTTCTTTATAGTACATCAGGACTCTAACTTTTTAGATGCATCATATACGGTCTTTGGTCGTTTAGCTACTGCTGAGAGTTATGAAACATTGGATGCCATAGCTGGTATAGAGGTGGATGCCATAGACCGTCCCGTATCGCCAGACTTGGTTCGAATAATCTCTGCGCAGGTGTTGACTCGTGATCAGGTTGCCGATATACAAGATATGGACCCGCCCCTGCGAATGCAATCAGGTTTTGAGGAGCCTTCTTCCAGTGGAGAGTATACAAGTGAGATATACAACTTTTCCATTAAATTTCCTGAAGGGTGGGTAGTACAAAATATCGATAGTGAAGGCGGACCAAACATAGCAGCAGTAAGTTCTAGTGATGCTCCGATACCTCCAAGTATCGCTGTATACATCGAAGAGGCCGGCAATCACACGATAAATACTGTTCGTGAGAGCAAACTCGCAGACGTAGAGGCGATGGGGGACAGTCTGCAGATTGTAAATCATGAGCTGACGACCATAAACAACTTTGATGCGTTTGTATTAGATGCCACTGGTATATTTGATATAGGTACTGGGCCTTTTGATATTGGATATCGCGAAGTGACCATAGTGTCATCAGGTAAAATCTACACTTTTCTGTTTAGCTCAGTCTTGAGTGACTATGACTCAGATGTGCGCTCCTTTTCTGAATCATTAGATTCGTTTACAGTGTTAACGGTAGATACTCCTGAAGAGACTCCAGCCGAGGAGCCTGATGATACAACATCAGAAGGGGGCGGGTGTCTAATTGCGACTGCAGCCTTTGGCTCGGAACTATCTTCTCCCATACAACAACTTCGGGAGCTGCGGGATGAGACATTGATGCAGACTGATGCCGGATACAGTTTTGTAACTGGATTTAACACCATATATTACACGTTCAGTCCCAGTATAGCAGATTATGAGCGTGAAAATCCTCTATTTCGTGACTTGGTACGCCTCTCCATAACACCGATGATACATACACTATCAATACTGACTCTTGTGGATATGAATAGTGATATTGAAGTTGTTGTGTATGGCGTTTCGGTCATACTTTTGACACTGTTGATATATGTTGGTCCACCCATTCTAGCCGCTATATTGATACGTCGCAGAGTAGCACCATACAGCACATCACCAAAAGTCGTCTAACTCGGCCTCGGTCTCATACTCTTTGACTTTCTTGTTGTTGGTAAACTTTAGTCTGGATATATCCCTATCAAATATGGCATCGCCGGTCCAGTCTAATATGAGTCGAATCTTTTTGGAGAAGGTCGGTACTTTGGTGATAAATAGATTCCTCCACATCATCCAAGCTAGAATCCCTCCCACACTCATGCCAAAGAGAGAGGCTATTCCGGAGCGTTTTCCTATTAGGGCCATATGTGATTTATGTTTGAACTCATAGGTACGTATGGGTTTGCCGTTTATTATTGAGACTAAATTGTCTGCTACACATTTAGCTTGAGATGAAGCCACTTGAGCAGTGGGTGGCAATGGTTTACCATCCACATCATGAAATAATGCACAGTCTCCTGCAACAAAGACGTTTTTGTACTCCTTGGCCTCTAGATGGTCGTCTACTTCTATCTTTCCTTGTTTTGTCTTGAAGACAGATCTCTTTACGGTATTCACTGGTGTGACACCTGCCGTCCATATCACTGTTTTAGTATGTATGTCATCATGCATGTTACCATCGACATCCTCTACTCCAACAGTATCCCCATCAAAAGATACTACGACAGTCCTTAAGCGAACATCAATGCCATCTTGTAGTATCTTTGTATGAGCAATGTGGGCCAGTTTTTTAGTAATACTAGGCAGTATGACATCGCCCGATTCCAGAACTATAACATGTATCTCCTCCCTTGATATGGTATGGTAGTACTTGACGGCATCCGTTAAAAGGTCATGCAGCTCGCCTGCCGTCTCTATACCTGCAAAACCTCCCCCCACGATTACAATTGTAAGCAGACTCTTTTTTATATCGGGATCACTTTCATTATCGGCCTGTTCTAATATGTCAATTACTCTGTTTCGTACATCGACCGCATCTTTTAGTGTCTTCATCTTAAACGAGTTATCCTCCACGTCTTGCATACCAAAGAAGTTAGTCTCACTACCTAAAGCCACCACTAAAAAATCATAGTCTAGTGTAATACCATGCCTTTCAGGAGTGCCCCACAGACTCACCTTTTGGGATACTGGGTCTATGCCCTGTACTCTGTTCTCATAAAATTTTGTCTTCTTTAATATGGTTCGAATTGGTATCACAATATTTCTGGTCTGCACCATACCAGAGGCTACTTGCGGTAGAAGGGGCGTAAATAGTAAAAAGTTGTCTTCACTGACCAGTGCAATCTCGGTTGATGAGTTACTTCGCACGTGCTTCTCTATTCTACGGGCGCACTCGACCCCCGCAAAACCACCACCTAATATCACTATCCTTTTTTTCATTACACATGAAATATAGCAAATTTTACTTATAAGGCTCTCACTGAACGCAGTATTTCATAAGCTCTAGAAGCATGACTCTCTTCGACCACCAATGTTATGTAATCCAAGTTAAAGAATGCATCTCTTAGCTCTATGCCATTGTTATGAAGTACGTCTGCTATAAACGATATAGCATCAGGCCAAGACCTATTGGTGGGCACACTAATCCTTATTCGTGCCAATCCTCTAACATATGTACGCTTACCTAGTATGTTGTCCAAAATTTCTCGTATGGACTCTTCATCTTCCACCAAAAACCTTACCGAATCAGACATTCTAAAAAAGTCATAGTTATCTGTAGCTTCCGAGAACTTTGTCAAGATATCTGCAGTGTCTAGGCCCTCTTCGCTCACAGAGACACGCACATCGAGCATTCCGTCAGTTAGTGTCATTCGAGAGTTCTCCAATACACGTTCATTCTCCCCCCAGTCCTGATCTTTGAAAGAGTCGGCGTATCTCTTGATGGCCACCACCAGTGTATTGAGGTTAACTGGTCTACTGATCTCAACTTCGACTTCGTGTTGTATACGAACTGCCAAGGCAGTGTAATTGATTACATTCATTCTGAGACAGTCATATACTGCACGATTTCTGGATATGACCTCACGAACGGCCTCTGGTACTGATACACCACTTGTGCGCATACTTGTATATGTACACAATCAAGATATTAGCGTTGCCCAAATTAGTTATTGCTGGACCATGATGTTGAATTTATTTGCCAAGATATGGTATTTTACCAAAAGTCATCCAACGCCTGTAATGTCTCATACTCTTTGACTGGGGCGTCTCTCATTATCTTTAGTCTGGATATGTCTCGATCAAAGAGGGCATCCTGAAACCAGTCCATCAACAATCTAACACGTTTGGATATTGAAGGCATCTTTGATAGATATACATTTCTCCACAATAACCAAGCAGTCATTCCTTGAATGTTCAACCCAAAGATGGATGCAATGCCTGTTCGCTTGCCAATTATCGCCATCTGTCCTCGGGGTGTGTATGTGAACTCTTCCATCGAATTATTATTTATTAATAAGAATAGATTGGAGGCTATTTTTTTGGCTTGAGCCTCGGCCAATTGGGCGGTGGCCGCAAATGGTTTCTGTGTGGCCGGATCTATACATAATGCGCAGTCTCCAGCTGCAAATACGCCTTTGTATCCATCAGCTTCTAGATATTCATTTATCAGCATTTTACCCTTCTCGGTCTTGAATATTGACCGTTTTATTGTATTTGTAGGAGTAACACCTGCCGTCCATATCACCGTCTTTGTGGATATGTTGTCTGTCATTTGATCATCCAAGTTTTTAGTGGTTATTGTAGCTCCATCAAATCCAGTCACTGCTGTTCGAAGGTTTATCTCTATACCCCTCTGTATCATCTGGTTCTTTGTAAATTGGGCCAGTCTTTGAGAGAAGCCGGGTAGTATGGTAGGCAAGGCCTCCAGCACCTTTACAGATATGTCACTCATACTTATTTTAGGATAATATTTTGTTGCATCGTTTAGAAAATCATTCAGCTCTCCTGCCGTCTCTATACCTGCAAAGCCACCTCCAACTATAACAATGGTCAAGAGACTCTTTCTTGTCTCGGTATCAGGTTCATTGTTGGCCTGCTCCAGCATATCTATAATACGGTTGCGCACAATGACTGCATCGTTCAATGTCTTCATTCTAAAGGCATTATTCTCCAAGTCATTCATACCAAAAAAGTTGGTCTCACTACCTAAAGCCACCACCAGATAATCATAATTTAATACAATGCCGGGCTTCTCGGGTGTACCCCACAAACTTATCCGGCGTGCAACAGGGTCTATGTGCCTTACCCTCCCCTCATAAAATGTTGTTTTTTTAATCATAGCCCTTATCGGTATGACTATATTTCTGGTCTGCACCGTTCCAGAGGCCACCTGAGGCAGCATTGGTGTGAATAATAAAAAGTTGTCTTCGCTGACCAGTATAATCTCGGTTAAAGAGTTACTTCGCATGCGCTTCTCTAGTCTACGGGCGCACTCGACCCCCGCAAAACCACCACCTAATATTATAATTGTCGTTTTCATAGTGTATAATATCTCCAGTACATTCTGATGTAGCAGTCCCCAACTCTCTGTGATGGGTCATCTACACTCCGACTTACATGGGCAGGCATAACTAAATTGTATATGTAAAATACTAGTATATATTTGAGTTGCGACATAAAGATTGATACTATACGTCAAGCACAATTATTTAGACAGTATGTCATTTTGTTATATTGCATATATATCAAAAGAGCATGTTGCAATCTATTTTTTGGCAAAATATATGCAGGCTGTATGTAAGCGACATTTTTAATGTTGTTTAATTTGACAGTATGCTTTATATTATGTCATATATATTACATAAGTAACATGAAAATGACAATATTTGAGGAATTCGACAGAGTCTTTGACAGAATGCTCTCGGATTCATCATTTATGACCAACCCTGTATGGTATGGATGTCGTGTTGAATCAAGACCAGATGGGCCACCAAAGATACAAGAGTTTGGAAACTTACAAAGGAACACCATTGAGGTAGATGTAATACCAAATGAAGAAAATAGTGAGATAAAGGTGGTTGCTGAAATGCCAGGTGTGGCAAAAGATGACATAAACGTCTATGTCGATGAAGACGATTTGGTGATTGATGCTACGCGCGCAGACAAAAAGTATCATGCTCGCGTACCAATTCAACACACAATTATTGATGATGACATAAAGGCATCGTACAGAAACGGCATACTAGAGATTGTCTTTAGTACAGAGAATAAACCTAAGGGTAAAAAGATAAGGGTGGATTAACCCCCTCTTTTTTTATTTATAAAAATATACAACAGATAATCGAGTAAAAATTGTTGTACCAAATGTAGCATACAACAAATAAAACAAAATAAAAAAACCTGTAAAATTAAGCTGCGAGTTCGTCCCAACCCTTTACGAAGAGACCATTCTCACGTAGTGGAATTGGTTGTCCAACAGTGAACTCTGTTGGTCTCATCCAAAAGATTGCCTTTGTGGGACACACACCTATACATGCGCCATCAGAGATACATCTCTCTGGATAAAAGACGAATGCTTTGCTTCGGCTCCAGCCTTCAACGGACTTAATTCTGAGAACATCTGGTCCCAGAGCAGTGCAGACCTGTACACAAAGTGCACATCCAATACACATTGCATCGTTGATGTCTGGTAGTATTGCTACTGGCATACCATACAAAATGCTGTTTTAGTTAATATAGCTTATTGCAGTCTGTACACTCATAACACCGTTTAAAACCACTAGCAGTGTCACGTTTAGTTTAAGTCGCTTTTGTCAGTTTTGCAGAGTTATCTGCAATATCTAGTGTATACATGTTGTTTGGTAAGTTGGTATGACCGCCAGGAATCTTCCAGCTGTCCGTGGTCTTTTTTGTTATGGCAGCAATTATTACTCGAGTATTGACATTAACTCCTAATGATGACATCAGCATTATGGAATGAAGTGTCAGACGCTTATGTCCAAAGGATGTCATCATTCCGTTTAGTGAATCTATTATAATCATATACTCATGTGCAGATGTTGTTTGTATTATACTTGTGATCTCTGCTCGCCAATCTGATAAATTGGGACGACGCACCAGTACATTGGCGGGGAGGTCAAATATGCCTGAATTAACATAACCACTATACAACATATCAAAATCCAGATATATTACGCCATGATTGGTATGATGTACTAACTTCTCTAAAAAAACACATTTCAAGAGAGGGTTTGAACATAATATAATATCGGGACCCGTTGTTTTTTGTGATAAAAATTTGTCCAGTATCTGTTTTATGTTGTGCAGCTGCATCTATTATTGTGTCATATATTGTCAAATAAACCTGCTGTGATTTAGAATTTTTTCTCTTTTATAATATTTGGTGAACGAACCTTGTATAGAATCAGCCATAATTTATAATGAAAACATGCCACTAATCAGATACATGTCAAGACAAGATATAGAGTCGGATTATTATGAAGAGTTTCCCGGTGAAGGCCGCATATACCTGAACAATGCCTCGATATCCCGAATGCCAACCTCAACAATTACAGCCATGTCTGATTTTATTACAGAATATAATAGTGTCGGACCGGACTCAGCGACGGGCAGACAGATGGTACTAGATCTGGGGCGCCAGATACGACGCATCATCTCTAATATAATACACTGCCAACCCGATGAGATAGTATTGACACAGAGCATAACAGATGGCGTAAATATCATATCCAATGGACTTGATGTAAAACTACACAATAATGTGGTAATACGTGATGTGACACACGAGCACCACGCCAACTCATTTCCCTGGCTCAATCTACAGGCAGAGCACAGAATACTCAAAGTTGATCAAAACGGACTGTTTGATATCAGAGATATAGAGTCGTATATTGATAATAATACTGTTGTAGTAGCCTTGACCCATGCGCTATACAATACGGGCGCCATCCTACCATTAGAGCAGGTGGGCCGCATGACAAAAGGGACTAGTCACTTTTTTGTAGACGCTGCGCAGACTATGGGAAATTTTGGTAGTTATGATTTCTCAAGACTGTACTGTGATTCTATGGCGTTTAATGGTTCAAAGTGGCTCTGCGGCCCCATGGGAACAGGACTCCTCTATTGTAGCAGGAAGGCCGCATCGCAACTGCGTCCTGTTGCCATTGGTGGGGAGTCTGCCATGCTCTATGATAACACAAAGATAGCATTCAAAGATATGCCTGATAAGTTTGAAGCTGGATACCGCAACTATGCAGGTCTAGCAGGCCTTGCGGCCTCTTTAGAATACATCACAGGCATAGGGCTTGACACAATACAATACAAGAACAACAAGTTGAGTCAGGCGTTTAGAGAGAGTATATCTGATATGTCCGGCGTTACCATATACGGACCAGAGGATGAGCACATTGGCATTGTGTCGTTTCGTATTGATAATCAAAAGTCATCAGATGTGGTAAAGATGTTGGACGAACGGGGTGTGGTTGTGGCTCAGCGAGAGATCGGCGACCTGGACATAGTACGAGTATCACCCCATTTTTACAACACATATAACGAGATCGATGCGACTGTAGATATAATTAAAGAGTGTTTATGATGTTTCTTGTTCTTCTATAACCATCATGGTTAATGTTGATTGAACTTTTGTTATCTTGCGTATCTTGTTGGTAATTACAAATCGTAGATTCTCTGTCTTTTGAGCAGTTAACTTTAAGACGATATCATAGACACCATAGACACCCTGCAGTTCAAAATCTATATCTGACTCTTCAGCTAAAACTCTCTTTATGTCTGTGATAACTGATGCGTCAGAGCCCAGATCAGAATTCAATAATACATACGCCGTTGGCACAATGTAACTACTGATAGTTGATATTTAACTTTTAAGGATTCAAAACAGCAGCGTTAAATGTGCAACTAGACTATGTAGTGTATGTTATTGGATTTGACATTGGAGATGTCCGATACACTGCCTGTGTTCCCAGGCTCGCCATCAATGCACACGATACCATGGAGCACCATAAAAGGGGAGGGATACAACTCTGAGATGTTGTTTCTAAGTTCACATTTGGGAACTCATATGGACGCACCATATCACTTTAGACAAGATGGTCTACGCATACACCAAATCCCCCTGAATGTATTGGTTGGTAGAGCCACACTGCTTCATATACATAAAGATGCCAACGGGTATATTCAAAGAGACGATATTATACGGTGGCAGAAGGAAAACTGTACAATTCCGCACGGTTCGCCGGTAATATTTCGGACCGGGTGGCAGACGCACATCAATGATGACAATTACTTTTCTGAGAATCCAGGTCTTTCAAAGGACGCGGCCGAATATTTGGCATCCATATCAGTCTCACTGGTGGGGATGGACTCGCCTAGCATTGATGCTGGATTGGATGCTACATTTCCTGCGCACCACATATTGGCTCGTGCAGGTACGATAAATGTGGAAAATCTTGCCCATCTCGACAAGATACCAGGTGTGCAATTTAACTATATTATTTTGCCCCTCAAAATATTAGACAGTACAGCTTCGCCAGTTCGAGCAGTGGCAGTCTTAGAATAATTTTAAAAGGATTATTGCTTGTGTGTATACGTATGAGTCGGCCTGGAAATCTATGGAGAAGCATACATGGACGTGTCACACGCCGACCCACCAACTTCTCTTGGGTCTTACCAGACATATTGGCGGGATCAGGGTTTCCCACCTCAGAGAATGAGTTTGAGTGGTTGTTAAGTCAGGGAGTAGAATGTGTGGTCACAATGACCGAGGAACCACTACCAAAATCATGGACTAATAATGTACAATACAAACACACTCCCACGCCAGACATGACGGCTCCCACGCCAGAAGAGATAGATGAGACTGTAGATTTTATACATCAGAATATAATAGCAAAGAGGCCGGTCATGGTGCACTGCGCAGCGGGTCTGGGACGGGCGGGAACCATTCTAGCATGCTATCTGATAAAATACAAGGATTATGATGCGCAGCAGGCCATTGACACCATACGAAGAGAGAGGCACGGCTCCATACAGTCAGAGGTGCAGGAGATTGCCATCTCTATGTATAAAAAACACACACTTCAGGACACTTGAGATTGTAGTCTTCCATCCTGTATACTGATTATAACTCGCCGGCCCTCTTGAAACTGCAATATTATCTGGTCGTTCTCCTCTTGTACGCCCACTAGTTCGGTCATCTTGAGTTTTTCATAGTCAGCCATCTCAATCACTCGGGTATCGATATGGTCTGTATCTTGCCATCTTCAGCCTTTACAAACAAAAACCGATTATCTTTAAAGATGAAGGTGATTCCTCCTTCCTTGTCTGGTTCTTCCACTTCTAGGAGAGGTTGTCCTAGTAGACCATCATACTTTGCCATACAATCTACACTTGAGCGACTTTTTTATATCTTAGGTTCCTCTGATCAATATACAGTGTGCCACCTGCACTATCCAAAAGGGGTATTAGTCATTATGATGATACGGCATTATTCCGGCTATCCTCCCCGTATTGTACACTCCAATATCTGAGCACTACGCATGCGTTTTATCTCTAGTGTATAACTACATCTTAGTCTATGAGCTGGTAACTAAACGTCGCGTAGGTTACCGGCCTGCCGTGCGGCAGATGTTGGTGGCGGACCACCATCCAGAGGAGCTACATTGAGACGTTCTTTGTTGGCTGGACTTTGACGCCCGACCTTTGGACAGCCTGTACCGGCCATCACGTCGTTAACACTTGGAGGAGGCATGCAAGTGCCAAGATGTATCTTCCCTCTCAAGACCATTCCGGCCTTGTCTTGCAGCGCGTAAACGGCTTGCGCACGCTTAGACCACTGCACTGTGTAAAAAGTGAATAATATGTTGAATGCCGCGTTGACATCCACGTGCATCAGAACACCGCAATCATAACACCGAAACTGGCTGCTTTTGCGCCATGTGTTTGTGTTGCCGCATACACAGCACTGCTGTGAGGTGCCTTTCTGGTCTATCTCGGCATACTCTGTATTATACTTGAGTGATTGTTGCGCAAGCAAGTTCCGCGCCTCACCACACTTGCTTTGTCGCATCAATTTATTCTTGGCTTTCTGACCCTTCCCTTTTGTAGTCATTGTACGAAGGTTCATGCCCTCCATGATGATTTTATCGCACTGCAGCATCAGTTTTTTGGAGAACTTGCGCAGATCATCCATCTGTTTATTTCCCATCTTCTTGTAGACCGATTGCAGCTGCGCATGCAGGTTGCGCCACTTGTGAGAATGAAGCTTGCACCGCGCCATCTTCTTTTGTATTCGCGCGATGTTCCGCATGGTATCTTTTTCACGAAGTGTCAGCATCGCAATACCCCCATCCGACTTTCCAACTATAAGCGTGTGCTTGCCGCCCATGTCAATACCCGCGTGTATGCCGGTACATACACGGTCCGGGACGTGCTCACGAATAGTTACGTGCAACTCGAACTGCCTCTCTTTATCATCGTGATTTGTAACATCCACAATCTTGTAGGACTGTGAGGATTTTGGAAGCGTGTCCTTTTGCAGTTTGAAGGGTTTGTCGCACTTTGGGAAGTATACAGTATTACCCTTGGACTTTTTGCCCAATGGAACCGCGCTGTATAGTGGATATATCTTACGCCCGTACTTTACATGTGCACAACCCTCCATCTTATAGCCTTCTTGTATTGCGCCACGAACCCAAGCTTGGGGGATTGTCTGGCATATGGTGGCTACTTTATTGGTATCAAATACCGACAGGCCGGCCCGACGCGCCTCAATTCCGGCATTGAGCCACATGTGCGATTCAGAATACATGGAGTCAAAGTATTGTGTTAGTTTGGTTGATGTCTTTAAACGGTACTGCAGAGTCCTAATGATGTACTTTTCACCTTTGTACTTCATGTATTACACATGATTCGGTGATATTTAAGCGGTGTTCCTATCCAAAGGTTGTACAAAGTCCAGCCAACAAAGAACGTCTCAATGTAACTCCTCTGAATGGCGGTTTGCCGCCAACATCTGCCATACGGCAGGCCGGTAACCTACGCGACGTTTAGTTACCAGCCCATTAGTCTACCTGTATATCTACAGGTAGAATATCACCATGTACATCGTTCTTGTCTAAGAAATGATGTTTCTGCCATGACACTTGCACGTTGCCTCTTACTTTGTGTGTACCCTTACCCAGCTCTGATGCTTTGATGGTATAGTCCTCCTCAAAGTCGAACAGCTCTTGGCGTACATCTTCTTCAGTCAGTTTTATGATGGGCGTAAAATTCTTTGCAACCTGCACCCAGACCCGCTTCTCCTTCATGGGATTTACTAGTTTTGGGTTTCTGGTCCAAAATATTGCTGCCTTCTTGTATGATATGATGGGTTTGCCCAGTTTTTGGCGCCTCAACCCTGTAGAGGTTATATGAACCTCATACTTCATCTTGACGGATACATCGTTGGCATTGTACGCCTCAGTCCAGTTCTGTTCGGTGAATGACTCCCGGTTCTTGCCTTGTACAGAAAACTTTACCAGCAAATGTATTGTGTCATCAAGTGAATATGATGACTTTGATGGTATAACCTCTATCTTATCAATTCGATCCATGCTCGGTTGATTTATATCCGTAATATGTTCTTTTTTTAATTATATGAAGGTCGAAGCTATCAGCTCCACCGCCAACGAGGTAGGATTATCATTTACAGATGTGGATATCGCGACACTATACATAATACAACACGAACTCCAAAAGAACCCAGATGTGGAGTTTGTGGGAGTTATTCTCAAACATCCCCTCACAAACGAGTGCTGGATGCGGGTGACCTCAAAATCAGACCCCAAACAAAACATACGCGATGCAGTAGATGCAGCCATCATCTCCGCCAACGAAATGAAAGATATAATGGCCATGGATGTTTTGGTTTGAGATGAAGTTTTGTCCCAGTTGCAATACACGTCTTCGAAAGATGGATGGTGTCCTAATATGCTCAAAGTGCGACCATAAGGAAGACGGCTCAAGCGTCACATCTCAACATACAGATGTGGTTCCCGAATTGGATGTTCTAACCGAGGAGGATGGTAAAGATATGCTGCCAACCACAAAGATAGACTGTGACAGATGTGGTCATGATGAGGCAGTATGGTGGATGCTACAGACTCGTAGTGCAGATGAGCCCACAACACAGTTTTACAGATGTGTCAAATGCGGCCACACTTGGCGTGACTACTCTTAAAGATCTGTTAAATGAAACTCGGCGTGTAAGGCTTGTACGACGGTCTTTACATCAGAGTTTTTTATCACAAAGGAGAGATTAATCTCTGAGGAGCCCTGCGTTATCATTATTACGTTTACATCTTTGTTGCTTACAGTATTGAATACTCGAGATGCTGTTCCAACGGTTCCACGCAGTCCCAAACCTATCAGGGATACGACGGCTACATTGGTGGTGACATTAAGGTTTTTGATCTTTTTGCCCAAGTGTTCCATCTCTAAAACATTTACGGCTTTATGTAAGTCCTGATTCTTCAATACAATACTGATACTGGACTCTGATGGGTTCTGCGATATCATCATTACGCTGATACCTGGTGCGGCCAGTGTACCAAATATTGCAGCTGCCGTACCCGGAGAGGCCGCCATTCCAAATCCCTGCATGTCGATAAGGCCGCTATCCCTTATCATACTGACACATTTTATTGTGTTATCAACCATATGAGAGGGCACAATGAGTGTTCCAGAATTTTTAGTGTTGGTGGCGCTGCGTATGCGCAGAGGTATCCCTCTGTCTAAGACAGGCTCAAAGGTACGTGGATGTATCTCCCTTTCGCCAAACATCGACATTTCACGAGCTTCAGAGTATGATATCTTTTGTAATGTTTGTGCCTCAGGTACGATATATGGATCGGCAGTCATCATGCCATCCATCTCACCCATAAGCCATACTTGATCAGCATCAATACATGCAGCGATTATGGTGGCCGTATAGTCAGAGCCGCCTCTCCCAAATGTTGTAATGCGGCCATGCTGGTCGGCAGCAGTATATCCCCCCAACACAGGAACCACGCCTTTATCGATGTGCTCATTTAGATTCTTTGATACCCGTAGTTTGGTGGTATCCATTAATGGTTTGGACTTGCCAAATCTTGAATCAGTGAGTATGCCGGCCTCCTTACCACTGAGAGGTACTGTATCCACACCCATAGATTGTAGTGCCGAGGCCATCAAGAGTGTGGAGAACCGCTCACCAAAAGAGACCAGATAGTCTCGTGAGCGGGGGGTCTCTTCAGATAACAGTATGAGGCCATCCACCAATACTTGTAGTTCATCAAATGTTTGGTCTAGTGATTCATCAAGGTTTTGTGATATCGTATGATCAGTTATTATGGTATCTTTTAGATTGTCAGATGTTGTTCTGTGATAGTCTATTATATCATGGAGTATTTTGATTATCTCTTGCCGCTCGCCAGTCTCCATACTAGAAGACAGTTTTAGTAGATGGTTGGTGGTCTCTCCCATAGCAGAGCAGACTACCACTAGTTTGTAGTGGTGCGATATCTCAGATAGATATTTTGTGATCTTTGCAATGTCATCTGCTCCAGAGATGGTAGAACCGCCGTACTTTATTACCAGTCTTGGTCTATCAGAAGGCATCAGGACTCTGTACGGGGAGCCATGTAAAAGTGAATATGACCCATGTTGGATATGTCAAATCCCACTCGGAGGGGTTTCTTGTTGGAGAACTCACATGTTATTGTACTTGAAGCACCGCCCACGGCCTTTACCACGGGGGTCAGATATTCGAGGCTATAAGTACCCTCACTCTGTTGTTCCGCCGATATGGTAACAGAGTTCTCTGTATCTTGTGGTACATCTATACTGGCCTCACCAGAGTCACCCTTACCTGAAAAGGTGGCATTGTTGTTGTCTATCTGTATAGTCACATAGTCGGTCACGACGCTGACATCTCCTAGTATTTTGTCTAGTGTTGCTGGTGGCATTGTTATCTTTGCATCAAATGTTAATTTTGGTAGAGGCGCTTCAGTAGCCAAGCTCTCTACTAGTCTCATCTTGTAACGTTTACTGGTACCCATATACAATTGTAGAAAGTTGTCATCGGTTAATGTAATTTTGACATCATCACTTTTTGATGCTCGGCGAATCAGTTTTGCAAGCTCGTCTATACGTACACCAAACTTTATCTCCGAGTCACAGATATAGGAGGCAAATGCCGCGTTCGGCCAATACACATCTATCAATGCTATATGTGAGGGGTCCATTCCCTTGAAGGATATCCCTTCGGTGGTGGCCTCAAAGGTCGCCTCCTCGACAAGTGTGGCAATGGCGCCAACCACAGCCTTTAGATCATTAGGCCCGTTGGTCTTTGCCTCAAAAGTCAATAAATCTACTATCAAATACTCTATTTTTAAGTCTTGATGGGTACGATATGTTGGATTCTTCTCACATACAAATTTGAAGGATACTACATCTTTTTGCACAAGTACGCCGGAGCAGTACATCCCAGCGGCCCGTAATAGAACCACACCGTACCAGACTCTTTTATTTGGAACGGCGCCGCGCGACCATCTCATGACTCAATGAAAACAAAGTGTGTGGCCGTATCTGGGGCCATATGACTAGCCGTGCCGCTTGTCCAGCTGCTCTATGACAGTCCCTATCAACTGGGAGTTCGCCTGTATGGCCGCCGCATTCGCCTCTATCTTGTCGGCATTCGCCTCTATCTTTGCCGCATTTGACTCCAGACGCTCAAGTGCCTTAGCTAGGTTCTGGTTTGTGCGCCGTAACTCCTGTATGAGTGTTTGCTCGTCCATGCTACCTAAACATAAGTCAGACGATATATTAATCATAACGCCTCGCGGTTCATAGTAGAATACGGTGTGTTTTCTGAGGATGCCAGGGCATCCGGCACCCGCGATTAGGATGGAAATTCTAAAAGCCTAAACAATTTATAATAGTTTATTGGTATTCAAGCATTGAACCGTATCTTACTTGCCATCATAGTGTCTGGAGTAGCAGCAGGTCTGATATTTGCAGCATCCATGCCCGAGCAGACCGCTCAGGCCGGTTCTAATAAAAAATTTCATTTTACAGAGACGGTTGTCTCATCATTATCCCCAGGAGTAGGTCATGAGACGCATCAACTAAGCATGATACTCTCGCCTAACAAAGGCACAATATATGATGGTTCCATGACGTATACGGCCAGTACCCCTGTACAGTTGGTGGTACTACATGAGATTGACGAGTCAGACGCTCGTGGCCAACCCACATGGACTGTAGATGGTGAAACAGTATATGGTTGGACTTTCATTGATGAGGGCAAATCCTCGGGTTCGTTTGAGTATACAGGGGCCGCAGTAGGTCTACACACCCGGGGTGATGAGTTTACTGCTACTATAAGTGTGGATGGATGGATTCGTGGTCAACCCACCGATATAATACTGCAAAATCCAAGTGTCGACATACCAGAACCCTCCATAGAGTTGGGTGATGCCAGTGTACCTGCCACCATACCCCTACATGCGGGAATGCATGATGGTGGAGATATATTATACATAATAACCGATGCCAGTGATGCGGAATGGGCCGAGGATGTATCCGAACGCCAAGAGTGGAGGGTAGAGCTGGCTCCGCCGCTAGCAAGTGCAGACAATTTGAATACCATGTATGTATTCACCAATGGTGAGAAGGGTGATGGCATATATGGATATCAGAGTGAAGTGTTCGCATACACACCAGAACAGAGCGACAAGTATAACGCCCTAAGCAAACTAGTCGAGATAACCTGGAAGCCAGGCCAAAACCAACAGGTGCAAGAGTACGCATCAGATATACTAGATCTCATAGATGCAGGCCGTGTGCTTGTCAGAGACGAGGGCATTGTGGTAAATGCTCCTCAGATAGTGTGGCCAGATGGTCAGATGATGGTACGCTCTGACCCTACCATAACAAATGATATGGAGTATGGAGGCGGTCAAATAACCGAGATAAATGAAGAAGAGATGACGGTCACATTTGTAGCCCACAGAGGGTGGGGTCCAGATGGCCGAACCATATATTATATAGTTACAGATGCCACGCCTTCAGACCCAGCAGGGGCCATGGGCGTACTACACACTCCCACAACAGCCAGTCTCATAACAAACGCAGCGGCCGTGGATCTCTTCCAGTTCTCAAACGGATTGATGAGTTCAGGTCCATTAGGGTTCCAACCCGGCATAGCATCAGCTGCTCCTGGTGATGAGGAGTACAGTCCCATGTGGCGTATTTACTTGGTATCATGGAATGATCCATCTGCAGCCACTCTCTTGGAGACTCGCGCAGATATTGACCGTTATGTAAGTAATGAGATGGTAACCACATCTTTAGCTCGGCCCATGAATACAGACCACATAGTGAACTGTCCGTTTATAGACCCGTTCCAGTGAGTGTCCCGTATTTGTAGTTTGATTATATGTAAGAGAATCAACTAGACTAAGATTGTAGAGAGTATGCTAGCCATGGGGCTGCAGCATGCAAAACAGTGGGTGAGAAGGTCTTAGAATCGATGCCCCTTACCAATTCTGTTAGAACAATCCATACATAACAGAGGGGACGACTCCAGCCATCATAATTAGTTTTAGAGTATGTTGAGCCGGTACCCGATATGTTTAAACTATAATTAATCGCCACAATATCATACTGTGATATATTATGGCTGGGAAATTGTACATTGTGGGTGTGGGTCCTGGTCACCATGACCATATGACTTTTCGTGCCAAAGAGGCCATAGCAGAGAGTGACACCATTGTGGGGTATACTACATATGTAAATCTGGTCGAAGATCTGATAGTAGATAAAGACGTATACAGGTACGCCATGACACAGGAGGTCGAGAGAGCTCATCAGTGTATAGAGCTGGCAAAGTCTGGCAGTATTGTATCGTTGGTGTCCAGTGGAGACCCAGGAATATACGGTATGGCCGGTCTAATATACGAAGTACTGGCAAAGTCTGGTTGGAATCCAGATGCGGATCTTCCTGTGGAGATAATCCCTGGTGTTTCGGCTCTAAACTCCTGCTCTGCCATAATAGGCTCCCCATTAATGGCCGACTTTGCCGTTCTAAGTATGAGTGATTTACTAGTACCCTGGGAGATAATTACAAAACGTGTAGAGTCTGCTGCAGCAGGAGACTTTGTAATTGTAATATATAATCCTGCCAGTAAGAAGCGCATTCACCAGCTGCAAGACTCTAGAAATATAATACTAAAGTATAGAAAACCCGAGACTCCTGTAGCCATAATAAAAGGGGCATATAGAGACTCTCAGACTGTCATACTAACAACACTCGATGATCTCCCAAAACATTCAGAGCATTTAGGTATGATAAGCACTGTAATAGTTGGTAACTCATCCACATATACATACAAAGATCTAATGATAAACCCTCGCGGCTACAAATCAAAGTATAACATTACATGATGGTTCTCTGAATATCACTGTATAATTCATCATTTAGTGGTATTTTGTCTCGTATTGGCTGTAATATTTCAATTAAATTATCCGATACGGTCTTTTTTAAATCGGCAGGATGTATCTTTTTAGCAGCAAAGTCATTCTGTAGATCATCAAAGTTGTAATATGACATATTGCCGCCAAACTTTTCAGGTCTGTATATTGTTATGTCGTCCCGCCTGTGAAATATTATATTTTGTAGAATCTCCAGCAATGGATTGTTCTGTGTATGGCCTTGTGGGCACCATGCTCGGGATATCTTTGTTGCAATCTCTTTGTTGGTGTCATGTATTAGTATGCCCGAGTTGGGATCCGACTTGCTCATCTTGCCGGGGATCTCTGTATCTGTGGGCGCCGACAGGCCAGGTAACAGTTTGTGATGTATAGCAACAGGCACCTTCCAGTTTACCTTTGGAAATATATCGCGAACCACCATGTGAATTCTTCTCTGATCCATGCCTGCATGTACTATATCCAAGTCCAACATGTGAATGTCTGTTGCCTGCATGGGAGGATATAGTAGTTTTGCCAGATCAAGGTTGTCCGAGTCGGTCCTGCCCATTATTGTGATTGCCCTTCTGGTTCGTGCCAGACTCAAATGTTTTGTAAAACGTACAAAATCAGACCAGTACTCTCTTTTATCATCATAAAGGTCTGTTCCCAGTATAATATTTACACCCGGGCAGACCACCTCAAATGCTCGTTTGTAGTATTTGGCCACTTTAGATATAATATCCCAGTTGCCTTCTAGTTTGTCGTTGATAAAAGTGTGCCAGTCGGCCAGAAATATAGTACATCTTACGCCAGCGCTCATCATGTCGTTTATCTTAAAGCCTGTACTGATTAGGCTGCCCAGATGTAGAAATCCGGATATCTCTAAGCCGATGTAGTGTTTTGGAGAGTCGTTTGTCTGAAAGAGGTTTACCAGCTCGTCTCTTGTAACTACCTCTTGTGTGGGTGGCTCGTACATTAAACGTATCTTCTCTTCTATATCCACCATGATTGTATGTATGAGAAATTGTATAAACCTATGTTCTATGATTTGTCAATTTTTATACGGAGAGTAAAAAGGTGTAGTCATGCCTGAGCATCTAGAAGAGACCGATGCCGCTTACAAGGTGTATCTGTACATATTTTATGTATGTGGCGCCATAATGCTTGGTATAACCGTCTTTGGGTTTTATCATTCCACGATAGAATGGTTGGAGAATGGCACCTATGTGATGGGGGAAGTAATACATAATACCACAATACCCTTTGAGAACTTTGCCCGACTATCCACCTGGTTGTTCTTTTCCAGTATAATAGGGTGGTACTGTGTCTCCCGAATAGGTTGGAAGAGGACGGTTGCAGGTAAGATTTCTAGCCGGAGAATGGCGCTACTCCAGTTAATGTTGCTGGGCCTTTTGATAATATCACTATACGAGGTGCTCTACAACTTTACCGTACTAAATGCAAAAATATCTGCGGGTGTCATAAATGGTGTAGTTCCCGATATAGATAGATTATACGTGGCGTATCCGGATGCTAACGCTCCATGGAACCTGGTATTTGCAACAAAGGTATTTCTGGCTGCATTATTAATTAGCGCTCATGCATTCTATCTTAGTACACGCCCCCGCAAAATTCTAAAATAACTCTCGTTATTCTAATAAAATGATGTTTGATGATTACATACCAATTAATCGTCCCATACTAGGTGATGCCGAGATTGATGCTGTTACATCTGTGATAAAGTCTGGCATATTGACATCACCCAAACCTGAAGGTGGGGAGATGGTACAGAGATTAGAGGGGGCAGTCTGTGACTTTACGGGGGCTCAGTATGCAGTGGCAGTAAATTCAGGTACTGTGGCTCTACAGGCGGCATTACTGTCACTAAACATAGGACCAAACGACGAGGTGATAGTTCCATCATTTACTTATGTAGCCACGGCCAATGCAGTAAGATCGGTGGGAGCTACGCCGGTCTTTGCAGATATATCATTAGACAACTATACAATAAGTCCAGATGCCATACGGGATTGTATTACAAGTCGTACTGCAGCCATCATACCTGTACATCTGTACGGACTGGTTGCAGACATAAGACAGATACAAGAGGTATCTGGCAGTATTCCAGTTATAGAGGATGCGGCCCAATCGTTGGGTTCCACCATACATAATAGACATACAGGTACGCTGGCAGATGTAGGATGTTATAGTCTATACCCGGGTAAGGTGGCTACTGCAGGAGAGGGGGGCATAATAGTAACTAATGATCATAAAACATACGAGAGTCTGCTGGCCATACGCAACCACGGCAATGTACGAGGTACTTTTGCAACATTTGGTATAAATGCGCGTATGCCCGAGGTGTCTGCTGCCATTGCTTGTGTTCAGATTGAGAAGCTGCCATCATTCTTGGACATACGTCGGCGGAATGCTGCCATATTGAATAGTAGTTTAGATAGTGATGTGGTGAGGTTTCCTGTAATACGGTCTGGTGAGAGCCCAAATTGGAATTTATATACTGTATCTGTAAGGGCGCGCGATAAACTACTTTCTACATTAAATCAGAATAATGTGGGCGCCGCCATTTACTACAAGACACCCATACATAGGATGTCGCATTACTCATCTAAAACTATACTGCCACATACTGATGAGGCCGCCGCCAATGCAATGTCTATACCCGTCCATCCTGCAGTAACGCCTGATGATATATCAGAGATCTCCAGAATAATCAATAACCACTCTTTTGACGCTGTACATTGATGTGATTCTTCTTTGTGTATTCGTCTAGTATGTCTTGAGGCGACATTCCCAGCTCTATGGACGCCTGTACTACAAAGTGCCAGATATCGGCCAACTCTTCCCGGGCAGCCGCATCATCAAATGGTACGGGCCTCTTCCACCACTTCCAGTCTGTCAGTCGTTGCAACTCGACCGCCTCGTGTATTATAGCTGTACATAGAGCAGAGACTCTCTTGTTGTTATCATCTGGATACCTGCTAGAGTCCATTATGGATGCTAGGCTCTTTTGCATTCTGAATATCTCACTTAGTCTATCATCATACATGGATATCATTGAGCTGTATCTTTTGGTACGGTCTTGAATGTCTGAGGGGGTGAGGTGTAATAGTCCTGTTATATTGTATTGTTCTACTGTGATGGAACCCACCACGTTGCCGTATATGCAGGCTCGTCTCAAATTCTCCATATTTACGGTGTTTGTGGAGTTTAGGTATCCCATTACAGCTCCGGCAAAGGAGTCACCGGCTCCGGTGGGGTCTTGTAGTCTGTCTATGGGAAATCCTGGAAGTGAATATGTATGGTTATTATGAAATAGTAGTGAGCCATGCTCGGCCTTTTTTATTATTACATATTTTGCGCCCCAACCCTGTATAGTATCTGCGCACTTTTTTAGGTTATATCTATCTGTAAGAAGGCGCGCCTCATCTTCGTTTATTATAACGGCATCGACCATCTGTATCAACTCTATTATTCTGTCTGGTACAGATTTTATCCAGTGTTGTATGGTATCACACATCACAAACTTTGGTGCATCAAACTGTTGTAGTATTGTAATGTGTTGGTTCGGGTCAGTATTTGCCAGATATACAAACTCAGACTTTTTGTATTGTGAAGGGAGATGTGGTTCATAATTTAGTGATACGTTAGGCTCCACGAGTATGTCTATACGGTCCTTAAAGTTGTTCTCGTAGCGGGCCTCATATCTGAATGTCTTTCCATCTCTTGTGTCTATGCCAGATGTGTCTATTATACCAGACAGTACATCTATGTATGATTTGGGAAAGTCCGTTCCTGCCACCGCCACTAAGTTGGTCTTTGAGAAGCGGCTGGCGGCCAAGGCCGCATATGTGGATGAGCCCCCCAAGGCCTCTTTATACATATGATTAGGTGTATGTATGGTATCAAGCACCATCGAGCCAAATATTGTTAACATTGTATTACACACCACACTTTGTGCATGTCTCAAAGATTGTACCATCTAAATGATCAAAGTGAGTTCCACATGTTTTACATGTATGATGCATGTCATAGTATCCGTCCTGTTCGGTTGGCCCTACCTTTTGTGATGTCAAGTCTGTACTTTTACATCGTATACAACGGCAGCCGCATTTTGGTATCATGTATGGAATTGTGTTAGTTACAGTCTATATACGTATAATGTCTATTCATAATAGATGGATGAGGAGCGTATAATACCTGAAGAGATAGATGATCATTTCAAAATGTATGGCAAAGAGCCCTGGGAGATTGAATACACCAACAAATGTTCGTTGTGTGGTTCTCGGATTGACGAGTATGGTTTCTGCTCTTGTGGTTCCTGTGGCGAATAGACCAAAATTTATTGATAGTCTGGGTTCCTCCCGCAAGGACGGGTGCTATGTGTAACACCTCAACTATCTTTTTAAATATGTAGACCGTACTGTACGCTAATGGTACTACGCACATACACATTCGGCATTAGATTCCGTAAAGGGTTCAAGAAGGAGATGTTGGCCAGACAGGCCGGCATGGA
>VYCS01000019.1 GCA_009843815.1 Cenarchaeum sp. SB0675_bin_21 | reverse complement strand
TAGATACATATACCTCATACACAAGATATTATCTGTTCTGATCAATCATGTGTAAAAAGATATTCGAGACTTGTATAGTGACCATAATTGGAGTTTTTACAAAGTTATAACTTAAATTCCAATAAAAAATTACCATGTACAGTACCAGTGTTAAATACTAATTTTCTAATAAACAACAAATAACTTCCCAAATATGGCGATTTCATGCCAACATAATGATATGTAAAATGCGTAAAAAAGAGAAGGATGCCAATGTATATTTGAAACTTCAAGTATGTCTCCATAAAAAGAAGGATTACTCTCTACGTGAAATGGGGCATTCTAGACGCATCATTAGGCACAGTGGTAGAGTGGTTACGGCGTATGCACAAGATGAGTCTTGAAGGCTACTACACGTCCTAGTACCGAATGCAAACTAATCTATATGCAGCAAGACGAGCTGAGACAAGATCCAATAGACGGCTCGACCAAATGCTGCTTTGAGTCTAGATGGCTCCATTGGTCATAGCACACGTCCGAAATAAGTATAATATCGAATACAAGAGCAGTAAGATGCTATGTCTGTTGCATAAAATGGGCCGCCATGGAGAAAGGCACGCCCACGCCACCCAAATGTCCCCACCAAAGAAGAGATTAACGAGAAAAAAAGCTGGGCGCCTAGCTCGTAAATACTGCAGAAAAGATACACTACAAAGATGAGTGCTCTACAATAGTAGGGTACAGTGGAGCAACCGGTTGGTTTCGTAAAGGAGTAAAAGTCAATGTTTCATCTTTACTGTCCAATCAACGATTCTATACAATCGGGGGTTCTAGATGAAAGTAAAGAGTATTGTATATTTGCAGAGAAGGTGAATAGGGAGATCTTTTTGGACTATACAAGATACATGCTAAGTATGGAAGTGTTTTGATATTTCTAGATGATGCCATATATCACAAATTCCTTTCTGTAAAGGAGGCCTAGAAAAGTTCAGAGGAGATGTCATTCTAGAATACCTACCACCATACGGTTCAGAGACCAACTCCAGTTGGAGACAGTGAAAGATACAAAAACAACACACTTTCAACTGCGGTTATAGAGTTCATAAATCGTATGTATTGTACAGGAGAGATAAAGGTAGCCAGGATGCACGACTATCTGAGATGTAGAGTGTACCTAGCCGTATTACCGCAACGAGTTGTTGCAGATGGGGCGACTGTGCATGTCTTAATTCTATATAATTCACTTGTATCTTGTTTGTCGTGTAGTAACTATAACTGCGCAGACACCATTATTATATAGCCTAGTTTACGATTCCCCCTTAGTACCATACTATGTTTATGTGATTTTTGTACAGATTTTAACCGAAATTACTATAACGTATGGGCCATAATCAAGTTCACTATATTTAGTACTCTACACAATACAGTAGTATCGACAAATTCCAAGTCTTTATTTAAATTTTAACATCATATTGAATTTAAAGTATCAACACATCACATACACAAAACCAGACAAAATGAAAGGTTTAATTTTGTTATAGTGTTCGAGTTATTATGCGTATTTTGCATTTGCACTGTGACCATGTAGAGTTCACACCTACAAAAAAGGAGATTCCTGCTGCCGAAGACATAGCACCTGAAACCGTACGTGTTGAGGAGGTGCTGGCAGCATTTATTGCAGTTGAAAAAGGAGATGATGACACTGTAGCGTCAAAAGCCATGTTTCAGATTGGAAATGTGATGGAGCGGTTAGGTTGCACACGATTACTACTATACCCGTACGCTCACCTTAGTGCTGATCTTGCACCTGCGCGTATTGCTCTTGACATACTCACTGCGATGCAACAACAGTCAAAATATAGCGAAACATATAGATCAGCATTTGGTTGGACAAAGTCTTACGCCATACATGTAAAGGGTCACCCACTAGCCGAAGGTCTAAAAATTGTACGCAGTGGTGGCAAGGACGGTAGCGAGTCAGACGCATTGAGTGCCGAGTCCAAGATAGTTTCGTACTGGTACATAATGACTCCGGATGGAACAATGACTCCTCTGAAAGACTACAACTTTACTAAAAATCAGAGTCTTGAGGTGCTAGCAAGATATGAATCAGCTAAAAAGCGTGGTGGAGATGACAGACCTCCACATGTGGCACTTATGAAACGCCTGGCTATCGCTGACTACGAGCCTGCCTCTGATCAAGGCAACATGAGATTCTACCCCAACGGCAGGTTGATAAAATCACTCATAGAGCGATACGTGACAAAGTCAGTGCGGGAGTATGGTGGGTTTGAGGTGGAGACGCCCATAATGTACGACTCGGATCATCCCAGCATGATCAAGTATTTTAATAGATTTCCTGCGCGGCAATACAGCATAGACTCTGAAGGAAGGCAGCTATTCCTAAGATTTGCCGCCTGTTTTGGTCAATTTTTGATTGCACATGACTTTCAAATGTCATACAAAAACTTACCATACAAATTGTATGAACTTACGCGGTACAGTTTTCGGCGAGAACAGTCCGGCGAGCTGGCAGGACTACGGCGCTTGCGAGCCTTTACGATGCCTGATTGTCATGCATTCTGCGCCAACATGTCGCAGGCCATCTCAGAACTGGATGTTCGCTTTAATCTGTCTAAGGACGTACTACACGAGATGGGTATAGAACAAGACAGATATGAGGTGGCCGTACGGCTCACCGAGGACTTTTACAATGAAAATAAAGATGTTGTACTGAATCTTGTACGCCAGCACAACAAGCCTATCTTAGTGGAGATGTGGAAAGAGAGGTTCTTTTACTTTGTATTAAAATGGGAGTTTAATTATATCGACTCTGTCGGTAGGGCTACATCCCTCTCCACGGATCAGATAGATGTGGAGAATGGCGATCATTTTGGTATAGAATTTGTAGATAGCAACAATAAACCACAAAATCCCATAATACTACACAACTCCCCATCCGGGGCTATTGAACGTGTCATATATGCCCTACTAGAGAATGCTTCCCACAAGTTAAAGAAAGGAGAGAAGCCAACATTTCCACTATGGCTTTGTCCTACACAAGTTAGAATAGTTCCCGTACACGATGATACAATACCGTTTGCAACAAAGTTGGCAAGTTATATGAACCGTAGAATGGTAAGGACAGATATCGACGAACGCAACGAGAGTCTCGGCAAGAGGGTGCGTGAAGCAGAGAAGGAGTGGATACCATACATCATAGTGGTGGGTTCAAAAGAAGCGGCCAATGGACTTGATGGGGAGTTATCTGTAAGGGATAGACGTGGCGGCAGCATAATTAATATCACAATAGAGCAGCTCATATCTGATATAAGAGAGGAGGTTCGTGGAAAGCCATGGGCCATGTTAAACCAACCGGGACTGCTATCTAAACGACCTCAAATAATGGTATGATGATGAATTGAGTTATACTCAATTTTATACCAATCCATCTGTACTACTGTCTGGCAATGGAAAACCAGCAGCCACAATACTGGGAGTTCCATTCGATTCTACCCACTCGTATCGTCCCGGTTGTAGGTTTGCGCCAGATTACATTCGAGGCATGTTCAACAACATCGAGGTATTTCATTCTAGGTTTGGCGTGGATTTAGAGGAGATGGCCATGAATGATTTGGGCAATCTCGTACAGACTGTTGATGCTGCTGACATGGTAAAGATGGTTCGGTTGGTGTCATCTGAGATGCGCAAAGGTGATACAATACCAATAATTCTGGGTGGTGAGCATCTAGTTACGTTGGGCTCATACATGGCATTTCCTGATGACGTTGCCCTTGTAATATTTGATGCTCATTATGATTTACGAGATCAGTATGCTGGTGCCAGACTCAGTCATGCCTCGTTTCTACGGCGTATTGTTGAGAAGCGTGACAGCTCTCGTGTACTGCATGTGGGTGGACGGGCATATGCTGCCGAGGAGGCGGCATACGCTCAGGAATCCAAAATTCAAATGATAACCGATGAAGACATACAAAATGGAACAGGGCCATCTCAACTGTCAGAGTTTGTTAAATTGCATGATTCCATATACATTAGTATAGATATGGATGTGCTAGATCCTGCATTTTGTCCAGGTGTGGGTAATCCAGAGAGTTGTGGCATATCATCCAGAGAGTTATTCTCCATGATATATTCATTGGATAAAAGTAATGTTGTCGGAGCCGACATTGTAGAGTTAAATCCTCTGTTTGATAACGGGGCCGGAGGAACGCTAGCCGCCAAATTAATTTCTATTCTGGCCGCCATGACCGTATCGGACAGAGTGAAATAATGGTGCTAAATCGGCTGCGCGATAGGCTACTGCCATATACTGAGAGCTTGGGTAGGGCGTTTGCGCGTACCGGCCTATCAGCTAATTTTTGGACGGTCATGGGTCTGGTGACGGCCTTTGGTGCGGCCATACTGTATGGTAGCGTCACTGAATATGCATACATATTTGGCGGCATTATGCTGCTGATATCTGGATTCTTTGATGTTATAGATGGGCAGGTGGCGCGTGTAACCGGTAAGGCATCGCGGTCAGGTGCTTTTCTGGACTCTATGTTTGACAAGATAGCCGAAGTTGCCATCTTTGCAGGATTAGCCTCCGGCGGGCTAGTCTCTCCAGACTTGGCACTGTTGGCCATAGGATTGTCGCTACTGGTAAGTTATGCCCGTGCCAAAGCTGATGCACTGCAGATAAATATTCAGGGTTATGGCATAGGCGAGCGAGCAGAACGGTTATTGGTAATTGCCATAATCGGCATGATACCCGGCATGATGACACTGGCGGTGTTTATAGTAATTATCATATCCGCGATAACTGTGGCACAAAGAATGCGGCACATATACAGGAAGCTCAAGCAAGAAGATTACAAAGATAATACATAGTTTGGGGTTATCGCAATCGGCCACGTTTGCGGCGATTGTCTGCAGAACGTATCTTTAATATTTTATAGTGTATGGCACATGATATGCAGTACCACTTTAGAACTGTAGGTGCTGCAATGTATGCACCCTGAGACCTAAGCTCTTTAGCTAGCGTATGTTCTACCAGATTTAGTCGGGAGGTAACTTTTTTTGCCTTATCTTTTGGCACGGTCTGCCCACAGTTAGTGCATTGTACAACACCACTGGAGCCCTTTCCGCCCTTTGTTCGACCTCTACTTGCCCGTTTTAATGGCATAGTTATACTACACACTGCCTCCTTATATTTTGATAAGGTGTTTAGTGTTTTTGGATCTGCATATGTGAACAAAACTTAGAGTTAACATGAAGTTCATGGCCCCTTCCAAGACTGAGAATGCTCCAAATCTAGTATACAGTATAGTCTGATAGTGTTCCAGAGGCAAAATTTACCAAGTTATTCTGTAAGTAATGATTTTGTAGTAAACTTTGGGCATGTATCACATAACCCTTGTCTCATCATACTGATATCCACTACTGTATGTAACTTAGACTAAAGATGTTAGACTAAGTAATATAGTATCTGCCAATCTAAAAGACCATCACATAATGCCTCTCATACAGGCGGACATTATGATATTTTATTCACGGTCTTCGCGGGAGAACGTAAGATTGTGGTAAGCGGAGAGATCACACAACATTTACTCTTTAAATCTAGTAAATGCATCTTTTACGTATTGCCACATCCTACGCTTCTGCATGCTACGAACGCGCTCTCTATCGTCTTGAGGAAATAGTGAGAAATAACCCTCCCGTTCTGGTCTATATTTGATATAATTCCAAAGCATGTTGATGGCCCCCTTTCTACCCATATCGCCATTCTTTTTTATCTCGTTCAGGGTTCTCCCTAGCACAAATAGTGGATGATATCCAATTGCCTTCATTCCTTGGCCAAAATCTACAAAGTTGTGTTTGTGTCCAAGTTTATCTACATGTTCAAACCTAGCTGCGTCAAAAACAAAAACTTTGTATCCGTGAATCTGTGCTTTGAATAAGATCTCTGACTCATATCCAACTATTTCCGGGTATTTTTTGTAAAATTTGTAGAAAAAATTTTGTTGAACAAACCGCCCTGCTCCACGTGGGTCCCCCGCCTTCTCTGTTTGCAGGTTTCCAGATGCAATGACCAATTTTGAGTCTTTATCCATGGCGTTTACAATTATTTCAGCATAGTCTTTCTGAAATATTGTATCACCAGGAGATACCATGTGATAATCATAGTCACGCTGCAAACACATGTTCCAAAGTCTTACTAGTCTTGTATAGTCTCGCGTCTTGCTATCAGTTGTAATAATCTTGACTGGTGCACTATTTTGATACTCTCGGAGTATGTCTCCAGTTTTATCAGTTGAACCATCATTAACAACTATTATCTCTTTAGGAGGCAGTGTCTGTTCCAATAGACTGTCGATAACAGCCTGTATTGATTTTTCGGTATTACGTACAGGCATGAATGTGTAGTATGTGCCAGTCATGACACATATGAAATGGATATCTAATATGTGTTATAGGCGCCTCCTGCAAAGGTAATGTATGAAACGTCACAGTGTCAACTTCAGTAGACAATACGGCATGTAGGACTATGAAATATTTCTAGATTGGTCGAAGCCTCGCGACCACATACCCGGATACAGTGAGTGTCGACATCGTGTGGATATATGATGATGTCATACGCACAACTTTGAGGCACATCTACACCAATAAACCTCACTGTGTCATGTATAATATTGAACATTATGTTGTGGGTTTTGAGACTACGTGCTGGATGATAAATAGACGAGTCAACATCATAACTTCTACCACGCGTCCCAAGACGATTGAGTATGTAATCCATGTATACATCTCGCATATATACGTCATTTTTGATCACTTCTTTGAATCATATAGTGCCATATTGCAGAAAGGTAGTTGTGGATTTATTCATGTTTTTATTCACACATGCATCTGAGGAAAAAACCCAATTTCACAACATTTTAATATGATGCATGGCCAGTATTTCGTATGGCAGATGTAATAGACGGATGGCCAGTATGGATACCATTAATTGTCGGTTTAGCTCCTGGCCTTGTATATTGGCTTGCAATTACTGCTAAACGATCAAAGTAATCGTTTAACTTTTTTCTTATTTTGAGTGTCGTTGTAGACGCGACAGATACAGTCATGTTTAAGTTTGGCGATGCATGAGCGACACCACCCACAGATCTCAGAGCAGGTCAAGGCAACATGATGCTATCAAGTTGCGCCATTACACACAAACTCTATAATGTAATGAGGTAGTATGATTGTGATGCGACAGTATTATGTAATGGTACTTTTAGTTGCTTTATCTAGTATTACACCTGCATGGGCCCAAGATGGTGATACAATATCACCACAAGAGGTCATGATTGTATTTGTAATATTTATCGTAGCGGTCATTGCATTATTTCTGTATCTAGCAAGAGATAACATACGACGTATTCGTACAGATTATGATCAACGTAACTTTGAATCAAAAAAGAATCGGGATTATGAAAAATACCACTCAGGCTGGCAGGATGACTACGAAGAATACAATTCAAGCAAACATACTCGTCAGGACCTGCCAAACTACTATGAGATATTGGGCGTATCACATGACGCCACATCCGAAGAGATAAAATCTCGATATCGTCAACTAGTAAAGAGTCTACATCCAGATATCAGTGGTGAGGACTCTGATACAGACATGGTCAAAATAAATGAGGCATACGAAGTACTCTCAGATAAAGATCGCAGGCATAAATACGATTTAGATATTGGTGCCAGGGGCGAGATTTGAACGCGCGACAGCTCGGTCTTCAGCCGAGTGCTCTCCCGGGCTGAGCTACCCTGGCACATATAATATCAAAATTTCAGGGGAAAATAAAGTATTCCATATTTGTCAGGTGGTTTTGCAGTATTACGGTTAATCTCTCCTGTAATCAGTATGGACTAAACTATTGTACACTTTGGCAGTGTGTGTAACAGGGCCATATTACTACACTTCAAAGACAGACACGTCAAAATTTACAAAGTACATCTTAGGGTCTCCAGATACTCTCGGTTTTACCCACATTAGATGCACGGGCCAATACAAAGAGTAAGTCTGATAGGCGGTTGACATACACCAGACATAACGGGTTCATATCGCCCAACATATGAGCCATATGAGTTTCAGCACGACGTACCACTGCACGAGCAACATGCAATATAGAGCCGGCGACTGTACCGCCCGGCAGTATAAAGTTGGTCAGAGGCGGCAATGTCTTGTCTATCTCATCTATGTTATGTTCTAAAGAAGTAATCATCTCTGTGGTAATGCGGTTTGTCTTTATTGTAAGGTCAGGGTTTGACATATCGGCGCCCAAAATAAAGAGATCGTTTTGTATGCGATTCAATATGGTCTGTATCTGTTCATATGTTCCCGTTGCAATAGCCATCCCTATGATGGCGTTGGCTTCATCAAGAGATCCGTATGCAGCTATACGCCTGCTTGACTTTGAAACTCGTTTGCCTCCCTGCAGGCCAGTCATTCCAGAATCACCACCCTTTGTGTATATCTTCATGATTGTAAAGCAGCCTGATTTGATATATTGCTTTATGTCTAGATATCTATAGAAATGGTTGCGCAGAGGCATCTCATCTAGACTTTTTATAAATAAGAATCCAGTCATTTTTGACATCATGTATCGACTTGGTCCAAAACTTTCCGCTGTTCAAAAATTTATAAATGGTGCAGAGAAGATGCCTACGCATGAGTCAGACTAGTCTACGAGAAAAGATGAATGTACCTGTAATCGACTGGTCTCGGATGGAGGAAGCAGAAGATTTTGCCAGAACAGTGAAACTGTTCCGCCAAGGAAAGTTTCCCGAAGACCTGTTTCGTAGATATAGGCTGCAACATGGCGCATATGGCACCCGCATGACATCCGACTATGCAATGATAAGGGTAAAGATACCGGCAGGACAGATACATCCACACCAACTGGACAAATTATCTCAGATAAGCGAGCAATTCTCTATTGGGAGTGCGCACATATCCACACGGGAGAGCATACAATTGCACTGGGTAGTCCTTGAAGATGTCTCAGAAGTGTTTCGCGAACTTGGACAGGCAGGCATGACATCCCGAGAAGCATGTGGTAATGCCATACGTAATGTGATGTGTAGCCCCATGTGTGGTGTATGCCCCAATGAGTCATTTGATGCAACCCCTTATGCGCAGGCCACTGCCAAATTCTTCCTGAGAAATCCAATGAACCAAAATCTACCTCGTAAATTCAAATTCACTTACTCGTGTTGTGAGGAGCATGGGATGGCACGTATAGTCGATGTTGGTCTCATACCAAAGATTATCGAGGTGGATGGGAAGCAAGTTCGTGGTTTCAAGGTATTTGTGGGTGGCGGTCTAGGAAACAAGTCATATGTAGGTCACCAGCTGGAAGATTTCACACCAGAAGAGAACGTCCTGTATACTGCCATCAGTGTGGTCAGATTATTTGACCGATTAGGTGATCGTAAAAATATGCCACGTAATAGACTCAGATACTTAGTTAATCAGATGGGTTGGACAAAGTTCCAGAACTTGGTTCTAAAAGAGAGGGATTTAGTAAGAGCCACACAGTCTGTCGTGGTGAGCCTACCAGTCAACCTAGATACCGATGAGATAAAGATACCATTAAGGGTAAATCATCAGGATGGCAATGTTCCCGCAGGCTATGCAAGATGGTTGTCTACAAACACGTTCAAACAAAAACAGGACGGATATAGGACCGTCTTTGTCATGCTTGAAGCTGGCGACATCACATCAGGACAACTAAGGACGGTAGCCGAGTTGATACGTGAGTTCTCAGCAGAGGGCGTAGGACGCTTGGGTTTTGTACAAAATATTGCCATACGATATGTGCACGAAGACGACTTGTTGTCGATATATACAAAGATGTCTGAGGCCGGTTTGGCAAAATCTGGAGCCCTTACGATGGCTGCGCCCATAGGCTGTTCAGGTACAACATCATGCAATTTGGCGTTAACCAATTCACATCGTTTGGCAAAAGAGATACAAAGAAAGTTTCTAGATCTAGAGTTGGACAAAGACGAGTCTTTAGCAGAGTCATCCATCAAAATAAGTGGTTGCCCCAATTCGTGTGGCCAGCACGGAATTGCAACTGTTGGATTCTTCGGAGGTGGTGGCAGACTAGGTCGTGAAATGTATCCATCATATATGATGTCTATAGGAGGTCGGGCGGATGGTCAGGCAATGCTAGGTAAGAATTTGTTGCGCATGCCAGCAAAGCGCGTAATTCCCGCAATCTTGCAGTTGATTACTATGTTCAAAGAACATGCTCAAAAAGGAGACACCTTAAAGTCTTGGCTACATCGTGTATGCCAAGATGCCGATGATATCAAAATTATAGACATTCGTAATCGCCTAGCTCCCCTAACCACACCTCCCACCAAAGAAGAGGATTCAGACTTTTTTGCCGACTATGGAAGTGATGCCAGTTATCACACAAAGACCGGTCGGGGCGAATGCGCCGCGTGACTGTAGTTATATCACATATGGAAATAGTATTCAGCAGATAACAACACAGAATCTTCGGTTGTATCTACACTGGGGTATCAGCAATGTCACCACTCTAAATCCCTTGTTGCCGTTTCCGGCATGGATAACTCTAAGGAGTTGTCAGTGAGCTGACAGGCCAGGCATGTATGATAGTACTACAAGTATTCTTGATAGAACGTCCACATACATAGCGATACATTACGTATAATGATCAATTATTGGAGTTTGTCTGACGAATAGTCAGAGTCATTACGCATCTTTTTTGTCACACTAGCTCCTATATTCTCCAATACGTTTAGCATTCGTTCTTTGTGCTCTATCAGATAGTCTCTGCCTCTATGATCAAGCCGGGCACGCCACAGGCGAATATCCCTGTGCTCTTCAAAGAACTGTTCTATCATGATCGGTCCGCACTTGTCTGAGTTCACAAACACGTCCAAACTTTTTATTGTTCCTTCCACATCTTCCTCTTCTATTGTATTCTTTGCTAACTGGACAGACTCGCTGAGCATTCTGAAACTCTGTATTGGGCCAGTCAGTTTTTTACGTGTCAAACCCAAAAATCCCCGCTTCTCGACAGTCACTCTGTCGCTGATATGCTTTACTAGATCATATATAGGTATACGATGAAAGCCTTCACGTTTTTCATTTTGTATGATCAAACCTTTCTCCAGTAGTTTTGCCAGGGCTTCCTCCACATCGGATTTTTTTAAGAGGGTAGTCCAGACTATGGAGCCCAATGTATGATAGCCCTGTCGTATCGACTCTAACACCACAACCTCAATTATTCGTCTAAAACCTTCTTCTATACGGACATTGATAAAATCACGGTCTTTAACGGCCTTACGAGCGTTCTTTACATCTATTTCGATAGATCTCTTGAGTGCCTCCAACGACTCAGGAACTTGATTTAGTAGTGACAGATAACACGCCTTGTTGTACCATGCCATGCCAAAATTAGGATCCGAGTCCACTGCATTCTGTACAGCATCTAATGCTTTTGAGTAGTTCTCTTTCTCATAGTCCACCAGTGACTTTAAGTTCCAGGCTTCGGGGTGAGTTATGTCAATATTCAATACCTGATCATAGGCAGCCAATGCCTCTGTATGCTGTCCTATATGAAATCTGGCATATCCTAATTTCAATAATGTTTCAATATTCTTGGGATCAATGCGTAATGCCTGCTCGAATGCTTCGCATGCATCCTCAAGTTTTTCGTCGGCCATTAAATTGACGCCTTTTTTGAAGAGTTTCTTGCGATTGTAATCCTCATCTGTTAATGGTGTCACATCAGTCTTGGACACTTTTAGGCTACTTTTGAGTGAGTTTTGAGTATCATCTTTGGTATGTTTTTTTTGAGTGTCATCAGTCAAATCCATCATAGTATTATAAGACATCATCCTGTTAAATATTATTCGCGAATTGGATTTTTCTGCCAGTGGTACAGAACAATCTCACCTAGTTTGCATCATCTCTAGATAGTTGGAAAAATCGATCCAATAAATCCATAGTTGCGTCCTAATTGTAATGTATCATGACTGCCTAGTTGTAAAAAGCCCCCAGACACCCCCAAACGAGCAGTAATCTTGAGCGGTTCCACAGAACCATCGAGGAAGAGATAGGCCACTACGAGAGCCTGCCCGAGTATATCGAGTATTACAACGAGAGGTGACTCCACTTTTCGCTGGACATAGCCAACTACGAGACTCCGCTCAAGGCGTTCTCGGCCAGGAAAGCGGCCGAGGAGACCAAGGCAAAGGGCCTCAACTAGATGGTAGTAGAGTCAAATTACTCGCGGGCATAATTTCCATATACTACAATGTAAAATTTGGGTTATGTGGTTTTTTATTTAAAAAAGTAAAAATAACATGGATAAGAGAAGGATGTTATGCGATACCCATCATCCATTCAGATATCCGGAAAAGCACCATTTGATAAAAATGGCGTGTATGAAGTACATGTTACAATTTGCTCAATCAACCCCACTAAGGAGTCAATTATATCCAATGATATTTCGTCACTATGGGACGGGCAGTTTCACCTAAGAGTCGATGGCGGTACATTTACCATAACTTTGGGAGATGATAGCAATCCACTACCAGAGTCTGTATTTGTAGAGAGTTCCGCGTGGGTGGTGATCAAAGACATATTTTCGAATAACTACTCGATAGTAGATATCGCGACTGATCAATATGTGGAACATACATTCGATAAATCTGATGAGCCATCCATTATATCCAATGACGTGTTACCAATTCCACCTGATGAGCCTCCTGAGCCTGAAGTTCCGCCATCAAACACAGACGATAGTGACACGGACTCTGTAAGTTCAACAGATTCTGCTCAAGTTGTGGAAAGACGCGGGCCGCAAGGGCCGCCGGGAATTCCGGGGTTGCCTGGTATTGCGGGACCGGCTGGGCCGCCGGGGCCTGCGGGAAAGGTAGGTCCGCAAGGGTCTGTAGGGCCCACTGGGCCGCAAGGGCCTGCGGGGCCGCCGGGATCTGCGGGGCCGCAAGGGCCGGTGGGTTCACGTGGACCGCCGGGGCCTCCTGGACCTGTAGGTCTGCGGGGCGATCGTGGCGAGAAGGGGCTTCCTGGTCCGCAGGGCGAGAAAGGCGTTGTTGGGCCAGCAGGATCACCTGGACCGCCTGGACTACCGGGAGACCGTGGTGTCATGGGAGACCGTGGATCTGTTGGTCTACGAGGTGATCGAGGAGAGAAAGGGCCGACTGGTGATAAAGGGCCGGTGGGTGATAAAGGTGAACGTGGACCACAAGGGCCGGTGGGTGATAAAGGCGA